>DASYAT010000231.1:0-36471 GCA_036501205.1 Streptosporangiaceae bacterium | reverse complement strand
CCTCGTGATTAGCGACGAGCGGGTGGATGCCGATAACGACGATCAGCCGAAAACGGCCGAATTCAGCTTCAGCGGTGGGATCAGCGAATTCTGCGCCCATCTGAGCAGGGGCACGCCGGTCACCGATGTGCTCAGGCTGACCGGGACCGGCCAGTTCACCGAGACGGTGCCGGTGCTCGATGATCTCGGCCACCTCACGCCGACCGAGGTTGAGCGCACGCTCGAGGTGGATATGGCGCTGCAGTGGGACAGCGGATACGACACCGTCACCCGTTCGTTCGTGAACGTGATCGCCACCCCCAAGGGCGGCACCCACGTCACCGGGTTCGAGCGCTCGCTCGTCAAGACCGTCAACGAGCAGCTCAAGGCGTCCAGAATCCTGAAAGCCGGTGACGAGTCGGTGGTCAAGGAGGACGTGGTCGAAGGCCTCACCGCCGTCGTCTCGGTCCGGCTGCCTGAGCCTCAGTTCGAGGGTCAGACGAAGGAAGTGCTCGGCACCCCGGCCGCATCGACGATCGTGGCCCAGGTCGTGAAAACCGAGCTGACCGCGTTCCTTGAAGGCCGGGTGCGCGGCAGCAAGCAGCAGGCCAAGGCCGTGCTCGAGAAGGTCGCCGCGGCCGCCAAGACCAGGATCGCGGCCCGCGAGCACCGGGAGAACCAGCGCCGCAAGTCCGCGCTGGCCAGTTCGGCGCTCCCGGCCAAGCTGGTCGACTGCCGCGCGGCCGATGATCGCAGCGAACTGTTCATCGTCGAGGGCGACTCGGCGCTCGGCACCGCCAAGCTGGCCCGAGACTCTGAGTTCCAGGCGCTGTTGCCGATCCGCGGCAAGATCCTGAACGTCCACAAGGCGTCGCTGTCCGACATGCTGAAGAACGCCGAGTGCGCGTCCATCATCCAGGTGATCGGGGCCGGCTCGGGCAACGCGTTCGATCTTGAGGCGGCCAGGTACCAGCGAGTGATCATGATGAGCGACGCCGACGTCGACGGCGCTCACATCAGGTGCCTGCTGCTCACGTTGTTCTACCGGTACATGCGGCCGCTGGTGGAGGCCGGCCGGGTGTTCGCGGCCGTGCCTCCGCTGCACAGGATCGAGCTGATCAACCCCAAGAAGGGCGCGGACAAGTACATCTACACGTACTCAGACGCCGAACTGAACCGCACCCTGCTCGAACTTGAGCGCAAGGGCCAGCGCCGGAAGGACCAGCCGCAGCGGTACAAGGGCCTGGGGGAGATGGACCACGGTCAGCTGCACGAGACGACCATGGATCCGCGCAAGCGGACGCTGCGCCGGATCAAGATCGCGGATGCCGCCTCGGCGGGCGGGATCTTCAACCTGCTGATGGGCAGCGAGGTAGCCCCGCGGCGGGACTTCATTGTCGGCGGAGCCGCCGAGCTCGACCCGTCGAGAATCGATACCTAACTACTTCATCACCGCCCGGATCGCGGCGGTCAGCTGATCACGGCCCGGCTGGATGGCGCGGTCCAGCGCCAGCGCGAACGGCAGCACGGCGCCTTCCGGTCGGCTGATGCGTCTCGGCGGTGCGATCAGCCGCAGTTCCTCGGCGGCCGTCGCCACAACCTCGGCGCCGAATCCGCAGAACCGGTTGGAGTCGTCGATGACCACCAGCCGTCCGGTGCGATCCACTGATTCGGCCAGTGCGGCCCAATCGAACGGATACACGGTCCTCGGGTCGAAGACCTCGACCGAGATCTCGTCCGCCAGTTCGTCGGCGACGGCGAGTGCCTCGGTAACCAGGTGCCCGAGCGCGACCACCGTCACGTCATGACCGTGCCGGTGCACCCGGGCCGACCCGATCGGCACTGGCACCAGTTCTGCGGTCACGTCTTCGCGGAGATCCATCGCCGACGCCGGAGCGAAGATCACGGTCGGATCGTCGTCCCTGATCGCCGAGACGAGAAGTCCGTAGGCATCGGATGGAGTCGCGGGCACGATGGTCTTCAGCCCGACGTGGGCGTACAGGCTGTAGGGGTGATCGGAGTGCTGGCCGGCCCAGCCCTCGCGCGAGCCGGAACTTGGCACCACGTAGGTAACCGGCACCGCTACCTGGCCGCCGGTCATCAGCGAGAACTTATGGGCCTGATTGGCGATCTGCTCGAAGACCAGGAACAGCAGCGAGGGTATCTGGAATTCGATCACGGGGCGCAAGCCGGCGAGGGCCGCCCCGGTCGCCATCGAGGTGAAGGCCTGCTCGGAGATCGGCGTGTCGATGATCCGCTCTGGCCCGAAACGCTTGGCCAGGCCCGCGGTGAGCCGGGCGATCCCCGCCGCTATGTCCTCGCCGAACACGAACACGGTCGGATCGCGCTCAAGTTCATCCGCCAGCGCCCGGTTCAGGGCCTTGGCGTAGGAGAGCTTAGCCATTGGCGGTGCCTCCCCGGGCGACGAGGCCGCTCGCGTACAGGTAGTCGAGTGCGTCCTTAGGATCGGGATCCGGGCTTGACCGCGCGAACTCGTGCGCGGCGTCAATTACCGCGATGATCTCGGCATCGATCCGATCGCGCTCCGGCGCGGGGATTCTCGCCCCTTGCAGATCCAGTGGGTCCCGCTGCCGCCACCGGTCGATCTCCTCCTGGGTCCGGTAGGCCAGGCGGATCTTCCGCTCGATCGTGTGGTGCGGGCCGAACCGGTAGGTGATCGCCTCGATCAGGGTCGGCCCGGCACCTTCGCGGGCGGCCTTGACGGTACTGGCTGCGGCCGAGTGCACCGCGACCACGTCCATGCCGTCAACTTCGATGCTGGGCAGGCCGAAGGCACCGGCCCGCCCGGCGGCGCTGCCGGCCACGGCGGCCGCCGTGGCCATCGTGGTGGCGTAGCCGTTGTTCTCGCAGACGAAGACCAGCGGCAGCCGCCAGAGCGCGGCCAGGTTCATGGTCTCCAGCAGCACGCCCTGGTTCAGTGCGCCGTCGCCGAAGAACGTGACCACCACCTGGCCGGTGCCCTTGCGCTGTGCCGCCCAGGCGGCGCCGGCCGCGATCGGTGCCGCGCCGCCGACGATCGCGTTCGCGCCGAGGATGCCCGAGCCCAGGTCCGCGGCGTGCATCGAGCCGCCGCGGCCCCGGTTGAGGCCGGTCACCCGGCCGCACAACTCAGCCAGCATCCGGCTGGGGTCGGCCCCCTTGGCCAGGACGTGACCGTGCCCGCGGTGAGTGCTGGTGATCTGGTCATCCGCGCGGAGCGCGGCGCAAACGCCGGCGGCGACCGCTTCCTCCCCGATGTAGGGATGGATGCCGCCGACGATCTCACCGGTTTTGACCAGTTCCAGCGCGCGTTCCTCGAACTCCCTGATCAGCCGCATCGTCCGGTACAGCTGACCGGGAGTCGGGGCGGGCCCGGGAGTCGGCGCTAGCACTGCCAGGTCACCGGGCAGTAGTCAGGATCGGCGTAGTCGGGCGTGCCGGCCAGCGTCGTGCGTACCAGCACGTCGTTGTTGTAAATGACCTTCGTGCCGTCCGCCCTCTGGAACGGCCGCCACTGGTTGTCGCCGTCCTGCAGGTGCAGTGAGATCGCGCGCCTGGGCACGCTGCTCTGGTTGTGTCCGCTGCCGTGGTAGATCCGGCAGTGGTGGAAGCTCATGTGCCCCTTCGGAATGATCATCGGGATGGCGTTCACGGAGCCGCCGTTGTATTCGGCGGTCTTCTGCAGCAGCCCGTCAAGTTCCGTCCGGTCCCGCTGGGCGAAGTGCCTGGTCGAGTCGTCGCCCGGGATGTCCTCCCAGCGGTGGCTGCCGTCGATCATCGTGATCGTGCCCATCTGCTCGCCGCAGTCGTGGAACGGTATGAACGCGGTCAGCATCTGATCCGAGGTGCAGGTCTGCCAGTAATGCCGGTCGGCGTGCCATGGCACTAGGTTGGTGACCTCGTCGGGATTCGGCGGCTTGTAGATCATCGTGGCCTGGAAGACGCGGATCTGCGTAGTCTCCGCCAGCCTGGCCGCCACCGCACCCACGAGCGGCTTGCGCAAGATCGCGGCGAGCGCGTCCGACTCGTAGTGCACGTAGTCGTTGTGCCGCTGTATCAGTCCATGCGACGGCTCCCAGTACGCGAGGTTCGGCGGCCGCTGCGGCAGCATGCGGTCCCGGTGCCCGGCGTAGAACTGATCGCTCGCCTCGGTGAGCGCGTCGATCTCCTCGTCGCTGAACAGCTTGTGAGTCAGGTACCAGCCGTGCAGGCGGTAGTGCTCGACTTCGGCGTCCGTCGGCAGCAGTTCGAGTTCTGCCGCCGTCAGCGCGAATTGGCTCGTTGTGGTCATCGTTGATCCTTTCGATCCGATCCAGCGACTGCGAAGTTCCGGTGGTGATGCCGGGCGGGTATCTTCAAGGGCCTCATACAGAGCCCTGATATTGCGGGTGCCGAAGGTGAGCGCGCCCTGGCGCTCGATCAGCTCGAAGAACAACGTGCGCCGCTCGTGGGTCGACCGGGCGAAGATCTGGAACATCTGCCCCCAGCGGTCCCGGTCGGCCAGCACGTTGAGCCCGCGCAGTACGCCAATCGGGATCGCGAGCTTGCCCAGCCGTCCTTCGAGTGCCTGGTAGTAGCCGGCCGGGGCGACGAGGAACTCCACGCCGCGTGAAGAGATCGTCCGCACCGCGGTGGCGATGTCCGGAGTACGGAACGCCAGGTGCTGTACTCCGGCCCCGCCGTGGGACCGCAGGAAGTCGTCGATCTGACCCGGCTCGAGCGTCGTGTCCGGCTCGATGAGCGTGAACGTCACCAGCCCACCGCGATCCTGGACGACCTTGGACAACATCGCCTGGGCGCCGACCTCGATCCGCTCGTCGTAGATCTGGGCTAGGCCGAAGACGTCGCGATAGAAGCAGACGGTACGGTCGAGGTCCCCGGCCGGGAGGCATACGGCCACGTGATCGAGTTCGCTCAGCAGTTCGTCGGCGCCCGGGTCGTCGCCGTCCGGCTCCATCACGATGAAGCCAGGGGCGAACTCGCCGTCTGGATTAGTGCGCTCGACCAGCTTGTGCGTAACGTCGCCGAAGCCGCCGACGAGTGCGGTGCCGACCCGATCGTGGCCGGACTTGGCAAAGCTGGGGGCGGCTAGTCCCTTGCCTCCGGCCGCGATGACGTCGTCGTACGTCTGCCGGACGTCATCGGTAGTGAAAGCGATCATGGCGATGCCGTCGCCGTGCCTGGCCAGGTAGGCGGCGACCGGATCGTCGGCGGTCGCTGGTGCGGTCAGCAGGACCTTGACACGCCCGTGCCTCAAGAGGATCGACCGCTGCCCGCATCCGGCCGCCGACCGGCCGACTAACCGGAAGCCCCAGCTGCGGCGCAGCCCGTCGGCCGATTTTTCGAGGTCCTCGACGTGGTACTCGACGTGATCGAATCCCTGGATTTTCATCACATAGCTCCTCTTCTGCGCGCCTGGATCAGCGCTCCGGGCATGGGCGGTTTCATGCCGATGTCCACCAGGACGGACCGACCAGTTCGGCCGTTCCAAAGGACGCGCCGCCGAGGAAGGCGTTGGCGGCGATGACAAGTGCGGCGTCGGCGTCGCCGTCTTCGATCAGCAAGGCGGCGCTGGCATGCGCTTCGGCGAGCGCCTGCGAGGTCAGTTCATTGGCCTGACCAACGCCCGGCTGCCCTTCGGCGGTGGCGCTGCCCGGCATGGTGCAGACGACCGGGCCGGCCAGGCCCCAGCGCGCCGCGATGTAGCCGGCGACGGCGTTCGGGTTGGACTGATAAAAGAGCAGCGGCGGCACTCGCCGGCCTGCCTGCACGGCGGCCGCGACGGCGGCCGCCGTCGCGAGATCGCCGGTTGAGGTCGCCAGCGCGATCGCGGTGCGCTCACCGCGGGCTAAGGCGGCCGGCGGGTCACCGAAATAACTGGACAGGCAGCGCTCGGCCACGGCCGCGACGAGCGGGCTGAAGGCCGACTCGATAAAACCTGCGACGGCGGGCAGTTCGGCATCGGCGTCGCCCGTGGGCCATTGCGCTCGCGCCAGCACCACGGTAGTCATAGCCCCTCGTTCATGCTGTGGCCACGAGAAGGGCAGTGCTGGCGCCACCGAAAGCCGCGTTCAGGCTGAGAGCGTACCTGGGTTTTGCCTGCCTGGACGCTCCGAGCACCAGGTCGAGCTGGCAGGCCGGGTCGGCGGCAAGGAAGCCGGCGTTCACCGGCAGCAGCCCGGCCCGCAGCGCGAGCACGGTGACTACCAGTTCGACCAGCGAGGATGCCTCCAGCGCGTGCCCGTGCAGTGACTTGGTCGAACTGACGGAGACCGAGTCGGCCGCGACCTCGAACGCCCGGTGAATGGCGGCGGCTTCCGAGGCGTCGGCGAAGGTGGTACCCGAGCCGTTGGCGTTGATATAGCCGACTTCGGCCGGCGCGACTTTGCCGCGATCCAGCGCGGCGGCGATGGCACGGGCCAGCCCGGTGCCGGCCGGATGTGGCTGCACGACGTGGAAGGCGTCGCCCGCACGACCCCAGCCGGCCAGTAGCGCGAGCACCTCGACGCCGCGCCGGCTAGCGGCCTGGGCGCTCTCGATCACCACGGCCGCGAGTCCATCGCCGAGCAGCATCCCCTTGCGACCCGAGCTGAACGGGCGGACCTGGCCGTCGACGGCGAGCGTGCGGCCGGCGTCGAAGAGCCGGAAACTATCGGCATCGACAAGGAATCCGGCGGCGACGATCGCCCGAGTGGTCCGGCCGGTACTGATCATGGCGGCCGCGTCGGCTGCCGCCGTGCTCCCGGCGACGCACGCGGTCGTGTAAATCCGCGCGGGGTAAGCCAGCCCGGTCGCGGCCGAGATCTCAGCTGGCACCGCGCCGATTACATCGGTCGCCGCCGGATCCCTGGCCGCGTCGTGGTCGGTATGCAGCGCGAGCAGGAAGTCGGCTTCGGTCCGATCCGCGGCGCTGAGCTCGGCGCGCTGGCAGGCCTGCTCGATCACGGCGGCGAGCTCGACGCCCAGCTTCGGATCGCCGGGAAGCCCGGCGGTCATGGTGGTCCGGCAACCGCTGGTGTCGAACCTGGCCGCCGGCCGGAAGGCTGGCTGCCCCGAGGCGAGCCCGTCGAGCAACGGAGAATCGCCCCGGCCAAACGCGGTACTTACGCCGATGCCGGTGATGGCGATCTGAACTGCCCCGGGCTCGTCCGGGCGGCTACCTATGCTCCGCACCGGATAGCACCTCGCGCAACGCTGAAACCGCGCCGGACACCGTCGTCATCTGGGCCACGGTGTCGTCGCTCAGGTCCAGCGTGACGCCGCACTGCTGCTCGACCTTGGTAATCAGCCATACCAGTTCGAGCGAGCCGATCTCCTCGGCTACCTCGTCGGGCGAGCGCTGACCGAAAGTGGCCAGCATCGCGATCACATCCGCCCGGCCAGGTGCCGCTTGCTGGCTCATTCCGGCTCGCCAGCCGGCACCGCGATTCGGCTGCCGACTTCGGCCGTGAACTCGTCCAGGGTCATCAGCGCGAGTTCTTCGCCGTCTTCGTCGGTGAACTTCAAGCCGAAATGATCTTCGACGCGCACGGCCAGCTCGGCGACGGCCAGCGACTCAAGGTCGAGCCCGGCCGGGCCGAGATCGGTATCGCCGGTCACGTCGCTCACGTCGTAGTTCATCTCCTTGAGCGCCTTGAGAATGAACTCGCGAATTTCCTCGTTCACGTGATCCCTCCCCACTTCGTTGTGATTGGCCATTCGGCACCGGCCGGCCTCCTGGCCGGCTCGAGTGCCTACGGGTCACGTCGTAATCGCTGCTGTGGCCTCCGCCGCCGTGCGCAGCACGGCCCGGTCCCTGACGTTCTTGCCGGTCGCGGTGCGCGGCAGCGCTGCCAGCACGTAGATCCGGCGCGGTCGCTTGTAGGCCGCGAGCTGATCGGCCAGTGCCGCCTGCACGGACGACAGCTCGGCTCCGTCCGTCAGCACCAGGTAGGCCTCGATCGCCTGGTCGAAGCTCACCACGCAGGCCGCGACCTCAGCCAACGCGCCGATCGTCTGCTCCACCTCGGTGAGGTCGACCTTCAGCCCGCCGATCGACACCTGCGAGTCGAGCCGCCCGAGTATGGTGACCAGCCCGGTCCGGCCGTCCATCGCGGCGGCGTCCCTGGTGCGCAGCCAGCCGTCGACCCAGCGCGTCTCGTCGACCAGCCCGACATAGGGTGAGGCCGGCATCGCCACCTGGAGTTCGCCATCGGCCACGCGCAGCCGCATTCCGGGGGCCGGCTCGACGGCCGGGGCCAGCTCGCCGGTTAGGTCGGTCGCGATCACGCCGAGCTCGGTCATCCCGTACATGCTGCCGAGCGGCACGTCGTAGCCGGCTCTGAACGCGGCCGGTACCCACGGCCTGGTCAATTCGCCAGCTACGACCATCGCTGTCAGCGCGGGCATCGGCTTAGGGTCGGCGGTCAGCAATTCGGCGTGGAACGGTACGCCGAGCAGCATCGTGGGCTTGTCGCTCACGCCGACCGCGGTCCTGATGCCGTCAGCGGTCAGCCGGTCGGGAAAGCCCAGTTCGATGCCCGCGTGCAGGCTATGAAGCAGGCCGCCGACCAGGCCTAGGACGTGCACGATCGAGGCGAGCAGGACGATACGAGATCCGGCTCGCGGATAGCGCTCAAGCTGGTCGTATCGGTTCAACTCGAAGATCAGGTCATCGGCGGTGCGGGCGATGACCTTGGACGGCCCCGTCGACCCGGAGCTGAGCTGAATCAGGCTGTGGGCGGTACGCGCGGGCACGCCAGCCGGCCGGCGAACGGGCTCCGCCGTCAGCGTAGCCCAGCCGCTCATCGGCGCCGTCGTGACCTCGCGAGCCTCGACGACTACCTGGGGCGCCAGCCGGTCGACCGCCTTGTCGACTTCGGCGCGCGAGAGCCGATGGTCGAGCAGGCTCACCTGAGCGCCAATCCGCCACGCCGCGAGCAGCGCAGCGACGTAGCCGAGCGATGGCGGCAGGTGTAATGCCGCTGTGCCGCCGTCCGTAAGACCGGCTTCGACCAGTCGGTCTTGCTGGGACTCCACGCGCTGGCGCAGGTCCTTCCTGGTCACCGGGGAGCCTAGGTGCAGGCACACGTCATCGTCGGGTCCGGCCAGTAGCTCACGGTCGACCCATTTGCCCGAAGTGGACATGCACCATCCCCTACAGGACCGTTTTTCAACGGGACTACCAGCGCCTTTTCCCGAGAGAGTTACACAATCGACGCATCAGGTCAAGCCATAGTCGATACCTCGACTTCGGTCGGCCAGCCGGCGACCGCCACGGCGAATGGTGCCTCGCCCATCATCGAGACGGCGGCCCGGAAGCCCTTCGGCACGGTGACGTCCGCCACCCGGCAGGTTCCTGCAGGTTCAGCGCAGCTGACGACGGCACGGTCCAGAACCGAGATCGCGAGGTTGGGCCACAACCGTCCGCCGGCCGTCTTAACGACCGCCTCCTTGCGTGCCCACAGGTGCGCGAACCGGTCCGCTCGCGTACTCGCGCCGTCGCCGGCCGCGACGTAGGCGGCCTCATCGGGCGGGAAGAACCTGGCCGACAGACCGGTGACGTCCAAGCCGGGGGACAGATGCTGGATGTCGACGCCGACCGGACGGCCTGTGCTCGTGGCTACCGCGATCATGCTGGCTGAGTGGGACAGGCTGGTGTTCAGCCAAGACCATGGGGGCGCGAGCTCCGGTTTGCCGTGCTGGCCAGGCAGCCAGGTCAGGGCCGCGGCCGGCGTGTTCAGCTCGCGGCTGGCCAAGGTCCGCAGCGCGCCGTGCGCGATGATGAACTGCTGCCGATCACGCGGAGTCTCAAAGGCATCGGCCCGGGCGCGCTCACCGTCGTCGAGCACCGACTGGCAATTGGCCGCGATCTCAGGCGGCACGTCGCACGGAATGATCCAGACACAGGCGAGATCGGTCACGACACCATTGTTGCGGGCTTGAGTAGGGTCGCTCAAAATGACTGTGTTGGCCCTCGCTACGCAGAAAGGCGAGAACTTGCCCCTCGACCCGCAGCTACAGGCCATGCGCGACCAGAGCGAACGTGACAACGTCGCGCCGCTGTACACCATGACGCTCGCCGATGCCAGGGCGGCCGATCTTGCCTCCATCCGTGCCGGCGGCGGCGAGCCAGAGGCCGTCCACGAGGTCGCGGACCTGGTAATCTCCGGACCCGGCGGCGAGCTGCCGCTGCGGGTGTACCGGCCGTCAGGCGAACGGCCGTTGCCAGCGCTGCTGTACTTCTTCGGCGGCGGCTGGGTGCTCGGCACCATCGACACCGCCGACGGCGTCAGCCGCAGCCTGGCCAACGCCTCCGGCGCTCTCGTGGTCGTGGTCGGCTACCGGCTGGCACCCGAGCACCCGTTCCCGGCTGCGGTAGAAGACTGCTATGCGACGTTGCGCTGGGTATCCGAGCACTCCGGTGAGATCGGCGCCGATCCGGCCCGCCTCGCTGTCGGCGGCGACAGCGCCGGCGGGAACCTCGCGGCCGGGGTGGCGCTGCGGGCCCGCGACGACGGCCTGACCCTGGCCGGCCAGCTTCTGGTGTATCCCAATACCGACCAACTGGCCGACGACGAGTCGATGCGTGCCGCTGATGATCGCTATCTCTTCAATCGCCACTCGGTCGCCTGGTACCGCCAGCACTACCTGGTCAATCCCGAGGATGCCGCCAACCCGCTCGCCTCGCCGCTTCGCGCCGAGAGCCTCGCCAAGCTGCCCCCCGCTCTGGTCATCACGGCGGAGTACGACCCGCTGCGGGATCAGGGCGAGGCGTACGCGCGCCGGCTTGCCGACCAAGGCGCCAAGGTCGAGCTCAGCCGCTATCCGGGCATGACGCACGGGTTCTTCACGATGACCGGCACCGTGGCGGCCAGCCGCACCGCCTTGGCCCAGGCCGGATCGGCGTTGCGGGAATGGCTTGGCCTGAGGGCAGAAGGCGGGGATTGATGCCCGAGCCGACCAGCGCGGACCGGATGATCGTCAAGTTCACCGGCGCCCGGGCTGACGTCCTGCCGTTAACCTGGGGTCAGAAGGCGATCTTGCGGGACATACAGGACAGCGGCAACCAGTTCAGCATGCCCGGGCGGATCGAATTGCCAGGGGGCAGCACGGTCGAAGATGCCGCAGCGCTCCTGCATGGCCTGATGGGTCGCCACGCCGCCCTGCGGGCCCGGCTGAGCACTGACGGCGCGGGCCGCGTGTGCCAGCAGGTCGCCGGTTCTGGCCAGATCGGCCTGGAGATCCTGACGTTGCCTGACGACGCCGGTCCGGCCGATATTGAGCGATGCCTAATCGATCTATGGACGGACGGCCCGCTTGAGCGGTTTGACTTCAGTTGTGACTGGCCACTGCGGATGGCGCTGGTCAGGCACCGGGGTGCCTGCCTTTACCTGGCCTGGGCGCTGTCCCATCTGGCCGCCGATGGCGGAGGGCACGTGCTGCTCTTCAACGACCTGCGATCCGATAAGCCGGCCGGCGGCGCGATCAGGGAGCCGCGGCATCCCGACGTCATCGACATCGCGCGAAACGAGCAGCAGCAGCAGGCGCGGCAGCTAAGCAGCCGGGCCATGCGGTACTGGAGGTCTCGGCTCAATGACATCCCCGCGCAGACTTTCACCGAGTCGGCCGAGTTGCGGGCGCAGCCGGGGGAGCGGTACCGCCAGGTCAGGTTCTGCTCGCCCGCGGCGCGGCTGGCCACGGCGGCCATCTCGAGCCGCACCGGGACTGACCTGTCGCGGGTGACGCTCGCTGTTATCGCGACGGCGATCGGACGCGCCCTGCAGATGCCCAGGCTGACGATCAAGGTCATGGTGAACAACCGATTCAGGCCCGGTCTGGCCGATGTCATCGCCCCGGTCGCACAGAACTCGGTGGTCCGCATCGACGTGGCGGACTCCACCGTCGATGACGTGGTCGCGCGAACCCGCGGCGACTCGCTGGCCGCGGGGATGCGGGCCTACTACGACCCCGACGAACTCGCGGAGGTCTGCGAGGGGCTAGATGCCGAACGCGGCTATCCGGCCAGAATTACCTGCAGGGTCAACGACCAGCGCGCGATGACCATGCGCGCCGACGCTGAGACCCGCAGTGCTGGCGTGTCCCCTGAGCAGCTCAGCCGGAAGTTGACGGAGACCTCCCTCACCTGGCTCGGCCGCCGGGACAACATGCACGAGCAGGTCAACATCCTGATCGAGCCGCAGCCTGAGGTCGTGTCGCTGCACATGATGTGGGACCGATGGTGCCTATCTGATGCTCAGGTGACGTCGATCCTGCGAGGCGTCGAGGAGGTGGCCATCGAGGCGGCATTCGACCCGTCCGCACCGACCAAGGTTCCGATCTAGGCGGGCCATCGGCCCTGAGCTAGCATCGGATCGTTTCCGATACCCAGCCGGAGGACACCGATGGAAGCGGCCGGGGCGCTTGACGTGGCGGAGGACCTTAAGACGCTGCGGGTACGTCGCGCGGCGGCCAGGGCGGCTGGGGGAGTGCTTGACCTGGTGATGCCGATGCGAATAGGCGGCGATGATCCTCCGCTGTTCTGCGCGCATCCGCTGGTGGGCCTGAGCTGGTGCTACACGGCCCTGCTCCCGCACCTGCAGGGCGGCTATCCGTTATATGGCCTGCAGGCCCGCGGACTGCGGCGACCCGAGCCGGTTCCGGCGAGCATGCAAGAAATGGCGCGGGACTACGCCGACCAGATCCGGTTGACGCAGCCGACCGGTCCTTATCATCTGCTTGGCATGTCGCTGGGCGGGACCATCGCGTTCGCGGTCGCCGAGGAACTCCAGCGTCGAGGCGAGCCGATCGGCCTGCTTATCATTCTCGACGCGAGCCTGGACAACCTCGATGAGATCGAGGTGGATCCCTGGATGGTCTGCAACCTCATTCTCGCTCAGTTCGGGTACGTTCCGGCGGTGACGCAGGCCGATCCCGATCCGCTGGCCCGGCTGCTCCAAGCGGTGCGCCGTCACCCCGGTCTCGGCCTGGATGAGTGGCCTGACCAGCGATTGCGCGCGCTGCAGCGAGTGATCGTGAACAATCTCGCTGTGGCACGCGCCTACCAGCCCGGGCGAGTGCGTTGTCCGATGTTGTTTTTCTCCGCCACCCACCAGGAGCCGACACTGGCCGAGAAGCTGGAAAGCTGGGCCGCCTATGTCGACGGCCCGATCGAGCCGATCGAGCTGGACTGCGGTCATCGGCAGATGCTGCTGCCCGAGCCTATGGGCAAGCTCGCGCCGGCGATCTCAGCCGCGATGGCGCTAGCCGCCGAAACCGTTAAGTCACCGGCCTAGTGAGTTCCTTCGCGGTCCGGCTCCGGGCAGCGCCAGCGGGAGGGTCACCATGACGCGTGTGCTGTTCATCACCGGATTCAACCGAAGCGGCACGACATTGCTCACGTCTGCCGTGACGGCGGCCACGCAGGCCAGGACGCTGACGGTAGGCGATCTGGCCAAGCATATGCCGAGCGTAAGGAAGTTCCTGGCGACGGCCAGTAAGCACGGGACGATCATCGATCGCGGCGTGGACCGGCTGCCGGTGAGCGAGTCGACCCCGGAAGAGTACTGCTGGCTGCTGAACGAAGTGACCGGTGAGTTCGTCTTCGAGGCCCAAGCGGCGCAGGCGGGCGTGCTCGACTCGCTCATCGACGAGCTCGCGGGCGAGCAGGGCGCCCCGGTCGTGCTGAAGAACCCGTGGGACACCGGCCGGGAGCGGCTGCTGCTCGATCACTTCGCTGACTCCTGCGTCATTGTGATCCGGCGTGATCTCAGCGCGATCGAGGCTAGCCAGAAGCGGGCGCTGAACCGGATGGCCACGTCGAGCCGATACCCGCGAGCGCTGATCGGCGATCCGCATAGCCGGGCGGAGATGCTCGGCGCGTTGCTGAATCCGGTGGCACGGCAGCGGCTGGTCGGCGATTTCCGGCAACGGGTCCGCCGGACCGCCGTCCGGCTCGGGCACGGCGCCTCGAAGCTTCCGCTCGACCGGGTCGCGTTCTTGTCCTACGACGAGCTTCGCGCTGACCCGTTCGCAGGCGCCTCATGGGCCGCGCACCTGCTTGACCCGAATGCGCTAGGCGAGGCGATCGCCGCGCAGACCTTCGGTGAGTACAACCGGACGGGCACGCCCAGCCTGACGGTGAAGGCGATCGACTGGTACTGGGCTCGTTCCTGGCGGCAGGCCAGAGCCAGGCAGATCAGGGCGGGCATTCTGGCCAGGCCAGGCCGTTCGGTCTGACCTGTGCTCGAGTGGCGCGGCTTACGCCGGGCTCTTCTGGCTGAGGCCCAGGAGGTTTCCGGCTGGGTCGCTGATCGCGGCCATCTTCATGTCGTCGGCCGATCCGTACAGCGCGGTCCGCGCGGCGAGCTTGAGCGCGGACACATCCGGATAGACCGTGCTCGATCCGCCGAGCTTGGCGGCCAGGCTGGCGGTCTGGCCGAGATCGGCCACGGCCGCGTAAACGATCGCCCAGCGGGATCGCACTCCGCCGCCGATACCGCCCTGGATACCCCGGCTGGAGCCGGTGTCCACCGTCGCGTAGCCGGGAAATCCCGCGTCGTCTATCGTCCAGCCGAACAGGTCCGCATAAAAGCGCTGGCTCCGTGAGGCGTCTGACCCGAGGATCTCAAACCAGGTGACCGCCGCTGCCGACCCGGCTGAGGGAGCTTGCTCGCTGCCCTGCGAAGACTCGGCCGGTGCCTGAACCAGGCCGATGAGCAGGCCATCGGGGTCATTGAACATGGCTATGGTCACCGCCCCGCCGAAATCTGTGACTGGCAAGACGGTCATTCCGCCGAGCGAGATCGCCTGGTCGAGGGTTGCCTGCGGATCGTCCGTTTCGACGTAGAACGCCGACCACGGTTCGCCGGTCTGGCTCTTGCCGATGCCGCCGTTGATCCCGACGCCACCGCGAGTGTCGATCATCGTGTAACCGCCGCCGGGGAAGCCCTGCAGTCCCCAGCCGAACAGTCCGCCGTAAAACGCCAACAGCGGCCCGTCGTCAACGGCACCGAACTCGAAATGCACTACCGCGTGTCCCATTCTGCTGGCTCCTTCTCGAAGGCGGTCAGGCACAGATAACGCAGACCGGGATCATAGTCGGCGGCTACCACCAGCAACGGGCCGGTCGGATTGGAGCCGAGCTCGTCGATGATTCCCCACCAGATCCCGGTGACCGGCTGGCCGGCCGGCATCACCCGCACCGGCCAGGCGGCGGGAGCCGGCCAGGTCACGGCGAGCGAGTCGCTAAGCACCAGGCTGGCCTGGCGATGGCCGGCGGTCAGCCGGGCGAACTCGGCTCGGGCGAGTTCGGCGACCCGTTCCGGCGGGACGCCCGGGTGCTGGCAGACCTCGCCGACCCGCGCCTGCGCCGACCCGCGGCCGTAGAGCATGGCGACCGCTTGATGCTGCGATGGCACCTGGGCCGGGGAGTCGTACGGGATCGCTGCCTGCTCAACGACGATCAGCACCGCCCGCCGCGCGTGCCCGGCCGAGAAGTACTCGCGGACGATCCGAAGTCCGGTAAATGCCGCCGCGGGCCCCTGGTCGCAGACAGCGAACGCCATTGGCGAGCCCGGCGTCACGTGGCTGAGATACGCGGCCGTTTGCCGGCCTGGCCGCACATCGTGGATGGAGAACGCCAGCACCATGAGGTCAACCGGCTCATCCGGCGGCACGAGCGCGGTTATCAGCGGCTCGGCCATCTCCCCGTACGAATGGCCGCAGATGAGCTCGGCTGGCACGTCGATCGCGTATGGCCTGGCCATGTCGGCCAGGTACTCGGCGACCCGCGCTCGGTTTACCGGATCGGCCAGGAACCGGGCCGACCCGGTATAGGAAGCTCGCTCTGCCCGCAGCAAGTGCGGGTCGCAGCGTGATGCCCGCCCGTCCGGCGGGCGCGCGCCGAACACCGCCGGTCAGGCTGGCTGCGAATGGCCGGCGACGAAGGTCGCCATGTCACCGACCGTCTTCATCTGGTCGGCATCCATCAACTCGACGTCGATCAGGATATCGAGCTGGTCCTCTAGCTCGAGCATCAGTTCGAGCCCGAGCGTGGAGCTGAGCCCGAGTTCGTCCATCAGCCGCATGTCCTCGGTGACCGGCTCTGACCGCTCTAGCAGCCGGGTCAGCACGGTGATCATCGCCTCCACCACCTGCAGGCGGAACTCGCCGCCAGCGTGCGTTTCTTGTGCCGTCATGCCGCGCCTCCTCGGCTCGCCCAGTCAGTGCTCGAACACCATCGCCGCGAACGTCGCGCCGCCTCCGGCGCCGACGGCGGCCGCGAGGTAGTGGTCGCCTGGCTGCAGCAGGCCGCGCTCGCACGCCGTCTTGTAGTTGGTGAACAGGTCCGCGCAGAAAACATGGCCGCTGGCTGGAATATTATCCAGCACTACCCGGTCGGCCGGGAACTTCAGCAGCGTGCACATCCGCTGCCAGGTCACCAGGTTGACGTTGTGCGGCAGGATCACCCGGATATCGCCGAGCGCCAGGCCGGCCTCATCAAGGGCCCGCCGCATCACCTCGGCCAGCGATGGCCGGTACTCCCGCTGCAGCCGGGCGTCGTTCTCACCGGTGGCGCTGTCGAACTCGCCCCGCACGTTGCAGGCGTAGGCCAGCACCCGGTCACGAACGCCGGACGCACTCACCAGGCAGGCGGACGCGCCCTCGCCGAAGACGGTCGTATCCGGGAAGAGCTGGGCCTCGCGGGTGAACGCCTTCTCTCCGCACAGCACCAGGGCGAGAGGTTCCGGCTGTTGCTGGCCGTCGGACTGGTCCCCGGCGAGAAGCCGGCCGGCCAGGTCGAGCGCGAGTAAGCCGCTGGCGCAGGACTGGTGCGTGAGGGTGAAGGCGAGCGCATGGTCAAGCCCGAGCGCGCGGCAGACCTCGTGCAGCGGATTGACCGGATACGGACCAGCCACGGGCATCGTCCGCGCGTACAGGACGTACCTGACGCGGCTGGCTTGACCGGCGAGCGCGTCGAGCCCGCTGGCGGCCTTCAGAAGCAGGTCGACAGGCGTTAGATCAGGGGCACGCCCGACTTCGGAGAGCCCGTGAAACCGCCGGAACAACTTGACCTGCATGGCGGTCAGGCCATGTGAATTGGCGACGCTCTCGATCGGTATCCGGGTCGGCGGAAGGTACACCGACACGGCCTCGAGCGCCGTCATGGTGCCACCGCATCAGGATGGGTCGCGAATGTCAATGTGTGCCACGATAACGGCATGGCCAGGTTCCTTGTCGTCGTTGTCCCGCTCGTGGCCAGAGTCTGGCCGGCCGTGGCCATCGGCGACGCGCTCGCCGCTGCGGGGCACGAGGTGGCTTATTTCGGGCCGGAGAGTACGCTGCGCCCGCTCCTGAGTCCGGCCGCCGTGATCTATCCGACCGGCAAGCGGTCGTATCGCCAGACCAGCCAGCTCGGCGCGGCCGCGGTCCGGGAGCTGTGGGATGAGTACGTGCTGCCGCTGAACCGCTTCATCGCCCGATCGGCGGAGCGCGCGGTCGCGGATTACCGCCCTGACGTAGTGCTCTGCGACCAGTACGCGCTGGCCGGAGCGTTAGCGGCGAAACGGCACGGTGTGCGGTGGGCGACGCTGGCCGCCGGAGTGCTTGAGCTCACCCCGCCGATCGAGGACCCCAGCCTGCAGGACTGGGTTCGCTCGAAGGCGCGTCAGGTGATCGAGTACGCAGGCGGGGACGCGGACGAAGATCTTGACCCGCTCTTCTCGCCGCATCTAGTGATCGCGACGACTGTTCAGGCGCTTACCGGTTCGGCGGTGCCTGCGCACTGGGCACTGATCGGGGCTGCGCTTGGCACTCGGCGTACCGATCCTGACTTTGACTGGCAGTGGTGGGACCACGCCCAGCGGCATGTACTGGTTACCGTCGGCACCTTGTCCGCCCACCTGGTAACGGGATTCCTGGACCGGCTGCTGACGGTGCTCTGGCCGATGGCCGGCCGGGTCCAGGTGGTGGTCAATGCCGGGCCCGATGCCATACCTGAGCCACCGCCGAACGTGCTGATGGCCCCCAGGATCCCGATGCTCGAGCTCATGCCGCGGCTCGACGCGGTGATCTGCCAGGCCGGGCAGAGCACCGTCAACGAGGCGCTCGTCAACGGGGTGCCGCTGGTGGTCGCGCCGATCCGCCTCGGCGAGCTGGCCACCGCCGGTCAGGTCGCGCGGACCGGCGTAGGCATCGTCGTGCCCATGGCTGACGCGACCACGGATCAGCTCGCGGGCGCGGTGAGGGCCGTGCTCGACGATCCCAGCTACCGGGTGCGGGCCCGTCTGATGGCACAGTCGTACGCGACGGCGGGGGGGACCGGTGCGGCAGCCGACCTTCTGGCCAAGCTGGCGGTGCGGACCGGCGGCGGCATCTAGGCGGGTCGGTTCGCCTGGGCTAGCATTCGGATTGCCCCAATACTCCAGCCGGAGGGCGCGCATGGAAGAAAACGGGCACCGTTTACTGTGCGGCACGCCAGAACTGCCGCCCCGCTGCGTCGCGCTGACCTTCGATGACGGGCCAGGCCCGCAGTCGGCCGAGCTAGCGCGGCTGCTGCGCGATGAAGGGGTGCCAGGGACCTTTTTCGTGCTCGGTGAGAGCGTGGAACGGCACGGCGACGTGCTTGCCACCTACCGGGACTGCGGGCACGTGATCGGGTTGCATGGCGACCGTCACCGCCCGTTCAAGTCGGCCGAGCACGCCGCCCGTGAGCTGGCCCGATGCGCCGAACAGGTCGGTGGCTACTTAGCCGACCCGCCCTGGTTCCGCCCGCCGTATGGCATCGGCGACTGGCCAGTTCCCGGCTTCGCGGGTCCGGTCGGCTGGCATGCGCATGGTCGGGACTGGGATATCACCTACCGCCACGGCCAGACCGTGCAGGCGTGCGTAGCAGCGATCATGACCGATCTGATCCGGCGGGATGGCGGCATTGTGCTCTTGCATGACTTCGCGGCGGGCACCGAGTTCACTCCCGCTGGCCTGACCGAGGCCGACCTGGACCTGCGGATCATCGAGATCGTGAAGCAGTTGATCGAACGGCTGCGCGCGGCCGGATTCTCGTTCGTCCCGCTGCCACCGCCAGCTAAGACCACCGTCGGCGGACCGCCGTCGCAAGCCCTCTCCGAGCCCGCCCCGAGCAATTCAGCGATCTCGACGCCGGCGCTAGTATCCGGCGCGTTTGGCGCTGCCGACGACCTTAAGACCCTGCGGCTATTCCGCGCGACAGCCAAGGCGGCCGGCGGCGTGCTTGACCTGGTCCTGCCGATGCGCAAGGACGGTACTGGGCCCCCGCTGTTCTGCGCGCATCCGATGGTCGGCCTGAGCTGGTGTTACATGGCCATGCTTCCCTATATCGAGGCCAGGTACCCCCTCTATGGCCTGCAGGCCCGTGGCCTGCGGCGACCCGAGCCCTTGCCAGCGAGCCTGGTCGAGATGGCAAGGGACTACGCCGACCAGGTTCGGCTGACTCAGCCGGTCGGCCCCTACCACCTGCTCGGCTGGTCGCTTGGCGGGAACGTCGCCTTCGCGATCGCTGAAGAACTCGAGCGGCGCGGTGAGCAGATCGGGCTGCTGGTCATCCTGGACGGGAACATGGCCGACTTCGACACGATCGAAAGCGAGGTCGAGCCCTGGATGGTCTACAACCTGGTGCTCGCGCAGTTCGGGTACGTGCCCGCGCTGACCCCGGCTGAGCCTGACCCGGAAGCGCGGATGCTTGATCTGGTGCGGCGCAGGCCAGGACTTGGGCTCGAGCACTGGCCGGACCAGCGGCTGCGAGCGCTACAGCGCGTGATCACGAACAACATGGAGGTCGTGAGCGCCTACCACCCAGGGCTGGTTCACTGCCCGGTGCTGTTCTTCTCCGCCGCCCGGTACAAGCCGGCCCTGGCCGAGAAGCTGCTGAGCTGGTCGCCGTTCATCGATGGCCCGATCGAGGCGGTCGAGCTGGACTGCGACCACCGGCAAATGCTGCTGCCCGAGCCGATGACCAGGCTAGGACCTGCGCTCTCGGACCGGATGGCGCTTGCCTTCCCAGCCATTAAATCGCCGATTGTCTAACCAAGACGGCCCGTTTAGGATCACGATGTGCCTTTACCTTCGCGCTCCGCGCACCAGGAGACTCAATGATTGAAGTCAGTGGTCTGCGCAAGTCATTCAAGGCTAGGCGGAAGCGGAAGGTCACCAACGTCGAGGCGGTTCGCGGCGTCGACTTCGCCGTACAGCGCGGCGAGATCTTTGGTTTCCTCGGCCCCAACGGAGCCGGGAAGACCACCACCCTGCGCATGCTGGCCACCCTCGTGCGTCCGGACGGCGGCGACGCCACTATCGCCGGCGCGGATCTGCGGGGCGCCCCTGCTCGGGTGCGCCAGCGGATTGGCTACGTGGCCCAGGCCAGCGGCACCTACGACCAATCCAACGCGCGGCGCGACCTGGTTCATCAGGCCCGGATGTACGGCGTCTCGAAAACGGCCGCGAAAGGTCTCGCTGAGCAGGCGATCTTGGCCTTCCAGCTCGGCGACTTCGCCGATCGCCGGATCGGCACCTACTCAGGCGGGCAGCGTCGGCGTCTCGATGTCGCGCTCGGCGTTATCCATTCGCCCCAGGTCATTTTCCTTGACGAGCCGACGACCGGCCTGGATCCGCAGAGCCGGGTCCGCATGTGGGGCGAGGTGCGGCGGCTGCGCGACGAAGGCATGACGATCTTCCTCACCACGCACTACCTCGACGAGGCGGACGCGCTCTGTGACCGGATCTCGATCATCGATGGCGGGCTGATCGTCGCTGAGGGCACCCCGTCAGACCTTAAGCACGAGATCTCCGGTGATGTCGTCATCGTCGACCTGGCGGCGCCAGAAAGCGCCGGGGCGCCCGAGCCTGCCACCATGCTGGAGGCGGCCAAGGTTCTGGCCGATCAGCCGTGCGTGCAGTCCAGCGAGACGATCGACAGCACGCTGCGGCTCTACGTAGACAGCGGTGCCACCGCCATCCCGCAGATCATGCGCGCGCTGACCGCTAAGGGGATCGAGCCGGGAGCGGTCGAGACCCGTCGGCCGAGCCTCGACGACGTGTTCCTGGCTAAGACCGGCCGCACGCTGGCCGACTGACCGGGCCGACCAAGGGGAGGAAGAGGCAGCAATGAAGCTCGCCCGCGATACCTGGCTGACATTCCAGTATGAAGCCGGGCAACTGGTCCATAACCCGGTCAACATAGCGATCACGCTGATGCAGCCGATCACCTACCTGCTGTTCTTCACGCCTTTCCTGAAGTCGGTCCTGCACACGTCCAGCTACGGTGACGCGTACCAGATCTACGTGCCGTCGCTGTTCACGGCCATGGGATTGTTCAGCGGGCTGTTCGCGGGATTCGCCCTGCTGGCCGCACTGCGCCAGGGCGTCATCGCGAGGTTCAGGGTCACGCCGCTCAGCCGCGTCAGCCTGCTGCTCGGACGGGAATTGATGTACGTCCTGCTGATTGGGTTCCAGGCGGTCGTCGTGACCATCGTTGCCCTAGCGTTCGGGTTGCGGGTGCCGCCGATGAACTATCTGCTCGCGCTGATATTGCTGGCGATGATGGTGCTGCTCGGCGTCTCGATCTCCTATGCGCTGGCGCTGTTCGTGCCGAACGAGAACACGCTGATCAATCTGACCAACGGGGTAGCCCAGCCGGTCTCGCTGCTCGCCGGGGTTCTGATCCCGCTTTCTGTAGCCCCCCTGTGGGTGCGGGATGTCTCATTGTGGAATCCGTTCGCGTGGGCGGCGAACGGCATGCGAGCGATGTTCCAGGGACACATCGGGGCATCGGTCGTCTGGGAAGCGCTCGTCATCATGATCGGGCTGGCGGTGCTGGCCGTCTTGCTGTCATCACGCCTGTTCAGCCGCGAAATCGCCTAGCGGCCTAGCTCGCAACTGAAGGAGACTGATCAGTGAGTGCTGGAAATCTTCGGGCGGTACTGGCCGCGGACTCCGAACTCGGCGCCGGCAACGTGCTGCTCAGGCTCGCCGAACACGGCGCCGACCTGGACATGCCGCGCGTGACATTCGACACCGATGTCGACGCGATCGCAGCCTGGACGCCATTATCGCTGCGCACCCTCACGGAGCAGGTCGCCGCCCGGGCCGACTGGTTCGCCCGGCATGGCATCGGGCGGCGTGACCCGGTCGCGGTCTTCGTGACCTCGGCCGCCGACGTGGTACTCAACTTCCTTGCGCTGACCTGGCTCGGGGCGATACCCGCCCTAATGAACGGCAGCATGCCGACCGAGATCGCGGTCGAGTTCATCCGGCGGCTGCGCGCGGCCGGCGTGCTCATTGACGCCGATCACGCTGACCTGGCCGACCGTGACCTCGGCGCGCCGGTTCTTGGCGACGCGGCGGAGACGGGCACCGGCGATCCGGCCGGAGCGCCGCCGCACTACCGGCACCATCCCGAGGACCCGGTGGCCATCACTCACTCATCGGGCACGACCCGCATGCCGGCCGCTGTCGTTCACTCGCATCACAGCCTGTTCGCGGCCGTCCGGGCGGTCCGGCTGACCGAGCCTCGCCAGCACGGCCCGGTGCGCGAGCTGTCGGCTTTTCCGCAGGCGCATACGGCCGGCCTCATCATACTCAACGAGGCCCTGTGCAACGGGTACGAGCTGGCGTGCCTGTCCGAGCAAGGCGGCGCGTTCGCGGGCAGCGGCGAGGTGATCATCGAGGCCATCGAGCGATGGCGCCCGACCGCGGTTTACGGTTTCGCTGTCACCTGGGCCGAGCTGGCTCGCTACGACCTCACCACCCGCGACGTCAGCTCGGTGCGGTTCTGGTCCAACAGTGGTGACTGCGCGCACGAGGCCCACATCCGCCGCCTGGTCGCCGTCGGCAGCCACCACGGTCGGGGAGCGGACGGCAGCGTGGTGAGCCTTCCGGGTTCACGGTTCAATGACACGCTCGGATCGACCGAGATGGGCTACGGCGGCTTCATGATCAGCCATCGCCTCGGCAGCGACCGCTATAACCGCTGCGTCGGCAAGCCGGTGCCGTTCGCCGAGATCATCCTGGTCGACCCGGGGACCGGCCAGGAGGTCCCCGTCGGCCAGGTCGGCATGGTCGCCATGAAATCGCCGACGCTAGCCCTTGGCTACTGGAACGACTCGGTCAACACCTTCCGCACCCGCCTGAACGGCTATTACCTCACCGGCGACCTGATGTACCGGGACAAGGATGGCTACTTCTACCACATGGACCGGGCCAGCGACGCGGTCGATCTCGGCAACGGGAACTGGCTGTATACCGCGCTGTCAGAGGAGCGCATACTCAAGCGCTGCCCTGACGTTCGCGACTGCACGGTACTCGCGGCCCGCGCGGGCGACGGGACGCTCGTGATCGACGTGCTGCTGCTGCTCGCTGCCGATGCGGCCCCCGACCGCGATCGGGAGGACGGGGTTCGCGCGGCGCTCGGCGAGGTCGCGGCCGCGGTGCCGCGGCAGATCGTGGTCTTGCCTGACGACGAGATTGTGACGGGACCGACCGGCAAGGTCCGCAAGTTCCTCATGCGTGAGCAGTTGCTGGCTGCCGCCAGTTCATCCTGATGCCGAAGGAGTTGCAGATGCCTGAAGCGAGCCAATCCCGGCCATATGCGGTCGTGGTCAACGACGAGGAGCAGTACTCGATCTGGCCCGCGGAACGAGAGTTGCCCGCGGGCTGGCGACCTGACGGATTCACGGGTACCGAAGAGGAGTGCCTGGCTTATATCGACGAAACTTGGACCGACATGCGGCCGGCGTCGCTACGCCGCTGGATGCACGAGCACGAGCAGGCCGAGGTCGATTGACCGGGTTGTCGAGGGCGGCTGATGGCGTCGGTGCGGTCGGCTCCGCGATGACGCACACCGCTATGCCTGAGTGGGCGCCGGTGCTGCCCGCCCAGCACGGAATGATCTTGAATTACTTGCGGTTCCCCGACGACGGCATCGACGTTGTCCAGGTCACGCTGGACTGGACTAGCCCGTTGCTGAGGGAGCCGTTCGAAGCGGCGTGGCTGTCGGTCGTCCGGCGCCATTCGATCCTGCGCACCGCCTTCCGCATCGATGACGGGGACGAACTGATCCAGGTAGTCGATCCGGGCGGATCGGCCAGTATCCGCTGGCACGACTTGCCCCGGCCGGCCGATGGCGAGCCGGACCACCCGTTCGAGTCGTTCCTTCGGGCCGAGCGGCGAGAGCGATTCGACGTGACCGAGGGGCCGTTGGTCCGACTGACGGTCCTGCGTAGGGTTAGCCACGATGAGGAACCCTTCGCCGCCGACGTACAGGCTTACCGAGCTGTACTTACCTTTCATCACGCGTTGCTGGACGGACGCTCGACGCGCCTGCTGGTGGACGACATTTCCGCGGCGTATGCGGCGAGCCGTGATGGCCAAGCCGAGCCGGAACTGTCGCGTCCGGCGTTTCATGAGTTCGTGCGGTGGTGGCACATGACTGATGACCAGTCCGCCTCTGAGCAGTTCTGGACGCACTACCTCGCCGATGCCGTTCTGCCTCGGTCACTGCCCGGCTATCTCGGCTCGTCAGCCGCCGGCCCGGCCGAGTCGATGACCGTCGAGACGGTACTGTCCCGAGCCGAATCTGATCTGATCCGAGCTGCCGCTAAGGCTGGCGGGCTGAGCTCGAGCACCATGATCAGCGCCGCGTTCGCGCTGCTGCGGGCGCGCTACGGCGGAGTCAGCGACATCGTCATCGCCGTGACCCGGTCGTGCCGCCGCGACAGCATCCCGGGCGCTGGCGACATCGTCGGTGTGCTGATCAACACGGTTCCGCTGCGCGTCCGGATCCAACCGGACTGGTCAGTGCGCGATCTGCTGACCGCGGTGAACGACGGAGTCAGCCAGATCAGGCAGCATCAGCGAACGCCGATGGGTTCGATTCTGTCCTGGGCGGGGCTTCCCGCTGACACCGCCCTAGTGGACAGCCTGCTCATGTTCGACCGGCAGCGCCTGCACACCGTCCTGCCGGGCGGCGATGCGGCGCCGATCTCGGCCAGGCTGGACCGGCTGCCTTCTTACCCGCTGACCCTGCTCGCGTTCGACGAGCCGCAACTCCACCTTTCGCTGATCGGCGACCGCCAGCGTTTCGCGCCTGGTTCCGTACGGCGAATACTCGACCAGATTCGCTCCGCGCTGGTCGAATTCGCCAGTGACACCGAAGCGCCGCTGGCCGGCCTCGCTCTCGGCCGAGCGGCCGAGGCGCAGGTCCTCGCCGGATGGAACCGTGCCCGCGACAGCTACGCGACTGATGCCACCATCCCGGCGCTGTTCGCGGCCCAGGTGGCCGCGGCGCCGGACGCGACGGCGGTGGCGTTCGGGACCGACCAGATGAGTTATGCCGAACTCGATCAGCGCAGCAACGCACTGGCCTGGCAACTGCGCCGGCGCGGCGTGGCTGCTGGCGAGGCGGTGGGAGTCGCGATTGAGCGCGGCCCGGACCTCATCGCGGCGCTGCTGGCCGTGCTGAAAGCCGGCGGCGCCTATCTGCCGATTGACGGCGGCAGCCCGGTGGCACGCGCCGCCGTCATGATCACCGGTGCCGGCGCGAAACTCGTGCTGGTCACGGCCCAGACCGCCGGGGACATGCCCGAGCTGGCTGGCGTTGAACTGGTTCGCATCGACGTGGCCGACGTGACTGCCGGAGTCGGCGCGGCGGCCGGCGAGCACTCGACCCCGCCGGATATCTCGCACCCGCTGAGCCTGGCTTACATTAGCTTCACCTCAGGATCGACCGGCGTGCCTAAAGGCGTCGGCGTACCGCAGCGTGCGGTCATCCGCCTGATCAGCGATCCGAGCTTCATTTCGCTCGGTCCTGGCCAGCGCCTGCTCCACCTGGCTCCGGTGGCCTTCGATGCCTCGACGCTGGAAATCTGGGGTGCGTTGCTCACCGGCGGCACGATCGTAGTCGCGCCGCCCGGTCCGCTTGGCCTGACGGATGTCGCCTCGCTGCTGCGGTGCGCCGACGTGACGGTGGCCTGGCTTACCGCGGGGCTGTTCCATCAGCTCGCCGAAACCGACCTTGACGCGATCGCGGCGATCCCGGTCCTGCTTGCGGGCGGCGACGTGCTCAGCCCCGACACAGTGCGTGCCGTGCTGGGCGCACGGCACGGCCGTCCGCTGGTCAATGGCTATGGCCCGACCGAGAACACCACGTTCACCACGTGCCACGTCATGACCGAACCTGATCAGGTCGGGCCGACGGTGCCGATCGGCGTTCCGATTCAGCACACCACCGTGCACATTCTCGATGAATACCAGCGGCCGGTCCCGATCGGTGTCGTCGGGGAACTGCATGCGGGCGGCGATGGCCTGGCTCGCGGCTACCTGGGGAACGCCGCCGCAACGGCCAGGGCGTTCGTGCCGGATCCGGCCGGGCACGGCACCCGCCTGTACCGAACCGGCGACCTGGCTCGCTGGCGCGCCGACGGAATCATTGAATTCGCGGGCCGGGCGGATGACCAGATCAAGATCCGCGGCTTCCGGGTCGAGCCAGACGAGGTAGCTGCGGCCTTGCGCGCTTATCCCGGGGTGCGGGACGCGGTCGTGGTCGTGGCCGACGAGGGTGCACAGCGGCACCTGGTCGGTTACGTGACCCCGGCGAATAATGTGGCTGCGGCCACGCTCCGGCCGTCAAGGCTGCGCCACTTCCTCGCGCACCGCCTGCCTGACTATCTGGTGCCGACCGGGTTCAAGGTGCTAGACCGGCTGCCGCTAAACGCCAACGGCAAGGTTGACCGCGCCGCGCTGCCGGCCGCAGATCCCGGTGCCGACCGGTCGGCTACTCCGCCGGCAGGCCTCACCGAAGAGCGCCTGGCCGAGATCTGGCGGCGGCTGTTGCCGGCCGATGGCGTACGCCATGACATCGGCCGCGAGGACAGCTTCTTCGCGCTCGGCGGCAACTCGCTGCTGGCGGCGCGCCTGATGTTCAGGATTGGCGAAGAATTCGACGTTGATCTGCGGATGTCGGCGTTCTACGAAGCACCCACGCTCGCCCAATGCGCCGGCGCCATCGAAGCGGCGCGGCCCGTCGGCCCGCTCGCCGACGGTGCGCCTAGCCCGGTCGCGGCACCGGCTAGCATTGGCCGCCGGGACCGGAGCGCCTATCGCAAGGCCGCGCCGGGGCCAGCCAAGGACCGCCCATCCGAACTCGCGCCGCACCTCGTCCGCCTGACCGATGACTGGGCGCTTTGGCGCTCGGTCTGCCTGCGCGGGGCGGGATTCCCCATTCGCCTGCTGGCCGCGCTGGGAAATGCCGAACTCGCGCGCGCCGCCGATGCCGTCGTCGCCACCGATGGAGCCGACCAATCAGCCGCCAGCGAGCGGGAGGCGGTTTACGCCACCGCGTTCGCGGCCGGGATCCGGCGGCTGTCCGCGGCCTTGCACGAAGCCGCGACCGGCCCGGCCCTGCGGGAGGCCGTCGCCTGGCAGAACCGGCATGCCCTGACGACCGGCATCGATCCGCTGGTCCGCCGCGGACCTGAGCCGGCTAAACGCAACGGCCAGCACCGGCAGCACGAGGTGCTCATCACGAGCTACCTGCAGCGCTACTGTGCGAAGAACGACACGATCGGCTTCTTCGGACCGGTGGGCTGGTCGAAATTCGACGATGGCCAGGGCATACGAATCTCTCACGCCGCATCGGGAGCCGCGCTCGCCGCCCGGGTAACTTACCTTGAGGGCTGGGCGGTACGCGGGGTCATGACCGACCACGTCACCGCGATGCGGCCGTGGCTGGTGCCACGGCGAATGCCGTTCCTCGGCCTCGACGCCACCACGTTGCGCCTGCCGATGGCGCCGCCAGTGCCGCTGACCCCGGCCGAGATGGCGGTCATGCGGGCCTGTGACGGGATCCGCGACGCCAAGGCGGTCGCGGCGGCGGTACTCGCCGATCCCAAGGCCGGGCTCAGCGATGTCGCCGAGGTATTCGCCCTGATGGCGCGGTTGCACGACAGCCACCGGCTGGCCTGGGAGTTCGACGTGGCGCCGCAAGATCTCTGGCCAGAGCGCTCGGCCCGGGCGGTGCTGGCTCGGGTCACCGACGACGAGGTCCGCGGGCCGGCCGAAAAAGCGCTAGACGAACTCCTTGCCGCCTACCAGGAACTGCCCGGCGCGGCCGGCGATCCTGACCGGGTGGCCAGCGCCATGGCCGGGCTAGAGGCGACCTTCACCAGGCTGGCCGGCTCGCCGGCCACCCGGCGGGCAGGGGAACTCTACGCGGGCCGGACACTCGCCTACGAGGAATGCCTGCGCGGCGGCACCGTGCGGCTGGGCCTGGACACTCTCGATGGCATCCGCGATGCGCTCGCGCTCGTGCTCGACAGTGCCCGGTGGTTCATGGCGGCTGTCGGCGATGAGTACGCGAAGCACTTCGACGAGGCCTACCGAGAGCGGGCCGCTGCGCTCGGCTCTGACGTGGTGCCCTTCACTGACTTCTGGATCATCGTCAATGAGGCGCTATTCGGCACGCCGCCGGCGGTGATCGAACCCGCCGTGGACGAGCTCGGCAGGCGCTGGGCCGCGATCTTTGATCTGCCCGCAGGGGCCAGGCGAGTGCAACTGAGCTCGGCTAATCTGGCCGACCGGGTGGCATCGGCCTTCCCGGCCCGGCCGCTGCCCTGGCCGATGGCCGTGCACCACAGCCCGGACCTGATGATCGCGGGTGCCGACGCCGCCGATGGCAGCAAGCTGACCTGGGTGATGGGCGAGGTTCATCCCAGCATCGTGACGACCCGCTACGCGACCTGGCTGGAATTCCACGACGACCCGGTCGGCGTCCAGGCCGCCATCCGGCACGATCTGCGCTGGCCCGCCATCTGGCTCGCTGAGACCGGTGAGAAGGGCGGCACTAGCACCAGGCTGTCCAACGTCGTGCCATCAGCGGGTGACATCAGGCTCGTATCCGCCCACGATTCGAGTGGCTACGACGTGACCGCGACCGTGGCCGTCGGCGACTGTGACCTGATTGCCGCCGCATCGGGACTTCGGGTGCGCCGTCGCGACGGCACCTTCGAGCGCGGCCTGTTCGAAGTCGTCGGCGACCTCGTCGCCACCATGATGGCCCAGTGCTTTGACCTGGTCGGATCAGGCTCGCACCGGCCACGGGTCACCATCGACGACCTCGTCGTGAGCCGGGAGAAGTGGACGTTCGCGGCCGCCGACGCGACCTTCGCCGACATCACCGACGAACGCGCCCGATACGTGCAGGCCAGGGCCTGGGTGGCGCGACATGAACTGCCACGGCACGTGTTCTGCCGGTTCACCGGCGAGGTCAAGCCGATCTACGCCGACCTGACCAGCCTCGCGTCGATCGACCTGATTGCGCGATCGGTGCGCCGGTCCCGGCGGAACGCCGGCGCGCAGGCGCGGCTCAGCGTCGTCGAGATGCTGCCCGCCCCAGATCAAGCCTGGCTCACCGACGCCCAGGGCCAGCGCTACACGTGCGAGCTGCGCATGGTGGCAGTCGATCAGAAAGCGGCTCACCATAGACAGGAAGGCTGATCGTGGCCGTATATGAGTTCCCCAGTTCATTTGGCCAGCGCCGGATGTGGCTGCTGGCCGAGATGGATCCAGGTGAGCCCACCTACAACATCACGTGGGCGTTGTGGCTCGATGGCCCGCTTGATGTCACCGCCTTGCGGCGCGCCTGGGACGCCGCGCTGGTCAGGCATGAGGCGCTGCGTACCACCTTCCGCAACGAGTCCGGGGTTCCGGTGCAGGTGATCGAAGACGAACCCGCCGCAGTCACCTTGCCGGTCGCGTCGGTCGAGGAGCTTGATGACGGCGAGCGCAGGGCGGCCTGCGCCGACCGGATTCGCCGACTTGCCCGGATACCGTTTGACCTTGCCACCGGACCGCTCGCCCGCGCCTCGGTAGTGCGGTTGACGCCGGAATCGCACGTGCTCGTGGTCGTGATGCATCACATCGTCGCCGACGGCTGGTCGTTCCGGATCTTGTTCGATGAGCTGTCCGCGGACTACGAGGCGCTAAGCGGCGGCGGCGAGCCGGTGACCGAAGAACCGCCGATTCAGTACGCAGACTTCGCCATCTGGCAGATCGAGCACGCGGAGGACGGGGGCTACGTGCCGTCGACCAGGTTCTGGCGGGCCGAACTGGCAGACGCACCGGCGGCGCTGCCGCTGCCGACCGACGAACCGTACCAATCCCGGCAGACGTTCGCCGCGCGGAGCATCGACATCGCGCTGCCGGCCCACCTGGCCGATGCGCTCAAAGAGGTCGCCGCCCGGCAGCAGGCCACCTTTTTCGCCGTCCTGCTTGCCGCTTACGCCGTCGTGCTCGCGCGGCTGACCGGCACCGATGACTTGCTGATCGCAGTGCCGATGGCCGCCAGGACCAGACCAGAGACCGAGTCGGTGGTCGGGTTGTTCATGAACACCGTCCCGATCCGGGTCCTGGTCGACTCCGACGGGACGCTCAGCGACTTGGTGCGCGTCGTGCACGCCGCGACCACTCGCGCGCTTGACCATCATGAGCTGCAGTTTGCCAACGTGGTGGAACTGGTAAAGCCAGACCGCGATCCAGCCCGGCTGCCGCTGGTCCAGGTGATGTTCGCGCTGGAAGAGTCGTGGGCGCTCCCAGATCGGGGCGGGCTGCGCTGGCGCCCTGAACTGATCGAGAACGGCACCGTCAAGTTCGAGCTCGAGCTGACAGTCACCGACGCGCGAGGCGGACCGCAGGTCCGGGTCAACTACAACAGCGACCTATTCCATCCGGTCACCGGCCAGTTCGTGGCCGACGGCTTCATGGCGGTTCTCCGCGGCCTGACCAGCGATCCTGACCTGCTCGTTGCAGACATGGACGTCATGTCGCCTGACGATTTCTCGCTCGTCACGACCGTGTGGCCAGACGCCGGTCCGATGGCTGAACCGGCATTGACCGCGCTGGCTCAGCTGTGGCGGGCCTGTGAGGGCGATCGCGTTGTCGCTGTTGGCGCGGACGGTGAACTGACTGGTGCGCAGGTGCGAGCGCAAGCGCGGCGGATCGCCGCCGCCGTCCGCGGGCACGGCGTCGGTCCCGGTGACCGGGTCGCGATCTTGCTAGCTAGAGGCGCGCGGCTGCTGCCGGCGATGCTCGGCGTCTGGTCGTCCGGTGCGTCCTACGTCCCGCTCGACGCGATCTATCCTGATCAGCGACTGACGGCGATGATCAGCGATTCTGGCGCGACCGTGATCGTGGTCGACAGCGCCGCCCCGGACGCTCCTGGCTTGCCCTCAGCCGCCACCTCGCTTCGGGTAGTCGACTTGAATTCCCTGGATGGGGCCGATTCTGCGAGCGGGGATCCGCTGCTTGATCTGCCGGGGTCCGCTACGGCGGTGACGCTCTTTACGTCTGGGTCTACTGGGCGGCCGAAGGGGGTCAGCGTCACCCAAGGTGCTATTGGCGCGCTGCTTGAGGCGTTCGGGCCGCGGCTCGCGCTCGGGCCGCAGGACCGGTTCCTGGCGGTATCGACGTTCGCGTTCGACATCGCGATCCTCGAATTTCTCCTGCCGGTGCTGGCCGGCGGTCGCGTGATAGTCGCTGAAACCGATCAGGTAATTGACGCGGCGCGGTTGCGTGAGCTGCTGATCGATTGCGGGGCGACGGCGATGCAGGCGACGCCGACCGGCTGGCGAATGCTGGTCGACGCCGGCGGCGTTCCGGACGGGGTGAAGCTGCGGATGTCCGGCGGGGAGCCGTTGCCCAGGGATCTCGCCGACGCGATAGGAGCCGGTGAAGACGTGCGGCCATGGAACCTGTACGGGCCTACAGAGACCACGATCTATTCGGGCGGCGAGCCAATCGAGCCGTCTCCGGCGAGGCTGGTGATCAGGTCAAACGTTGAAGGGACCCAGCACTACATACTCGACGGCCGGCTGCGGCCGGTGCCGCCCGGCGTCTTCGGCGAGGTGTATATCGGCGGTGCGGGGCTCGCCAACGGCTACCACGGCGCGCCCGGCATGACCGCGGACCGGTTTATCCCGAATCCGCTCAGCGGCCGGCCTGGCAGCCGCCTGTACCGGAGCGGCGACGTGGGCCGGTGGCGCAGATCGGGGGTGATCGAACTGGCAGGCCGGGCGGACCGGCAGATCAAGATCCGCGGCTACCGGATCGAAAGCGGCGAGGTCGAAGCGGTGCTGCGGGATCAAGGCGACATCGCGCAGGCGGTGGTGTCGCGCCGAAGCGTCGGCCAGGATGTCCGTCTCGTCGCCTACCTCGTCACCCAGTCGGGTGCGGATACCCCGCCCGCCGGGTTGCGCGATGACCTTCGGCAGATCCTTCCTGACTACATGGTGCCGTCCGCCTTCGTGGTGTTGCCGGCCCTGCCGCTCACCCGCAACGGAAAGGTCGACTACCGCGCGCTTCCCGAGCCGGACTGGGGCCAGGCTGCCGGGCAGACGTCGGTCGCGCCCAGGACGCCGGTCGAGTCTCGGCTCGCCACTATGGTCGCCGAACTGCTGACGCTCTCGGCACCGGTCGGCGTCACCGACAACTTCTTCGCGCTCGGCGGACACTCGCTGACCGCGACCAAGCTGATGGCCAGGATCAAGGCCGCCTACGGCGTCGAATTGCCGATCAGGGCGCTGTTCTCCGATCCCACCGTGGCCGGCCTGGCCGCGGCGCTGGCCGCGGCGGGTGGCAGCGCGGACGACTCGCCTGTCCCGGCCAGGCGACCGTCTCGGGGTGCCGGCGGTGGTGATGCGGCGCGGACGCTCGTGCCCGGCGACAGGAGGTAAGAACCATGCGCTATCCGGTGTCGTTCTGCCAGCGTCGGCTCTGGTTCCTAGATCAGCTTGAGCCCGGCGAGCCTACCTACAACATGTCGTTCGCGATCTGGCTCGATGGTCCCCTTGACACCGGAGCCTTGCAGCGGTCGATGGACGCCCTGGCCGCGCGGCACGCGGTGCTGCGGACGAGCCTGATCGCTTTCGACGGGGTGCCCGAGCAGGTCATCGCCGAAGTCGGCACCGTGCCGATCGAGCACATCGAACTCCCGGCGACGCTCGATAGCGACGACCGCATCATGCAGGCGGAGTCCATCGCGGTCGAACGCGCCCGCCAGGCCTTCGATCTGGCCGCCGGGCCGCTGATCCGGATGGCGCTAATCGCCGTCGGGCCGGACCGGCACCTGCTTTCGCTGGTCATGCACCACGTCATCAGCGACGGGGTGTCCATGGAGATCATGCTCCGCGAGCTGTCCATGATCTACGAGGCCGAGCTGACCGGTACGCCGATCTCGCTGCCGCCGTTGTGGATCGATTACGGCGACTACGCCGTCTGGCAGTTGGACCGGATGAGCGGCGAGGAGCTTGAGCGGCAGCTAGCGTACTGGCGCGATCAACTGCGGGACGCGCCCCAATTCCTTACCCTGCCGTCCGACCGGCAAAGGCCCGCCCGGCTGTCCGTCCGGGGCGCGGCGGCCGCGGTCGAGTTGGATGCGACGACGACCCGGCGACTGGCCGACGTGGCCCACGCCGCCAACGCCACGATGTTCATGGTGATCCTCACCGGCTTGGTGGCGGTACTCTCGCGCTACGCCCGCCAGAGCGACATCGTGATCGGGACCTCATCGACGGGGCGCACCCACGCCGAGCTTGACCCGATCGTCGGCATGGTCACGAACACGATCCTGCTGCGGATGACGCTGGCGGACGATCCGACCTTCAACGGGCTGCTCGCCCGTGCCCGCGACACCACGCTCGACGCGCTGGCGCATGAGGAGCTTCCGCTGGAGAAGCTCATCGAGGAGCTCACGCCTGACCGCTCGCTGGCGCACGCGCCGCTGTTTCAGGTTCAGTACCTGTACGGATCGCTGACCGCGGCACCGCCGGCTCTCCCCGGGATTGCCGCTACTTGCCAGGCGCTGCTCTCCGGGACGGCGAAGCTCGACCTCACCTTGTTCGCGGACACCTCGCCGGACCAGGTCACGACGCTGAAGCTGGAATACAGCACCGACCTGTTCGACTCGCCGTGGGCCGAGCGATTCCTGCGCTGCCTGGCGACCTTCCTCCGGAACGCAGCGCAGGATCCTGACACTTCCGTCGCCGACCTGCCGATGCTTTCGCCCGGCGACCTCGACGAGCTAATCACCGGCCGTAACCATCAAGCGAACCGCGATAACGACAGCGTCGATATCCTCGGGCTCCTGCAGGCATCGCCGTCTCTCGTCATCGACGAGTCGCAGGAGGTGCCGATGAGCGAGGTGTGCGATCGGGCCGCCCGGCTGGCCAGTCTCCTAGCCGACCGCGGCGTCGGCCCGGAGACGCTGGTCGGAATCTGCGTTGACCGCGGGATCGGCATGCTGACCGCGCTGCTCGCGGTGTGGTGGGCTGGCGGTGCGTACGTGCCGCTCGATCCTGGATTCCCGCAGGCCCGGCTGGCGGCGATGGGCAAAGGCGCCGGCCTGCGGATCATCATCTCGGACTCGGCGAATCACGAGCTGGCCCGGACGGTTGCGCAAGACGCTGAGGTGATCGCCGTAGGCGACCCGGCGGCCGCGGCCGCGTCGCCGCTAGCTCAGGTATCGGTGCCGCCCACCGCGCTCGCCTACGTCATCTTCACCTCGGGTTCGACCGGACAGCCTAAGGGCGTCGGCATCGAGCACCGGGCGATCGCGAACCTGGTGGCCTCGTTCCGCCGCTCGCTCGGGCTGGGCCGTGAGGACCGATTCGTCGCGGTCACGACGCTGTCGTTCGACATCGCCATCCTCGAACTGCTGCTTCCCCAGGCCTGCGGTGCCGACCTGGTGATCGCGAGCTTCACAGAAGTGCGCGAGCCTGACCGGCTGCTGGCGCTGATCGAGCGGACGGCCGCGACCGCGATGCAGGCGACACCGCAGACGTGGCGGATGCTCGAATCGGTCGGCGGCGTGCCCGCTGGCCTGCGGCTGCGGCTCTGCGGCGGCGAGGCTCTTCCCGCTGACCTCGCTGACCGGCTGCTGGCGCCTGCTGCCGTTCTGTGGAACGTCTACGGCCCGACCGAGACGACGGTTTGGTCGGCTGCCCGGATCGTCACCAGCGCGGCCGATGCTGCCCAGATCGGGCCGCCGATCGACAACACCAGGATCTACGTGCTTGACGAGCGGCTGATGCCGGTGCCGGTCGGGGTGGTGGGCGAGGTGTGCCTAGCCGGCCACGGAGTCGCGCGCGGCTATCACGACCGGCCGCGCCTGTCGGCCAGGTCGTTCCGGCCCGATCCCTGGAGCGATGAGCCAGGGGCGCGCATGTACCGGACCGGCGACCTCGGCCGCTGGCGGGAAGACGGCGACCTCGAGCTGATCGGCCGGAACGATCATCAGGTCAAGGTGCGTGGCTACCGCATCGAGTGCGGCGAGATCGAGGTTGTGGTGCGCGCGCACCGGGACGTGCGCCAGGCGGTTGTCGTCGCCGCGGCCAGGGCCGGAGAGCCCGAGCTCGTCGTGTATTTCGTGCCGCGGCGCGGCAGTTCCTTGGCCCAGCCAGGGGCCGACCTGCTTTCTGAGCTGCGGCCGCACCTGCGGGCGGCGCTGCCCGACTACATGATCCCGTCGCTCGCAATCGCGCTGCCCTCGCTGCCGCTGACGCCGAACGCGAAGGTGAACCGGGCCGCCCTGCCCGCCCCGCAGTGGGGTCCTCAGGCTGCGGGCGCTGATCGAGTCGAGCCGAGGAACCCGGTTGAGGCAACTCTCGCCCGGATCTGGGGAGGCCTCCTTGACACCGGGTCGCCGATCGGCGTGCACGACAATCTCTTCGCGCTCGGCGGTCATTCACTGACGGCGACCAGGTTCGTAGTCCGCGTAGCTGACACATATGGGGTGAATTTGCCGGTCCACCACGTCTTCTCTGGCCCCACGATCGCGGAGCTGGCCGAGGTCATCTCGGCCGACCAGAACTTCGGGACAGAGACGGCCTCGCCCGGGCACCCCGAGCTGGACGCGCTGAGCGATGATGACCTAGATGCCTTGCTACGGGCGGCGCTGGCCCAGCGCAACCGCCGGCAGGCAAGTCCCGGGCAGTCTTAGCTGCCCGGGACCCGGACCTGGGCTACGTGGTCTCGATCGCGGCGACGATTCCGTCCCAGAGCCGGCACCTGGCTTCGAGGGCGAGGTTGACGGTCTCCTCGCACTCGCGCCACTTGCTGTCGTCATCGCCGCACAGATCGGCCAGCATCTGCATGGCCATTGGCGTGTGCTCTTCGGCGTCCACCTGAATATGGCGCCTCAGGTAGTCCACGAACGTCGAGAGCTGGTTCCCGAGGTCCCGGTTGACTTCGACCACCTGATCGAACATGTCGGGAATAAGGTCTTCGCGGCCAAATGCGAAGGCGGCGGCCTGGGAATGAATGGGCAGGCTTTCGATGAAACCCCAGGTAATTGTCGTGAATTCGGCCGATGGCTCAGGTACGCCAGCTTCCTTGAGCGAGGTCAGGACCGGCTTGCTGTCGCGCAGCAGCCCGATGAAGCTGTCGATGGGGCCGCGGTCGGCCCCCGCCTGAGTCATGCCGTCCAGGTAGAGC
>DASYAT010000230.1:0-23286 GCA_036501205.1 Streptosporangiaceae bacterium | reverse complement strand
CCACCACGTCCGTGATCGCCGGGCTCCGCAATCAGCTCGGCCACGCCGGGATCATCGACCACCCCTCGGTCCGGCATGAACTGCGCAAGCTCGACGAGCTGCTGCTCAGCCAGTTCGACCAGGCCGCCGGCTACAAGCCGGGCCGGCACCGTTCCTCCATCGCCGCGAGCGAGGGCTAGCGGATCAAAATGCGGAAAGCCAGCTCAATCGCGGGGTTAATCCAGAGTTGGCTCGTTTAGCGAGTACCGGGAACTCCGGCGGACCATTGCGCCGATCCGGCCGAGCCGCGGGGCCCGGCCGGATCTCGTCGGTCGAGGTCAGGACGCCGGCTGGAGGTCCGCGTCGATGCCAGAGGTGGTCTGGCCCGCCGTGACCTGGGCCGGGACCGTCTCGCCCTTAAAGTTGCTCGCGGGCTCGCCGCAGAACGGGTCGAACGTGACCTGATAGCTCCCGGTAGCGAGGCCAGCCAGGCGATAGGTGCCGTCCTGGGCCGTGATCTCCTGGTTGAAGTAGGTAACGCCACCGCCGGCGGCGGTCACGCAGACACCAGGGATCGGCGGGCCTGAAGAGTTAGTGGAACGGACAGTGCCGGTGATCACACCGCCTTGGATCAGCTGAACGTTAGCTTGCACGTTCTGACCGCCGGTGATGTTGATGGGCGTGGCCTGAGCCGCTGTCGCCGCGTCCTTCCACCACTGCGGCGCGAAGTTGTTGCTGCCCTCCCAGCCGCACCCGTACTCAAGTACGTACTTGGCCGGGAACAGCCCGTGGAAGGCGTAGTGACCGTCACTGCCCTTGACCGTGCGCGTGAAGAGGTGAGTCGCGTTGGGGCCGCTCGCCACCCCCGTGATGCAGATCTGGGGTACGCCGACTCCGGTGGCAGCACTGGTCACCTGTCCGGTAATGGACGAGCCTTGCACCATGGCGGCGTTAATGCCGGTCGTCGTCTTGCCCGCCTTGACCTGGACGGTAGTGATCCCGCGCGGCGGCTCAAGCGAGCTGTTATTCGAGGTGGTGACTCCCTTGTACCACTGGAACAGCCAACTGCCCTTCGCCGCCGGGCAGTCGCGGAACCGAACGTAGTAGCGACCAGGAACCGCCTTGTGGACCGTGTAGTGCCCGGTCTTTGAGGTAACGGCCTTGTACGTCACCATGTAACGCACGTTGATGGCCTCGACGCAAAGCCCCTGGATCGGATGCTTCTTGCCGGTCACTTCCCCGGCAATGCGCCCGGGCGTGACGTGATGCGCCGACGCGCTAGCGGAAGCACCGGCCGGAGCGGCCAGGACGCTGACGGCCACGACGGCGCTGGCCGCGATTCCGGTGATCGCGGTTCGCCTGGTGAGTACGGAACGGATGGGATGACTCTGATTGCGCAGATCATAAATCACGACAGTTAGTCGCTCTCAGGCAGCGATCGGTTGACACGAGTCTTCCGGTCCAATGCAGCACCTCGTCAAGCAGGCGTCGTGCGGGAACTCGCCGACGGCCCAGCAATCGTTCGCGGTGACGCACCGGACCGCGGGCCGGCGGCTGCCCTCAACTGGTGACACCATTAATTGATAATTAGGTAGGGTATGGTCGGTCGCATTCAGCTTGTGACGCGAATCGAGGCACCGGACTGGAGTATTCAAGGTGACTGGCGATGCGGGACCCGAGGTGGTGCCCGGTGCGTCCGGGCTCGACACGGCGACCCCCAATGCGGCCCGGATTTATGACTACCTGCTCGGCGGAAAGGACAACTACGCCGCCGACCGGCAGGCAGCCGAACGCGTGCTCCGCGCGTTGCCGGACGCAGCGCTCGTCGCCCGGGCCAACCGGGCCTTCATGGCGGATGCCGTCCGGCAAGTGGCGGGATTCGGGATTACTCAGTTCATCGACATCGGCACGGGCCTGCCGACGCCGCCGAGCGTGCACGAGTGCGCCCGGTCGGCGATCCCGGACGCCCGGGTGGCGTACATCGACAATGACCCGGTCGTAATAGCCCACTCCCGCGCCCTGCTGGCCACCGATGACCTGCTGACCGTCATCGACGGAGACGCTCGCGATAGCAAGGCGATTCTGGCCGATCCGCAGCTCACCGCGCTGATCGATCTGGCTGAGCCGGTGTGCGTCATGTTCGCCGGCATTCTGCATTTCGTGACTCCAGCGCAGGCCGACGACGCCGTGGCCACCTTCCGGGACGCGATGGCACCGGGCAGCTACCTGGTGATCTCGGCCGGCCACGGCAACGAGCGCAGCAGCCCGGAGGAGGGGAAGATCCAGGCTGCCTACGGCGGCAAGGCCACCCTGACCGGCCGCCCGGCCGCAGAATTCGCCGCCTACTTCGACGACTTCGAACTGGTTCCCCCCGGCCTCGTCCCGGTCACAGACTGGCCAGCCGTCGCGCGAGCCTCGCCGTCAACGCCGACTAAGGCCGAGATGCTGGTCGGCATCGGCCGCAAGCCCGCCTGACCGGTCACCATGATGTCGGGCTGGTCAGCCACGACTTGAGGGATTCTTACAACAACTTGACATGTCTAAGTAGTCAACCAGTTACCCATTAGTTGGTAATTGAGTAAGGTATGGTCGCGTTCAACGTGTGGCGCGAGTCGGGCACCGGACTGGAGTATTCAAAGGTGACTGCGGATGCGGGACCCGAGGTGGTGCCCGGTACTTCTGGTCTCGACACGGCGACCCCTAATGGGGCCCGGATTTATGACTACCTGCTCGGCGGGAAAGACAACTACGCCGCCGACCGGCACGCAGTTGAACGGATACTCCTGGCGTTGCCGGACGCGGCGCTAGTCGCCCGGGCGAACCGGGCCTTCATGGCTGCCGCCGTCCGGCAGGTGGCGGGGTTCGGCGTCAATCAATTCATCGACATCGGCACGGGCCTCCCGACGCCGCCGAGCGTGCACGAATGCGCCCGGTCCGTAATTCCGGATGCCCGGGTAGCGTACATCGATAATGATCCGGTCGTCATTGCCCATTCGCGAGCCTTGCTGGCCACCGATGACCGGCTGACCGTCATCGACGCGGATGCTCGCAACAGCAAGGCGATTCTGGCCGATCCGCAGTTCACCGCGCTGATCGATCTGGCTGAGCCGGTGTGCGTCATGTTCGTCGGCATCCTGGAATTCGTGACTCCAGCGCAGGCCGACGAGGCCGTGGCCATGTTCCGTGACGCGATAGCGCCGGGCAGCTACCTGGTGATCTCGGCCGGCCACGGCAACGAGCGCAGCATCCCGGAGGAGGGGCAGATCCAGGCTGCCTACGGCGGCAAGATGACCCTGACCGGCCGCCCGGCCGCCGAATTCGCCACCTACTTCGACGACTTCGAACTAGTCCCCCCTGGCCTGGTTCCCGTCACCGACTGGCCGACGGCCACGCCAGACGCGCCTTCGGCGCCGACTAAGGCCGAGATGCTGGTCGGCATCGGCCGCAAGCCCGCCTGACCGGTCACAGAGTCAAAATCAAGATCGATTTTCATTGAGAAAGCTTTGGAGGGGCTTATAGCTTCGCCGCATATCCGACCTGCCGTGGCCGTACTAGTAGCACTGGCGGCCGGGACCGCCGCCGGATGCGTTCATCATGCCGCGGCCCCCGCAGTCACCGCGCTCAACTGCCACGCCACCGCCGGTCAGCAGGGCGCCGACCCGCACGCGCTACGGGTCAACGGCGTCGAGAGCTTCGCGCTGCGCGGCGACTCAAACCCCGACGACCCGATGCCGACCTGGCGGGTAGCCGGACGCCGCTACCTCATCTGGAAAACCTTCCTGGCCGTGGCCGCCACCGCCCGGCCCTACCGGATCGTGACCGTCACCAGCCCAGCGACGGCCCGGCTGTATTACGCGTCGCCGGCTACGTGGGGAGCGGTATCGGGCCGGGCCGCGATCGGCGCGGCACCCAGGCAGATCCGGCTGCCGGTCTGCGGCCACCGGTTCACTGGCTACACGGGCGGCATCCTCATCACGCACCCGGCCTGCGTCCAGCTGGCGGTACGCGGACCAGGCCGCCAGGCGGCGACGGTCACGGTATCCGTCCCGATCCTGGTAAACCACTGCTGAGGTTGCTGCCCGACATCCGTCGCGCCGCGAGTTGCACGCGCCGGCCAAGGCGGGGCGACGATCGTCGCCGCCTGCGACGACTGCGGGCCGGCCATGCCGCGGCCGGCCTGGACACAGGAGCATCGCTGACCCGCCGGCGCTGCTTCCAGCAACGCGTGCGGGCCGGCAATGCTGCAGACCTCGCACGCTCACCACATTGCTGACCCGTGCACGTCGTAGCCCCCTCGGCCCGGCGACATTGCTGACCCGCACGCGCACCATTCCGCGACAGCCCGTACCGCGACAGCCCCGGGCCAACGAGGTCGCCCCGGACCGGAAGCGAGCACGGCTGCGGGCCGGCGATGCCGCGGCCGGCCTGGACACAGGCATGCCTTGTAATGAGGGCATGGAGTCGTCAGCCCAGGAGGAGGCGGTCGGCGCTGTCAGGGCGCTGTTGCCCGCCGCGCGGATCGAGCCCGTTGAGTGGTTGCGCCGGACGGATCGGTCTGCGGTGCTGCGGGTGCGAGCGGAAGGCGCCGGCTGGCCCGGGCCGCAGGCCCTGATCGTGAAGCTGTTTCCCGACGCCGGCGAGGCGTGGGCCAGGGAGAGCGCGGCGCTGATCGCCGCCCCCGCGAGCGCGCCGGTACCGGACCTGATCGCTGCGGGCGCCGACCCGCCGCTGGTAGTGATGACCGACGCCGGGAGCGGGTCAAGCCTCGCCGACGTACTGCTCGCTCGCGACGCGACGGCCGCCGGAACAGCCGTCGAGGAGTTCGCTACGGCGCTGGCCCGGCTGCATCTGAGCACGAGCGGCCAGGAGACGCGACGGGCTTTCGCGGCCGAGCTGGCGACCAGGTCGGGCGGGACGGCGGCCGAGTCAGTCATGCCCGGCTACGCGGACCGCGCGGTTCGTGATCTGGCCGCGTTGTGCGATCAGCTTGAGGTGCCGGTACCTGACGGTGCGCTGGCCGGACTGGCCGAAATCCCCGACCGGCTCGGTCCTGACGGGCCGGCGGCGCTGACCCTCGCGGACGCCTGTCCCGACAACTCGGTCCGCCAAGGCGCCGGCTACGTCCTGATCGACTTCGAAGAAGCGCAATGGCGGCATATCGCCTGGGACGCGGCTTACCTGACCGTGCCCTGGCCCGCCTGCTGGTGCGCGTACGCGCTGCCGGCCGAGGTCGCCCGGCGAGGGGTAGCGCGCTATCGGGCCGCGCTAGCAGACGAGCTGCCGTATGCGGCCACCTCCGCGTTCGAGCATGACCTCGCGCTCGCGACCATCGCCTGGGACCTGATCTCGGCCTCCTGGTTCCTGGCCGCAGCCCTCATCAAGGAGGCCAGGTTTCAGAACGGAACCGGGTCGTCCGTCGACGCCCCGACCGGCCGCGCCGTGATCATGCACCACCTCGGCGATGCCAGCCGCAGCTCAGTGAGCCCGCCGCTAGCCGAGCTGGCCAGGCGCCTGCACGGCGAGTTGGTCCGGCGCTGGGGCGAAGTTCCGCTGGCCCTCGCGCCGGCCTGGGACCAGGCGAAGCCTCGGGAATCCGACGAGCAGGCCACCGCAAAATTTTCCCGCTGAAAGAATTTATGGTGACTGGCCTGGTCCCGAGAGTTAGCCGCGTACCTTCAGTCCGGCCTTATAGACGGTCCTGACGTTCGTCTTGAGGCTGACCAGGTCGAACGGGTCGCCGGCCAGGACGACCAGGTCGGCGCGCTTGCCGGGCATGATCGTGCCGGTCTCGTCGCCGATCCGCATCAGGTCGGCGGCCGACTGGGTGGTCGCTGTGAGCACCTGGGCCGGGGTCATGCCGCCGACGGCCATCAGCGGCAGCTCGTCGAGGTTGCTGCCGTGCGGACCGACTCCGCTGTCCGTGCCCATGGCGATCTTGACGCCGGCCGCGACCGCACGGGCGAACGAGCTGGCGTGCGCGTCGATCACCTCGCGCGCCTTGGCCGCCACGCCGTCGGGCAACTGGCTGCCCGCGCTGGCCGCGTTCAGTACCGAGTGCGGGGCGACCAGGGTCGGGACCAGCCAGGCCTGGTTGCGCAGCATCATCTCGATGGCCTCGTCGTCGAGGTAGATGCCGTGCTCGATGGACCTGACTCCGGCGCGGAGCGCGTTCTTGATCCCGTCGGTTGCCTGCGCGTGTGCCATCACCGGCAAGCCGGCCGCGGTTGCTTCGGCCATCAGCGCACTGAGTTCGTCCGGCTGGAACTGGGCGTGCTTCGGACTGTCGCGCGGCGACAGCACCCCGCCAGACGTATGCACCTTAATGACGTTGGCGCCCGCCCGGATGATCTCGCGTACCCGCTTGCGGACTTCTTCCGGGCCGTCGGCTAGGCCGGGCGGGCGTCCGGGGTGCGGCGACATGAGGAACGTGGTGATGCCCGACGGAAGCCAGCCGTCGCCGTGCCCGCCGGTCTGGCTCAGCGCGCTGATCGCGATCTGCAGCCTCGGGCCGTCGATGAGGCCGTCCTCGACGGCGCGCTGGACGCCGAGGTCAGCACCGCCGGCGTCGCGGATCGTGGTGATGCCGCAGTCCAGTGTTGCTTCCAGGTTCTTGGCCGCTTGGAAGAACTGATAGGAGAAGGGGCGCTGGAGGCGTCGCACGAGGTCGATCCCGGAGGCCATCACGTGGACGTGGCAGTCGAAGAAGCCGGGCAGGATGGTCAGGCCGCTGACGTCGACTTGCTCGTCGCCGTCTAGTCCGGGGCCGACATCGACGATCTTTCCTTCGGAGATCACGACGTCGGCATCGGCGATTGGACTGCCGGTGCCGTCGAATACTCGCCCGCCGCTCAGAACCGTCCTGGTCACTCGGCTGCCTCCTTGCAGTTTGACGTGCGGTTTTGACCTGTCAGTTTTTGACCTGCCAGTTTTTGACCTGCGCTGCGCCACTCGGCACGCAATGCCATCATTGGGTACTTTGCACCACCAGGGGCTGGGGTGCTGCGCCGGGGGTGATCCCGGTATGCCGGGCTTTTCTGGTTCAGCTTGAACCGGAGAGACCCGTCGCTACGTACAGCAAGCGGGGATTATCAGAGAACGGGGAAGTACTCCATGAAACCAGGATCAATTGCTGCGGCGGCCGCGGGCGCAGTACTGGCGCTCGGACTCGCGGCCTGCAGCTCAGGCGGGTCCTCTAGCTCTACGCCGAAAGCGGCTCCGCCCTCCACTGCGCCGGCCGCACCGAGTTCGTCGGCGGCGACCGGCTCCGGCGGGCTGACGGCGCCGGGAACCCACCTTGGCTTCGGCCAGGTCGCGACCGTCGGCTGGATCCCGCCGGCGCTCGCGCTCAATCCGGGCACGCACAAGGCGCTGACGTTCAAGGTCACGGTCCAGTCCATCGAGACGGGCACGATCGCTGACTTCAAGAACGTGGACCTGAACGCGAAGCAGAAGAAGGAGACCCCGTATTACGTGAAGGTCATGGTCACCGCCGCCAGCAACACGACCTGGAAGGGCGACGACGACCCGGCCATCTCGTTCCGCGCGATCGATGACCGGGGCCAGGAACAGGGCAGCCTGACCTTCTTCGGCGACTTCCCGCGGTGCAACGAGGTCAACGCGCCGAAGCCGTTCACGTCCGGCAAGTCTTACCAGAGCTGCTTCGCCTACCTGCTGCCGAGCGGCGCATCGATCAAGAACGTCGAATGGAACGACGGACCGACTCCGGCCAACGGCGTCAGCGTCTACTTCGATAAGCCGATCGTGTGGGCCAGCAGCTGACCTGCGGTTTCGCTTGCCCTGACCCCCGTCCGAACGCGATTTGGACGGGGGTCAGTCGTTTATGGGTGGGGCGAAACGCATGCGCTGGGTATCGTTGCGAGCACGGACGAACTGACTTCGATGAACTTCACCAGGCGCCGCGAGCTAGCGAGCCGGCTGCTTGATGGTTATGTTCATGGCCCAGCGGCTGCGACGGTGGCCACGACGCGGGCGCTGGCGAAACTTCCGAGCGCGCGAACCGTCATCCTGGTCGAGGGCATCAGCGACCAGATCGCTGTCGAGACGCTGGCTGGCCGACGGGACGACGATCTCGAAGTGGTCGGTGTGGTCGTCTTGCCGATCGGCGGAGCCCACGCGATCGGCCGCTACCTGAGGCAGCTTGGTCCGGCTGGGGCCGGCCTGCGACTGACTGGCCTGTGCGACCTCGGCGAGGAGCAGGTGTTCAGGCGCGGCCTGGCCAGTGCCGGGATCGGCTCGCCGCAGACGCGGGCTGACTTGGAGCGGCTTGGCTTCTACGTCTGCGTCGAGGATCTGGAGGACGAGCTGATCAGCGCGATCGGCGTTAGCCAGGTCGAGGCGCTCATTGATTCCCAGGGAGACCTGGGCTCGTTCCGCAGCCTGCAACGGCAGCCGCAGTGGCGCGGCCAGCCGACCAGGGCGCAGCTGCGCCGGTTCCTGGCCGCCGGGGCCCGGCGCAAGCTGAGGTATGCCCGCTTGCTCGTCGGAGCGGTGGCGCCGGACCGGCTGCCGCATCCGCTCGATGCGGTGCTCACCGTCGCCATTGGTAATGGGCAGCCATGCTAGGGCGCGAAGACCGGCCGGACGATGTCCTGGAGTTCGGCCGGGACCGGCGCCCACGAGGCCGGTGGAGATCCCGGGCGCTTCTCGCGGGCCTGGTGCTGGCCGCCTCGCTGGTAGCGGCGATCCGGACCGGGGTCTGGTCCAGCTCTAGCTCGCGGGCGCATCACGCCCGCCCTGCGGCTAGCGGCTTGGCGACGCCTAGCGTCGCGGTGCCGCGGATCCGGGTGATCGCGACCGGCCGCCATCTGCTCGGAGTGACCGCGGGCTGGGAACTGCTGGCCCGCGGCCTAGACGATCTGGTGCGCATTCAGCTGGCCAAGGGCCAGATCACGTGGACTTCTGTCCCGTTGCTGGCGTCCGGCGGCGCCGTCGCCTTCATGGCCACGGCCCACGAGGCGCTCATCAGGCCCTCCGACTACGTACCCGGCTATGTCGTGCCGGACAACCGCCAGGCCCGGCTTCTGACCGGTCCGCTCGCAAGCGGAGGCCCGTTGATCCCCGGCGTCCAGGGCACCGAGACATTCTGGGGCTCCACCGAGACGCAGACGACACGGGAGCTCTCGCTGGTGACGCTCGACGGGCGCCGGGTAGGCCCGATCATCAGGTTCCCGGCGCACGGACCGCAACTACCGGCGACCGCCGCCTCAGACGGGCGCGGTGATGTGCTGGTCGCCAGTTCCGGCTCTAGCTTTTACGACGCCGGGCCGACCTGGGATCGGCCGGTACCAGGGACTATCATCGCGGTCGGTCCAGCCAGCTGGCTGACTGTGATCTGCGACGCCCGCAGCGAGCACTGCCACAACGAGCTCGTCGACAGCACCGACGACAGCGGCCGGGCGCTGCCAGGCACTTCCAGGGCTGAGCCGTTCTTCTTCACCTGGCCGCCGGCAGGCGTCATCTCTCCCGATGGCGCGATGGCCGCGGTGGCCGGACGGGTCGTGGTCGGCGAGAGCGGTGGCCAGCTCAATGCCGTGCACCTGATCGATCTGCGCACCGGCGCGACCAAAGATCTGCGCGTCCGGGCGGCCGGGACCACGGGCTCCCCGCTGGGTACCGCCACTGGCGAGGATTCGATGGCCTGGTCGCCCGATAGCCGCTGGCTATTCGTCGCCACGGCCAGCGGCAAGCTGCTCGCGGTCAACCCGCGCTCGGGCCTGGTCAAGTCACTGGGGATCAAGCTGCCGCAGGTCCAGCAGGTCGCCATCCGGCGCTGATCGGCCGGCGCGCAATCTGACCGGCGCTCAGAGCAGTGCTTGGCGCCTTAGCCGCCAGATCGCCACGATGACAAGGGCCGTCGACATGGCCGTAATCGTTTCGGACGGCCAGAAAGCTATGAAGCTTCCTAGCCTGAATCCGGAGGGGGCGAAGATCCGCGCGAGAGTGAAGCTGACGAAGTCCGCGCCGGCCCGACCAGCCACAGCCACGACCGGGCCAGGCGTTCGCGGCGAAGCGCCAGGATCGCGATGCAGCCGAGCGGGGCAATTGGCTGGATCGCGCGGTCGAGTTGGTTGTCTGATGGCTGATAGGCCCACAGGCAGGCAGTGGCGATCGCAGCGGCAGCGACGATCCGGCCCGGACCGAACCAGGCGCCGACCATCACGGCCAGGGTCGCGAGGCCCAGTACGAGGTTGAGCCACGCGAACAGCATGGACGGGAAGATGCGACCCCATTCGCCTCCGACGATACCCAGGTCCGAGGCGCTGTACTCGGCCAGCAGAAGCACCGCGGCGAGCAGCAGGGCCTGCTTCACGTTGGCTCCGGCGGTCAGCCGCTGCTGCATTCCGGCGCGCACCCGCAGCCCAGCGAGGATCAGCGCCCTGGCGTCCTTCGACGACGGCCACGACCGGTTCGGCCCAGCCGCTTCCAGTAGCGTGTCGACGATCTCGTCAGCGCGCTCTTCGCGGTACCAGCGCGGGTAGACGACCAGCAGCCAACGGCAGTGGCGCTCGATCGCGGTCATGCGGGGCACTCCCGGCCCCGACCCCGGCTGACGGCCGCGTCCTGATGGCGCAGCCGGCCTGTGACCACGGCAGCCGCCTGCTCCATCCGGGCTGCCTCAGCCGTCAGCGCGGCCGCGCCAGAATCGGTCAGACCATACGACCGGCGCGCCCTGCCGTTGATGACCTCCTCGCTGACCAGCCGCACAAATCCTTCGGCGGTCAGCCGGTCAAGTGCCGTGTACAACGTCCCGGTGGCGAGCCGGACTCGGTTGTCCGAAATCTCGGCGGCGCGCTGAATTATCGCGTACCCATGCAGGGGCCCGTCCAGAAGAGCGGCCAGCACGAAGTACGTCGGCTCCCTCATCTCACCCATAGACTTACTCATGCGGCCATGATAAGTAGACGAGCGAGATATATCAAGTGCTGAGACGGTGGAGGCTACTTGCCGCCGCTCCGGCCTCCGCCGCTTCCGCTGCCGCCACTGCCGCCACTGCCGCCGCTAGTTCCGCCGCTCCCGCTGCCACCGTCATCGCCGCCGTGGCCGTGGTCATCGCCGCCACCACCGCCCGCGCCCCCACCTCCGCCCACACCGCCGCCGTGGTCATCGGACGTATTGACGAGGTTGGGCCTGCCCGCGACGCAGTTGACAGTGACGGTCTGCTCTGAGCTGCCGGACTTGAACTTCACCCAGACCGAGCTGGCGGTACGCGGCCCGTAGCCATCCGTGCTGTACCCGCTCGCCGGGATCCACCGGGTCAGCGTCGCCTGGCCTGCGGCGCAGGACGTGAATACGGTTCCGCCAGTCGAGGTGAAGGCGCCGACCTCGGCGGTGGGAGCGTGGCCGGTGCTCCCCGACCCAGGCGGGGACGACGATTTCGTCCGTGGGGTGGGAGTCGGCGTCGCGACCGCCGGCCTGGTGTTCGCATCAAGCGAGCTCCGCACGTCTGCTTCGCTGAGCGGCCGTCCGCCTGGACCAAAGGCGCCGTTGCCGATCAGGCTGAGCGCAGCCGTCGCGCCGAACACGGCCGCGATCAGGGCGGCCGTGACGACGGCAGACACCAGGGCGACGCGCTTCCTCATAGCTTCCACTGTGCCTGACCGCCGCAGCTGCCGTGCTAATGAACTCCTAACGAGACCACTAACAAGATGCTCAGTCCGGCCGTTGTCGCAAACACCTCGGATAACGTGTCGCTATGCCAAAGGTGCTGGTTGTCGAGGACGATCCGATGATCCGCACCGCGGTGACGCGGGCGCTGACCAGCAGGGGGTACGCGGTCGCGGGGGCCAATACGGCCATGAGCGGACTGCAGCTCGCGGTCTCCGAGCATCCCGATGTCGTGGTGCTTGACCTCGGGCTTCCCGATCTCGACGGCCGCGAGGTGCTGCGGATGATCCGGGCGGTCAGCAAGGTGCCAATTATCGTCGCTACGTCCCGTGGCACCGAAGAAGACATCGTGCGGTCCCTTGATGCCGGCGCCGACGACTACGTCGTCAAGCCTTACGGCGGGGCGCAACTGGACGCCAGAATTCGAGCCGTGCTGCGCAGAACGGCGGAGCCGACCGAGGACCCGGTGATCGAGGTCGGCGGCCTCCTGGTCGACCGTCGCGCTCGCCAGGCCAGCGTCGACGGCAACGATCTCGACCTGACTCCACGCGAATTCGACCTGCTGCACTATCTCGCGACCAGGGCCGGCACGGTCGTCACCAAGCAGGAGTTGCTGGTTGAGATCTGGCAGCAGCCCTACGGCGGCTCCGATAAGAGCCTCGACGTGCACCTGTCCTGGCTGCGCCGCAAGCTCGGCGAGTCGGCGACCGAGCCCAGATACCTGCATACGGTGCACAGGGTCGGCATCCGGCTGGCCGCGCCGGGGACGGAGTCAGAGCAGGACCCCGCAGGTACGGATGAGACCGAGCAGGGTTCACCGGAGCTGGGCTCGCCGGAGCTGAGCTGATGCGCCGGCGTTTGTCCTTGCTGGTGTCGGCGACCATGGCGGTGACCCTGCTGGCCTTCGCGATCCCGTTGGCCATCCTGATCCGCGTGCTCGCCGCCGATCACGCAGTCGCAAGTGCCAACGACGATGCCAGGGCGCTCAGCGCACTGGTCGCCGCCGCGCCTGACCCGGCCAGCGTCCCGGGTGAGCTTGGCCAATTCACCGGGCGGCCGATGACCGTTTTCCTGCCGGAACATCGTCCGATCGGCGCACTGGCCAAACGCACCCCGGACGTCCAGCTCGCTGAGCGCGGCATGAGCTTCACCGTCAACGATCCGGGCGGCCGCCAGATCCTGATCGCGGTCCAGGGACTTCCCGACGGGACCGCGGTGGTGCGGGCGTTCGTCAGCAACGCTGAGCTAACCAGCGGGGTCGCGAGCTCATGGCTGATCCTGGCCGGACTCGGCGTCCTCTTGCTGGCCGTCGGAATAGTGGTAGCCAACGTGCTGGTCGGCACGGTGACCCGGCCGATCAGCGACCTCGCCGACGTCTCGCACCAACTGGCGGCCGGGGGGCTCGATACGCGCGCCGACCCAGCGGGCCCGCCGGAAGTACGCGAACTCGCCCACGGCCTGAACCATCTAGCCGGCCGGATCAGGGAGCTGATCTGGCAGGAGCGCGAGTCGATCGCCGATCTCTCGCATCGGCTCAGGACGCCGCTGACCGCGCTGCGCCTGGAACTTGAGGATCTTGCCGATGCTGCTGACCCTGACGGCCGGCTGACGCTGCAGATCGAAGCCCTGGAGAACGCGGTCACCGGCATGATCGAGGACGCGCGCACCCGCGTCCGAAATGAGCCAGGAAGCTGCGACGCCACCGAAGTCTCGAGAGCGCGGGCCAGGTTCTGGTCGATCCTCGCGCAGGACCAGAGTCGAGAGATGAGGCTCGACGTCGCCAATTTCCCAGTCCTGGTCGCGGTCGCCGAGCCTGACCTGGGCGCCTGCCTGGATGCGCTGCTCGGCAACGTGTTCGCGCACACCGCGCAAGGCACCGGCTTCGAGATTGGTCTGCGGCCGCGTCCAGGCGGTGGCGCCGTCTTGAGCGTGCGGGACGATGGCCCCGGTTTCGCCCAGCTGGATCCCATTCGCCGGGGAGCGAGCGGTGGCGGGTCGACCGGCCTCGGACTGGATATCGCCAGGCAGACCGCGGAAGGATCGGGCGGGACGCTGCGCATCCAGCCGGGACCCGGCGGGCACGTCGTGCTCGAGCTAGGCCCGCCAGCGCCGGCCGCACCGAGCGCACCGAGCGCACCGCAGGGGCCGGCCGAGCTTTAGAGAATCATTAGGGTCCGCGCAACGACTCGCTAGGCGCGCAGAACGCATTCTCAAGGTGTCAGCAGCAAAGATGAGGAGACACCTGACAATGCGCAAGAAGATCGTCATTGGCCTCGGCGCGACTACTGCCGTTATCGCCCTCAGCATGGGCATCAGCGGGGCACTGGCCGCCTCGACGGGACACGAGCAGGCACACGCGGTCACTGCCGCAGCGCACCAGAAGATTACAAAAGCGGAGGCTCGCCAGATCGCGAAGGCGAAGGTGCCGCATAGCCACGTCATCGAGATCGAATCGGACGACCTGCACGACCGCGCGGTCTGGAAGGTCACGCTCGCAACCCCGCACGGCCGGGTCATCGTCGACGTGGATAAGAAGACCGGCAAGGCAACGATCGTGCATCACGGCGGCGGGCATGGCGACGGCGGCCACGGTGACGGCGTCAGCGCCACGGCGCTGAGCGAGCACCGGTCCTCTGGCAGCGACTCCGCGCGAGACGCCCGCGAAGACCGCGGCGAGCACCGGGGCGACGACCGCGGTGACCGCCGCGACCGCGACGGCCGCCAGCACCGCGGCGACCGGCACGACGGTGACCGGCACCGCGGCGACCGCCACAACCACGACGGCGCCGACAACTAAGAAGGCAACCACCAGGTCGGCAGCCGGCCGATAGGCAGGCGACCACTCGATAGGCAGCCCACCAGTGGAATCCGACCACTAGGAAAGGCCGGCCTCCGCCCGGCTGAAGGCGGGCACCGTTTCCCAACGGCGCCCGCCTTTGCTACGTTGCGGCAGGCGGGGCGCTGGGGCCGGGCTGCCAGTGCCAGATGACTTAGTGGCGCGGCCGGGCCGGCACCGGAACCCGGGCGAGAGCGGGTCCGCCGCGTCCCGGCCAGCGCCGCCGCCACCCCAGGTACCGCAGTCAGCACTGCCGACACACCACAAAACCACCCCATTTTTGGAGGTTACAAACCTGATTAATCCGCATATTCATCTTCTGGCTTCTCTGATGAATGCGCACGTCCCGTGCCCCCGATCAGGCGCTGATCTCCCCCGGATCGGCAACGCAGACGCTGATCTCGGCGACGTGATCGAAGTCCAGCCCCGCGAGCGCTCCGGCCGCCCGCACCAAGTCCGGCGACCCGGCTTCATAGATCGCCAGGCAACTCTCGTCCTCCGCCAAGTAGATCGCGCTGAGGAAGCTGACCGCACTGCCACGCCCCGTCGCTCGCGCCGCCGCCCGCCTAGCCCCGGCCTCGGCCCGCCCAGCGATCTCGGCCAGATCGCAGCCGCTGTTCGGCAGGTAGAACTCGACGAGGTAGCGCATGATCCGAACGCTAGGCTCGCCCGCCACCCGCGTAAACGCGGGTATCCACGTTCTATGACCGGACCGTGCTAACCCGCCGACCAGGCCAGGCTAACCGTCGTCACGAAGCTTGCTGGCAAGCTGAGTTCGGGACTCGACGCCGAGCTTGGCGTACACCTTCGTCAGGGTGGACTCGATCGTCCGGATCGTCACGACCAGCTGCGTCGCCGCCGCCCGGTTGCTCATGCCGCCGGCTACCAGCTCGGCCACCCGGCGCTCGGTGACGGTCAGCTCGCCAACGGCACCAGGGACCCGGCCGCTAACCCGCGCGAGCTCGGCCTTGGCCCGCTCGGTCCAGATCTCCGCCGACGCACCCTCGAAGCAGGCGATGGCCTCGCCGAGCAACTCCCTTGCTGCCCGCCGCTGCTTCAGCCGTCGCTGCACCGAGCCAAGCGTCAGCAGGATCCGCCCCCGCTCGACCGGCTCGTCCGTAATTCTCTCGCGCAGCCGCAGCGCCTCCGTCAGTTCGGCCACGGCCTCCTCAGACCGGCCCGCAGCGGCGGCCAGCCATCCGCGGCAGCGAGCAGCGGCGGCAACCGACAACGGGTCCTTGTGCCGGTCGACCAGCTTCGCGAGCAACTCGTCAGCGGCATCCAGCTCACCGGCCCCGGTCAGCGCCTCGATGATCTCGGGAGTCCAGAGGCTCTCGAACCGCCGCCCGAGCTCCGGCAAGTGCGGGATCAGCGGCGCCAAGATAGCGACCGCACCGGCGAAGTCTCCCCTGGCCAGTTCAAGTGCCCCCGGCAGTGCCTGGTGCATCCGCAGGAAAACCAGATCCCCGACCTCGCTCGCCTGCTTCACGCCCCGGCCGACGTAGTCGGCGACCGCCTCCGCCTGACCGAGTTGCAGCGCCGCGAACCCGCAGCCGTACAGCAGCGCCCCGGCCCGAGATCAAGCTGCTCGGCGATCTCCAGCCCAGCCTGGGCCAGCTCAAGACCCCGCCTTGGGTCGCCGAGCCTGGAGACGAGCTGGGAGAGCCTGGTCAGCATGTCGGCGCGGATGTACTCGATGCCCTCGGCCTCAGCCCGGGCCAGCACGCCCTCGAATCTCGCCCTGGCCTCTTCCAGCCGGCCCATCGCGTTCAGGTACAGGCCCGCTACCTCGCTCGGCGGCTCCAGCTCGCTCTCGCTCAGCTGGTTCAGCCCGCGTTCCAGGTCAAGGGCGCGCTCGAGCTGCCGCTCGTCCGGCGGCACGCCGCACCTGAAGTCGCACAGGAAAGCGTGCGCGAGCAGGCACGCCGTCAGCGCCTGGTCATCGGTCTGCTCGGCGAACCGCAGCGCCAGGTGCGCGTCATCACGCGCCCTCAAATGATCACCGCGCATGGACCGGAAGTCGGACAGGTAAGCGTGGATCCTGGCTCGCAGCACCGGACTATCGCCTGCCTCGGCCAGCGCCGTCTCAAGCTGCCGGATCGAGCCCTCGATATCGTCCTCGGTCAGCCACCCCAGATAGGCCAGCGCCTCGGCTCTGCGCGGACCGGGCGGGACGCTCGCCGCCAGGTCGGTCAGCAGCGCGAGCGCGGCCCGGGTCTCGCCGGCCCGGGCGAGCATCCGGCCAGCAGTCAGCAGCCGCCGGTGCCGATCGGCCGCAAACCCTGGCTCAGTCAAGGACGCGGCGAGTTCGAGCAGCTCAGCGGCGGCCGCGGGAGCACCCCGATGCTCGGCAACGCTGGCGGCCGAGTCCAGTCGCCCGCGATCTCGGCCGACGGCGAAGCCGCCGCCAGCGCCCGGTGCCTGGCTCGCTCCTCGGCACTGACCGAGCTGCGCGCGGCCTGAGCGTGCAATTCCCGCCGCCTGGCCGGCGGGATCGAGGTCAGCACGCTCGACGCCAGCACCGGATGCGAGAACCGCACCCGGCCACCGGACAGCTCGACGACCCCGGCCTCGAAAGCGGCGTCCAGATCCGCCCCGGCCACCCCGCCCGCCAGTACCCGATTCAACGATGCGTCCGCCAGCACGGCTACCACCTGAAGCGCCGTGGTGACTGACGCCGGCAACTCGCTCAGCCGCTCGCCGACCAGGCCGCTGACGGTCGCTGGCACCGGCAAAGGTCCGCTGCCCACTCTGGTGAGCCCGCGCCGAGCCAGCGCCCGGCCGATCTCCATGGCCATGAAGGGGTTTCCGGCCGATTCCGCGTGCACCCGGCGCAGCGTCGGGTGCGACAGCGACAGGTCAAGCTCGGTGCGCAGCAGGTGATGCAGCGCACCGAGGCTCAGCCCGCCGACCGGCACGATCTCCGCGGTCAACCGGGCCCGGCTCAGCTCAAGCGGCGCGGGCGAGGTCCCGTCATCGCGCACCGCGCACAGCAGCCCGACCCGGTCGCGGTCGAGCCGCCGGAACGCGAAACTGACGGCCGACGCGCTCGGCGCGTCCAGCCACTGAACATCATCGACGGCCACGACCACCGAGTCCGCCGACCCCGCGAGCGACCGCAGCGCGGCCAGCAGAGCGGCCGCGACCACATGCGGGTCCGGCGTGAACTCCAGCGGCTCATCGACGAGCAGAGCGGCCCCGAGCACCCGCCGCTGCGGCGCCGCGAGATCAGGCAGCACCTGGTCAAGATGACCGCTAAGCAGGTCGGCCAGCCCGGCGAAAGCCAGCCGCGTATCGCTCGGCGACGGAAACGACCGCAGCACCACGCAACCGGCCGCGCTCGCCCGGTCAATCGCGGCCCGCAGCAACGTCGTCTTGCCGACCCCAGCGGGACCGGCGAACACCAGCGCCCGCGCTCCTGACCGCACCCCGGCGAGGAAGTCGTCGATCGCGCCGAGCTCAACGTCCCGGCCGAACACCCGCTCCCGCATCACGCCAGCAGGATAGGCCGGACCCGCTCACCCGACTAGAGAACACAGCCTGGGGATTGCCTGGTTACAGGGGTGTTCAGTTAGGTTGCTGCCATGAAGCCCGCAGATATCGAGCTATTCCATGTTCTCGGCAAGCCAACCATCTCGCCGGACGGCCGGTTCGCCGTCGTCGCCGTGACCAGGCCGGATCTGGACTGCGACGAGTACCGCGGCCAGCTGTGGATCGTCCCGACCGACGGGTCAGCGCAGCCGCGCCCGTTCACTGCCGGCTGGCGCGACTCGGCCCCGGCCTACTCGCCCGACGGCAACTGGCTGGCTTTCCTGCGGGCGGCCGGTGAGGGCGGGCAGGGAAACGCCACGAAGCCGCAGTTGTACGTCATGCCCACAGCGGGCGGCGAGCCCAAATGCGTGACCGACCACCCGCTCGGCGCCGGCGCCCCGGTCTGGAGCCCGGACTCCGGCAAGATCGCCTACCTCGCGCGCGTCCCCGACGAGGGCCGCTACGGAGGAAAGCCCGACGCCGAGCCGCCGCGCCGGATCACGACCCTGCAGTTCCGCGAGGACAATCTCGGCTTCTACATCGACCGGCGATCGCACGTCTTCGTCGTCGAGCCCTTCGGCGCCGATGACCCGCAGCCCGTCCAGGTCACCAGCGGCGACTTCGACCACAACGACGTGGCCTGGAGCCACGACGGCCAGCATCTGGCTTTCGCTTCGGCCCGCCACGACACCCGTGACATCGACCTGGTCTCCGACGTCTGGCTGTGCGCGCTCGATGGCTCGCAACTGCGGCCGGTCACCCGCGGCGGCGCCGGCGAGGGCCCCAGGCTCTCGATCAGCTCGGTGCGCGTCGCCCCGGACGGCGCCACGATCTGCCTCGCCGCCACCGAATTCGGCGCCGACGGCCTGATGACGACAGGCGGCAACGCCGGCGTCTGGTCAGTCCCGTCCGACGGCTCCGCGCCGCCCGCCCGGCTCACCGACGCCGAGACCATCCACCTCGCTCCCGACACCTCGATCGAGGCGACCCCTGATGGCGTGCTGGCGTGCGTAGAGCGCCGGGGAGCCGTGGAATTGGTGCTCGTTCCGTACAAGAACAACGACCATCAGGTAGAAAGCTTTGCGGGCGGTGATCGCCAGTTCGAAGGCTTCGCCTGGTCCCAGTCAATGCTGGTCGCCGCCGTGGCCGATCCCGCCTCCCGAGGCGAACTGATCGCGCTCCAGTTGCCCGATCGAACCGAACGCCAGCTCACGTCGCTGGCCGCGATCCCGGCGCGACCGATGCAGGAGATCACGACCACCGCGCCGGACGGCTATCCGGTGCATGGCTGGATCGTGCGTCCCGAGGGCGAGGGCCCGCATCCGGTCCTGCTGATGATCCACGGCGGGCCGCACACCCAGTTCGGCTTGCGGCTGCACGACGAGACGCAGGTCTACGTCGGCGCCGGCTACGCGGTCATCCTGGGTAACCCGCGCGGATCCTCCGGCTACGGGGAAACTCACGGGAAGTGGGTGGCCGGCGACGCGGCCAGGCCCGCCGCCGCCGACTTGCTCGCGCTGCTCGATGCCGGGCTGGCCACCGGAGGCCTGGACAGTTCCCGGGTCGGCGTGCTCGGCGGGTCCTACGGCGGCTACATGACTACCTGGCTGTCCGCCCACCACGGAGATCGATTCAAGGCGGCGATCAGCGAGCGCGCGGTGAACGCGATCGACAGCTTCGAGGGCTCAAGCGACATTGGCTGGTTCTTCGCCGCCGCGCTGTGGGGCAAGGATCCGGCCGGCTGGACCGCCCAGAACCCGCTCAGCTTCGCCGACCAGATCAGCCTGCCCATGCTGATCATTCACTCGGAGAACGACTGGCGCTGCCCGGTAGAACAGGCCCAGCGCCTCTACGTCGCGCTCAAGCTGCGCGGGGTGCCGACCGAGATGCTGCTGTTCCCAGGCGAAGGGCACGGACTGACCAGGACTGGCCGGCCAAGCCACCGGGCCGCCCGGTTCGATGCGGTCCTGGACTGGTGGGCAAGATACCTCTAGCTACGGGCCGGTCCGAGCGATCGCGGAGGTCACGATGACGGTCAGCAGGTTGCGGCAGATCCCGGGCATCGGGGTGAACGTGATCGGTGACCGAGCCGACGCGGTCGCCGATCCGGCGATGCTCCGCCTTGAGAACCTGGACACTGATCTGCGGCCTCCGGCCATCGCCCTCGATGTGACCCGTCGCGCGATCGACTCAGATGCCGCGAACAGCTACCTGCCGTTCGAGGGTCAACGCGAGCTGCGCGAGGCCGCGACGGCCCACGTCGGGCGGCTGAGCGGCCGCCGGTATGACCCCGACCGCGAGTGCGTCAGCGTGGCCGGCGGACTGAATGGCGTGCTGAACACGCTGCTGGCCGTCACCGAGCCGGGCTCCGAGGTGGTCCTGTCCGACCCGATCTACGCCGGCCTGGTCAACCGCATTCATCTCGCCGGAGCGGTCCCCCGCCATGTCCCGGCCCGGCCAACACCGACCGGCTGGCACACCGATCCCGTCGAACTCGCCGCTGCCGTCGGCCCCCGGACCGCGGCGGTCCTGCTGATGGGACCGGCCATGCCCACCGGCGCCGTCTTCGGCCAGGAGCACCTGGACGCGCTGGCCGAGCCGGTGCGGCGGCACGGTGCCTGGGTGATCTACGACGCCGCGATGGAGCGCATTCGCTTCGACGGCCAGCGTCCGGTCCATCCGGCCGCTCACGACGGATTGTCAGAACGGGTCATCACCGTCGGCTCGGCGTCGAAGGAACTGCGCATGATCGGATGGCGGGTCGGCTGGGTCGTCGCCACGGCTCCGATCCTGGCCGACATCGCCTTGGTCGGGATGACCAATGTCGTCTGCCAGGTCGGCATCGCGCAGCAGGCGGTCGCCGCGGCGCTAGCCGCGCCGGACGCGGACTCCGATGTCGCCGCCGCGACCGGCATCTGGCGGGAACGCTGCGAGACAGTGCTCGCCGAGCTGGCCGCCTATCCGCTGGTTCGCCCAGCCGGCGGGTGGTCGGTACTCCTGGACACCACCGCGCTCGGCCTGACTCCAGCGCAGGCGTCGGAGCGATTGTTCGACCTGGGCCGGGTCGCGGCTACCCCCATGACCGGCTGGGGCCCCAGCGGCTCGACCTACCTGAGGCTGGTCTTCGCCAACGAGCCGGCCGAGCGCCTGCGCGACCTCCGCACCAGATTCGAGGCGGCATTCTGAATTTCCGCCGCTCTAATCTATTTCCGTCCGAATTCACGGTATTCATGTCAGTTGCTGTCGTCGCGGACCGGTTGATAGATTCTGATCACCGTATCCCCGATACCGAGGCCGGCAATGGCATTGTCTGCGCTGCGGGCAGGCGACCCGCAGCAATTGGGAAATTATGCGATCCTAGGCCGCCTGGGCGCCGGCGGGCAGGGGGTCGTCTACCTCGGCCAGAACCCTGCGGGCGAGCGGGTCGCGATTAAGCTGCTGCACTACGACGTCGACGAGGCCTCCTTGATCAGGGAACTGGCCATGATGCGCCAGGTCGCCTCGTTTTGCACCGCCCGCGTCCTGGATGCCCAGGTCACCGGCAATACCTGGTACATCGTCAGCGAGTACATCGATGGCCGGTCACTTGCCGATGTCGTGGAATATGACGGGCCGATTACCGGTGGTTCGCTGGAAAGACTCGCTATCGGAACCGCGACCGCGATGACCGCGATTCATCAGGCCGGAGTAGTACACCGGGATTTCAAGCCTGCGAACATCTTGCTGGGACCGGACGGTCCGCGCGTTATTGACTTCGGGATTGCCAGGACCCTCGATGCGACTGCGACGTCCGGAATAGTGCGCGGCACTCCCGCCTATATGGCTCCCGAGCAGATTAACGGCCAGCCAGCCGAGCGGCCAGCCGACATGTTCGCCTGGGCCGCCACGATCGCGTATGCCGCGTCCGGGCGCAGCCCGTTCGGCTCGGACACTTTGCCCGCGATCATCATGCGAATCCTGGCCGAGCAACCCGATCTGCGCGAGCTCAGCGGAGCCCTGCACGAGGTCGCTCTCGCCTGCATGGCCAAGGATCCGGCCGACCGGCCCACCGCGCAGGAAGTGCTGATCCGCCTGCTCGGCCACGCCCCGGCCGCCCCGCTCCAGGCTTTACGCGAAGGCACCGTGCTAGCGGCCAGCATCAACCTGCCAGCCGCCCAGCCACCACAACAATCACCGCCGGGCTACCCACTGCCGGTGCGTTACTCGCCCACGGGGTACCCACAGCCGATCGGCTACCCACCACCCGCAGCCTGGTCGGGTGACGGCCAGCCATCCGCGCCGCCGCGGGAACGCACCCGGACCGCCACCCGCGTGATAGCCCCGATCGCCGCGCTCGCGATCGTCGCGATCGGCGCGGTCACCGGACTCGCGCTCACCGGTGCTTTCTCCTCCGCGAAGACCGGATCGACGCCGCCGGTGACCCCAGCGGTCAGCACCAGCCCGGCCCAACCCACCCCGAGCCCCACCCAGGCCAGCTCAACTCCAGCCGGCAACGCCCCCGTCTCCGCGATCCCGCTCGACCTAGGCGGCCAGTGGTCAGGGATCGGTCACCAGCCGGGTAACTCGACGTCCACTTACAAGATCGTCATGACGCTGTCCGGCGGCGGCACCACCGGCAGCACGTTCTACTCCTCGCTCGGCTGCCAGGGGACTCTGACGCTCCTGCGAGGGTCAACCGCAAACTCGATCCGGCTGGGAGAGCAGATCACCTCGGGTATCTGCACCTCGACAGGCGTGTTCACCGTGCACCTGAAGAACGGCCGGCTGGTCTACACCTACGAACCCGGCGACACGACCGGCCCAGCCTCCTACGGCACCCTGCACGGTTAGCCCTAGGCGGCGCTGCCGCCCTTCGACTTACCATTCGCTGGCGGTGACTTACCATCCGTTGCGATGACTTCCCATCCATTGGACCTGAAATTTGCCCGGTTTAGGACCATTCTCGGCACGGCAACCGCCGGTAAGTCGCCGCAATGAATGGTAAGTGCGGTCCAATGAATGGTAAGTGACTTCCAGCCCGCGCAGCAGATCCAGCCCGAACCACCCGTTACCGGACAGAACCGGCACGCACGCTCCCTGACTGCACCGGGCGCACTGGCCTGGCCTGACTCAGGCTCCACTGCCCGCCCGGGCCAGACTTGCGCACCAAGCCGGCTGCAGGAGTTCACCGGGCGCGCACTAAATTGAGCCAACTCTGCACCTGAAGAACGGCCGGCTGGTCCTATACCTACGAACCCGGCGACACGACCGGCCCAGCCTCCTACGGCACCCTGCACGGTTAGCCCTAGGCGGCGCTGCCGGCTTTCGTAGGGTTG
>DASYAT010000229.1:0-6405 GCA_036501205.1 Streptosporangiaceae bacterium | reverse complement strand
GCTAGCCCGCGAGATCGAGGATCGCCTTGAGCCGGTCTACGCCGCCTGTGACCTCGAACCAGGCTGGTACGACGTCCTCGCCACCCTGCGCCGGTCTGGGCCGCCCTTCCAGTTGCGCCCGACGGACTTCGCCACTGCGCTCATGCTGACCACCTCCGGCACGACCAAGCGCCTGGACCGGCTTGAAGCCGCTGGTCACATCACTCGCCAGCCCGATCCTGGCGACCGGCGCGGCGTGCTGATCACGCTGACCGCCTCCGGCCGCGAGCTCATTGATAACGCGACCGCTCTGCACATGGCCAACGAGCACGGCATCCTCAGCGGGCTGTCCGCCGATGACCAGAAGAAGCTGGCAGGCCTGCTCCGCAAGTTGATCACCACGCTGCCGCCGGCCGGCTGACCGCCAACAGCGCGCTCCCGCCGGCCGGCTGACCGCCAACAGCGCGCTTCAGCGGCATTTCAGCGTCACTACAGGCCCGCGGGGCAGGCTCGCAACGTGCCTTACATCGTCATCGCCTACTCGCTCGTGACTCTCGCCTGGCAGGGGATCACAGGAACGCCGCCGCCGTGGACCGACTGGTTCGCCGCTCACCTGCTGCTCATCGCGCTCGCCGCGCTGTATCTGGGCCAGTCGCGTCGGAGTGCTGCCTGCGAAGGGATCGTCCGCTATACGGACTTGAGCTGAAGCAATCGCGTGCTCTATAACATGAGCGTGCTGCTTGAGCTCAACGTTGTTAGGGCTTGATGATGACTCTGGGCCTGGACATTCTGCTCCTGACGGTCGACCGGGACCTCCGGATGGTCAGGGACCGGGAGAACGTCGGGTACGCCATGATGGCCGCGGACCTGATCGAGCTCACCGTGGCGCGCCGGGTGCAGGTGGTCGGCCGGTGGACCGACTGGCTGCAGGTCATCGATGCCCGGCCGGCTGGCGAGCCGCTGCTCGATGCCGCCCTGGCCTCGCTGGGCGCGCAACTCGCCGCCGGCAAGCGGCTGTCGCCGGTGGACTGGATGGTCAAGCAGCCCGGTCGCGGTGCGGTCGACGAGGGTCTGGCCTTGCTGCAGGCGCAGGGTGCCGTGGGGCTTTACCCGCGGCGGGTTACCAGCCGGCTGACGCTGACCGAGCCTGTGCTGCTCGACCAGGCGCGGCAGGCCGGGATCCGGGGCCGCCTGGACCGATTCGTCGCTGCCGGGAGCGCCGCCGACGTGCTGGACTGGGCGCTCGCTGGCCTGGTCCATGCCTGCCGGCTGTGGATTCCTGGCCATGTCGACCGGGCCGCCGACCGGCGGTACAAGGACGCCGCGCGCGGAGAGCGGGGCAAGGACGGGACCGACCCGGTGGAGGCGTCGATCCGGATCCTGATGCAGTGCGCCGGAAGCGCCCATAACCGAGATCCGTGACGAGAGCGGGAATTGCCTGATGCCTGGCTGGTGACGGCAGCTCGGCTAAAGACCTGCGAAAATCTTTCTCCCTAAAAATAAGTGCGACTTGGCCAGCGGCTGGCGGGCGCGCCTGCGGTGCTGCGCGAAAGCCGAGGCGGCGGTTGCTAGCGGTAACGCAGCCGAGCCATTCTGGGGACCTCGCCGAATTTCCCGCTCTGGAAATCCTTGAATGCCAGCTCGATCTGGTCCTTCGTGTTCATCACGAAAGGGCCGCCGACGGCGACGGGCTGGCGGATGGGTTCGCCGCTGTAGATGAGGAGCTTGCTTGGGGCGTCGCCATCGCCGGTCTCGAGCCGCAGGGCCGAGTCAGTGCCCGCCTGGCCGACTGGGTCTGACCAGGCGATCTGGCCTTCGGCGACGGCTCGCCCGGCGATCGTGACCCGGCCCGCCAGCACATAGGCGAAGGCCCGGTCCCGGCCCGGCAGCACATGCCGGTACGTCTGATTCGGCTCCAGCGTGATCACGGCCGCGGAGATCGGCCAGTGGTTGGCGGCCGGCCCGGTGACCCCCGCCGCGGTGCCCGAGATGACGTCGACCCGAACGCCGTCCTGCTCGGCAACCGGCCGCTGGTCCGCCAGCAGATCCTGGTAGCGGCGCTCGGTCATCTTCAGGCTCGCGGGCAGGTTGAGCCAGAGTTGCAAGGTGTGCGCCCGCTCGTTGCGGAACGCCAGTTCCCGGTGGATGATGCCGCGCCCGGCGGTCATCCATTGCACGTCTCCCGTCGTCAGCGCCCCGGCGTTGCCGACATTGTCACCATGCTCCAGCACCCCGTCGACGACCAGCGTCACGGTCTCCAGCCCGCGGTGCGGATGCCAGTCGAAGCCCGGCTCTGAGAACCAGTCCTCGACCAGCGCCAGGAACGGATCGGTGAGCTCGGGTCGCTGCGGCGTGATGATCAGGTTCTTGTTGTCGACCTGAGCGTCCGGCCCGAGGTTGGTCTTCGTCTCCACCCGGCCGACCGTCCGGTCCGCGACGCTCTCCAGCAAGCTCATCCGCTTCTGCCCTTCCCGCTCACCGGCAGGCCGCCCGACCGGCAGTACCAGCCGAACAGATCGGCTCCCGTTTTGTCGATGCCTTTGGTAGGAGAAAATTTTGCGGTGGTCTCGTTCCTGGCTTCCAGAGGCCAGTCGACCGACAGCTAAGGTCAGACGGTGGCACAGGCCTGGACTAACTTCGCGATCATCACCGGAAGCGCGGCGGGCGCGCTGACCGGCCTCCTGTTCGTCGCAGTCTCCCTGAACCGCGAACGCCTCGCCGGGCACCTCGCCCTGCGCGGCCAGGCGGGTCAGACGCTGGTGCTGTTCATGCTGCCGCTGCTGTTGTCGGTGCTGCTGGTCTTGCCCGGGATCACGAATACGGGTTTCGGGGTCGGTCTGCTCGTGCTGGCGCTGGTCGCGGGCGTCGTCATGCTGCTGGCTGGGCATGGAAGGGAGGCGCCGGGCGGGGAGAAAAGACAGCGGGTAGGGCTCGGGGAGGGTCCCGTGGGGCGGGGGCGAGAGGGCGAGCCGGCCGGGGCGGCGCCTGAGGACCTGCTGTCCAATCTTCTCGACCGGGCTAGCCCGAACCTGGTTGTCCTGCTGCTGATCCTGGTCGCGGGCTGCCTGCAACTGGCCGGGGTCGACGGCCTGTACTGGATCGCGGCATCGAGTGTCGTGTGCCTGGTCAGCGGAGTCTTCAACGCCTGGCTGTTCCTGACCCGCTGACCCGCTGAGTTGTTTGGCGGCAGATGTCGCGGGCAGTCGATGTGCTTACCCCCGCTTTAAAGGGAGGCACGATATGGGCTTCATGGACAAGCTCAGGAACAGGTTCAAGATGAGCCGGGGCCGGGCCAGGCAGGACGTGGGCCGGGCCGCCGGCGATCCGTACCTGGAGGCCAGCGGGCAGGCCGAGCGGATCGACGGCGCCGTGCGCCAGGTCGGCGAGCAGGCCAAGGACTCCGGCAAGAACGTACGAGACGCCTTCAAGCGGTAGGCGTGGTGACCGCGCCTTTCGGCGCGGTCACCCGCTTGCCAGCTCAGAACGCGAAGAAGTAAGGGTTGGTGGATGGGCGAAGGTCGCCTGCGCGACGTCCTGCGCCTCGTGCTGGTGCGGCTAACCTTCTGAGGCATGGCCCTGCGACCGGATGAGTTCCATGAGCATGCGCTCGCCGCCGCCGATGCGGAAGGCAGGCTTCCGACCGCGCGGATGACCGGCTGGGAAATCAGTCCGTTCGAACCGGACGGGCTCCGGGTCTCACGGTTGCGCCCGCCGGTCCTGCCCGAGCCGGCCCGGCACGGCGAGGATCCGTCGGACTGTGATTCCTGCCGGCGCCGGGACGAGGGCCTCTGGCTCGATGACCGGTGGAGGCTGACCCGGATATCGGGGGTCGGCGTGCCGCTGGTGCTGATGCTTCATCCCCGTGATCATTACGACCTGGCCGACCTGCCGGACGATCTGGCTGCGGAGCTGGGCCTGCTGACCACCCACATCGCCCGTCACGTGCAGAATCTGCCGAACATCTCGCGGGCCCATGTGTACCGGATCGGCGATGGCGGCGCGCATCTGCACATCTGGTTTTTCGCCCGACCGGAGGGTCAGGCCCAGTTGTACGGCTCGTGGCTGGTGGTCTGGGATGACTTGCTGCCGGAGTACCCGAAGGACGTGGCGGACGCCGATGCCGCGCTAGTCGCCGACGCGCTGGTCGCTTCTTACGGCGGGCGCCGCCAGGCCTGAGGCCGGTCAAGCGCTCGGGGGGCCGGTCAGGCGTCGCTGTGGCCGGTCAGGCGCCGCTGTGGCCGGTTAGGCGTCGCGGTGGCCGGCGCCGGCGTCGAGGTAGCCGGCGCTCGCGTCGAGCATCAGGATCGTGGTCAGCAGGTCATCGGCCATGCCGGGCAGCTCATCGATCCGGTTGGCCAGGATCCGGTTCATCACGACCTCTCCGATGCCGCCGACGATCATCTCGGCCGTGAGCGCGGCCCGGCGGCAACCGGGGATGAGCTCGTGGATGTTCTCCTCGATGATCGCGGCGAACATCCGCATCGCCTCGTTCCGCTTCGCCATCGCGCGCGGACCGGCAGCGAGCACCTCGATGATGCACATCCGCGCGACATCCGGCTCGTTCGCGGTGAACTCCAGATATGCCCTGATCCCCGCCCGCAGCCGATTCCGCACAGTGGTCTCTTCGAAGTACGCCCGCCGGATCTGCCTGGCCTGCAGCCGGACCACGGCATCGTAGGCGGCCAGGAACGCGTCTTCCTTGTTCTTGAAATGCTCGTAGAACGTCCGCCGGGAAACGCCCGCGCGGGCAACGATGGCTTCCACGCTCATTTCGGTGTACCCGAACTCGGCTGCGGCCGGGCCGACTGCGGCCATGATGCGTTCCCGCTGATTGGCGGCGACGAAGGTGGGCTGCAGCCCGTGCCGCCCGCTGGGCAGTTGATGAGCGCCGCGCCTAGGCCCTCCTGGGCTCTCGGCTCGCTCATGGCCGGCCCGTAGCTCCACGTCTGCGGGCGGCTGTCCTGCGCTCATGAGTCAACAGTATGTCGATCTAGGTTCCTTGCGCCATAACAACCGGTTGGCCGGATATTGACTAGCCAAACCACGGCCACTACGGTCCTAATAGGTGAAAAACATTGATGTTTCTCGTGTTCGCAACGGGGGTGCTCGCGCACGAGAACGGGCAGCCAGCCGGCCTGAGAAGGAGAAATGAATGAAGGAATCCAGCGATCGGATTCGCCGCGCGGCCCTTTGGAGCGCGTCGGGTGCGCTCACGGCCGCGATGATCGTCGCCGGGTCGGCCGCTCAGGCCGCGCACGTGCAACGAACGGATCCGGCCAAGCAGGCGACCCAGCAGGGCCCGGGGTATCCGGCGCCTAAGGGTATCTACAAGCCGTTCACCGATTGCCCGGTCGTCAATCCGCTGATGCAGGAGTCATTGCCTAACCAGATCACCGGGTGCGTGGCGGGCGAAGTCATCGCCGGCAAGATCAAGATCGGCAACATCACGACCAAAGTGAGGGCCACGGCCAAGGTCAAGATTCCGGTAACCGTCCAGTTCGGGCTCTGGGATCCGCCGAACGCCGGAGACAACCAGTTCACCGGCGGGGTCCTGCCGCCGCCCGACGGACTGGCGTCTCAGCTGGTCTCCTTCCCCCAGCACATCCCCGGCGGGCTGAATGGGGCGCTCGGCTGTCCGAGCACCAACAAGACCGTTCAGAAGCTATGCAGTGAGATTCCGAGCAGTGCGAAGAACCGGCCGCTCTATGCCTCGGCCGAATCCGCTGGTCCGATCACCAACTTCCAGGTCGTCACCTGGACCCAGCCGATCATGTTCCACCTGATCAACCCGTTGCTCGGCCCGAACTGCTTCGTAGGGTCGGCTGACAACCCGATCTTGGTTAACCCCGAGCTCAATGGCACCTTGGTTCAGGAAATTGACCCGAACCCGAAGAGCCACCCGGACACCAGTGTCCTGAAGATCAAGAATGCCATCGCCACGGACTCGACCTTCACCGCGCCCGGCGCTACCGGCTGCGGCCCGGGAGGCTCGGCGAACATCGCGATCGACGAGGCAATTGACGCTAAGGACGGCCTGCCCTCGGCATCAGGGAACAACGTCCTGACGCTCCAGGGCACCTTCTTCCTGGCCGACTGCTTCGCCCCGCACAACCAGGCGAAGATCTTGCTGTCCGCCTTCAAGGCCAGCGACTCGCCAGCAACCGCCCGCGTGTCGGCCCGGCGGATCAGCTTCGCGAGCCTGCGCGACGGCCGATACGGCTTCAAGCCGCAGCACTGATCCAGAGCGCTGTAAAGCCGAGGGCCGCGCCTGATGGCGCGGCCCTCGGTGTGCCTATGGCTGACCAGTAGCTCCAGGTGATTCTGTCGGCGACCGGTCGCCTTGCCCGCTCGGGCTGCCAGACGGCGCTGGGCTGCTGGTAGGACTCTGGGTTGGGCTGCCGGTGGGTGTCTGGCTGGGCGTAGGCG
>DASYAT010000228.1:0-20979 GCA_036501205.1 Streptosporangiaceae bacterium | reverse complement strand
CCCACGACGGCGCTTCTCAGGATGGCGCTTCTTACGATGGCGGTCCCCGTTCAGACAGCGTCCCGCCCAGCACGCGGTCGAACTACCCCATGCCCGACTACGACCCGCCGGCTCATAGCCAGCCTCCGGCCGATCAGCAGTCCTATGACTATGGCGATGGCTACGCGACCGGCTCGCAGTCCCCGCGCACCCAGCCGGATTCCGTGCAATCCCAGCATGCATGGTCAGACTCCGGCTGGTCAGAAGAACAAGGCCGGCCTGACCCGCTGCGGCCAACGGATGCCGAATCGGTGTCCGACCCCGCCATGATGAGCTTCCCGTCGGTCCCGGCCAGGAACGGACCGGGCGGCTACAGATAGCTGAGGAGACCCTCTCTTCACCAGAGATTCCGGCCGAATGATTACTCGACGGAATTGACTGGTCACTATCTGTTATACGCCAGCCGAACGCGGGAATATTGTCGCGGTTGGGGAAGGGGGGAACAGACGTGGCACAGAAGGTCCAAGTCACATTCGCGTGCGACTACGACTCAAAGGAAATTCCCAACGGCGAGCAACTGACTCGCTCGTTCAGTCTCGATGGCCGGGACTATGAGATCGATCTCTGCGAGAAGCACAGCCAGAAGTTCGACGAGGCGGTTAAGCGCTTCGCCGACCATGGCCGCAGGGTTTCAGCAAGGATGACCCGCGCCAAGCGGCGCACGACCGCGCATCGCAGGCGCAGCGCCGAAATCAGGGCCTGGGCAAAGCGCTCGGGCATGGAGGTCAGCGACCGCGGCCGGATTCCGGCTCAGGTCATCACGAAGTACGAGCAGAACCACTAACACCGGTTTCTAGCTGACGGGTGGGTCACCTCCGACAGGCGGCGGTGACCCACCCGATTCGGTAACAGCGCCCTGCGCGGGTGACTCCTCGCCGTTCCTGGCCGACATCGGCGGGTGCGGAGAGGTCCGGCCGAAGCGGCCGTGCCGGTGCGTCGTCAGCACGCCGTTCCTGGGCGCGGATCGCACCGGGCTGACCGCGGCGGCGAGCACCTGAGAGTTCGGCAGCAGCACCCGCCCGTCATCGGTCTCGATCGTCACGTAGGTGATGCTGATCTCGGCGACCACTCCTTCGATGGTCCCGCCGAGCGAGCCTGACCGCACCCAGATCGAATCACCGACCCTGAACGGCTGCGCGAACTGCAGCAGCATCCCGGCGAATAGGTTCGCCAGGGCCTGCTGAGCGGCAATGGTGAACAGCACTCCCGTCACCGCGCCGCCGACCACGAGTTGCCCGACCCGGAAGCCGAGCATGCTCAGCGCGATGACCACGATCACGCACATGCCGAAGATCAGCAGGATGAACCGCACAATCGATCCGTAGGCGTCACCCACGAAACGGCCGAGCACGCTCCTCGCCCAGCGGGCCCAGGCGAAGGTGGAGACCAAGCCGAGCACCACAAAGGCAATCGACCCGCCGACTGTGATCAGGTGGCCGGTGACGATCGGCATCGAGGAATCGATTCCGGCCGCCCGTGCTCCCCTAAGCGTCTTAACGTCGAGCGGGTACCCGTACAGGTTGACGGCGACTGCCGCCGCGCAGGCCAGGATCAAGCTGCCGACAGCCTGCAGCGGGCGATTCCGTCGGGTTTCCGGTTGCTGTGGTTGCCGATTCACGGCCTCAACCGTATCGAGAAAGCAATCGTCCCGGAGCCTGGCCTCCGCCGACTCCGGGACGATTGCTGCTAACTGAGCGGTTTTGTATCTAGCTCACGCTAGGCGCGTGGCGAGAGGTTCATCAGCGGTTTGCCGACCGGGAACACGACGCCGCCCTTGAGGCCGTTGATCACGCCGGCGGCCGAGGTATACCAGGCGCAGGCCGCGGTGATAATTCCTATGATGCCGCCGATCACGATCAGGGTGGAGCTCGTCGGGTCCGGAGGCAGGGCCGCGACCTTCGTGGTGAAGTTGCCGAGGAACAAGAAGATCTCGGTCAGCTCCAGGGTCAGGAACACGAGGAACACGGCCATGTTCAGCTGCGTGCTGATGATCAGCATGTAGAGGTTGAAGATGGCGAACGCCAGCAGGATCCAGCCCAGGTCGCGGTTGAGTTGCAGCGGGTCCTTAGCCGTTGGCGCGACGAAGTGGAGCCAAAGGCCTACGCCGATCCAGAATCCGCCGTAGGAGGAGAACGCGGTCGCCCCGAACACGTTCTTGTTCCTGAACTCCCACATGCCCGCCAGCAACTGGACGAGGCCGCCGTACCCGATCGCGTAGCCCCACCAGTCACCTCCGGTGGAATTCTTCGCCAGGCCCGCGTTGATGGCGGATAGCAGGAATGTTGTCAGCGCGAACGCCGCGAGACCCAGCGGAGCCGGGTCGGCAATCGCCGGCGCCAGCGGAGCCGCGGCCTCAGTTTGAGTGCTCACTTGCTCCTCCTCAGGAGGTTGGTGCCGCCCCGTGGCTAGCGAGCCGGGGCAGCGGAGTGGAACCTACTCGGAACTGTGCAGATGCCACGCCGCAGACCATGAAGGTCTAGCGGCATGTTGCCCGGCCATTCGAATGGTTGGTCGGTCTCGACCGTCAGGGGCTGACGGCGCGAAACACTGACCTCGGGGGCTGAGCGGGCGCGAACCGGGACGCGGACGAAACCGGCTATCCCGGTCACCGTGGCACTTATGCCGCCAATTGCCCATGGCCTGGCCTTTCAGACTTCCACGCCGGCTTGCTCACCAGACTCACATGGAAGATCTGCACTGAGCGTAACTCTGGTTGCCGATTTACGGGAGACCCCAGATTGACGCCGAATGCGCCGCCCTGTCGCGAGTTCGCCGAATCTAACCGATCGGCAGCATTGTTACCGCTGGACAGCTGGGGTCACACAGGCCTCAGTAGCTCGAAACCGGGCGGCTCGAAACCAGGCGATTAGGCTTGGCGGCTGAGATCGCCAGGAACTTCGGCGGCGGCGGCCCGGTCGAGCAGGAACAGCGTCTGCTGGCGCCCGATGGCTCCGGCCGCCGGTACCTGGACCGGTCCGGCGCCGGAAAGGGCGAGCCGGACGGCACCGGCCTTCTCCGCTCCCGATGCCAGGAGCCATACGTCCGAGGCGGACCTAATGGCCGGCAGCGTGAGCGAAAGCCGGATCGGGGGCGGCTTAGGCGCTCCGCGCACCGCGACCACGGTGCGGTCTTCCTCATAGAGCGCGGGCAAGCCTGGGAACAGCGACGCCACGTGTGCGTCCGGGCCGATACCGAGCATCAGCACGTCAAATCTCGGCACGCCAGTACGGTCCTGAGGCTGCGCAGCAGAGCGCAGCGTCCTGGCGTACCGGTCGGCGGCGGCCTCAGGATTGGCGCCGTCGGGACCATCGGGGCCGGGCATCGGATGGACCCGGTCGGCCGGGACGCCGACCACGTCGAGCAGTGCGCTGCGGGCGCTGGTCTCGTTGCGCTCAGGATCGCCGGCCGGCAGGAATCGCTCATCGCCCCACCAGATGTCCACCCGGCGCCAGTCCACCGCGTCCCTGGCCGGCGCCGCCGCCAATTCGGCCAGGACCTTGGTGCCGATCCCGCCTCCGGTCAGCACCAGGCTCGCTTGGCCCTGGGCGGCCACCGCGTCGACGAGACGCGTCACGAGCCTGGCCGCGATCGCCTTCGCAAGCAATTCGCCATCTCGGTGGATCAGGATCTGCTGAACAGTGATGGCGTCATCCTTCCCTGGAACCGGCGAGGGTCGCCAGCGTCTCGCCGTAGACCTCGTCGGGGTCCAGCCGGCGCAGTTCTTCGGCTAGCAGTTCGGCGATGTCCCGGCGATGCAAGGCCACGAACCGGTCGGGCTCACCCGGCTTGGACAGGGTCGCGTTCCGGCCGTCGGCCCGGCTGAGCACGACCTTGCCAGAGTCGGTCAGGAAACTGACCTCGGTGACGCCTGGGCCCTCGGAGACCTCAGTGCTGACCGATACGCCCAGCCGGCCGGCCAGCCAGGCCGCGATCAGGTCAGCGCTCGGATTGTCGGCTTCGGCCGCCACCGTGGCCTCGATGATCGAACCGACCGGGCGATCAAGGGTGGCCGCCAGCAGCGACCGCCAGGTGGTCGTCCTGGCCCAGGCCAGGTCGGTGTCGCCGGGCCGGTAACCGGCCGCCAGCTCGAGCAGTCGCTGCCCGGGCACCTCGCTGCACGCCGAGTCGGTGATCCGGCGCTGGCCGAGTCTTCCGAGCGCATCGGCGGCCGGGGCCTCAGGTGACTTGCCTGGCCACCAGATCACCACCGGGGTATCGGGCACCAGCAACGGGGTGACGACCGAGTCCACGTGGTCGATCAGCTCACCGAAGGTACGCAACAGCACCATCCGGCCTGGCGCGTTGTCGCCGACCGCGACCTCCGCGTCGAGCCGTCGCTGGCCGGTGCGCTTTCTCGCGATCACCCCGATGATCTGGCATGGGTGCTCGCGGCCGGCCTGGCTGGCCGCCTTCATCGCGTCGTACTGGTCGTTCTCGTCGGTCATCACGACCAGATTCAGCACCACGCTGGTGGTCAGGCCGCCCATCTGCTGGCTGGCCCTGGCCAGCGCGCTCCGGACGGCGCTCGCCGTGGTGTCGGTTAGTTCGGTTCGCATCGGCTGCCTCGCGAGGTTAGAGCCGCCGCCACGACCGGCCATCGCGCGCCATCAGGGCGTCCGCGCTGGCTGGTCCTGCCGATCCGGCCGGATAGGGGTCAGGCCGTCCCGCGTGGGCCCAGAACTCCTCGATCGGATCGAGGATCTGCCAGGACATCTCGACCTCTTCGTGTCCGGGGAACAGCGGCGGATCGCCGATCAGTACATCGAGCAGCAGCCGTTCGTAGGCCTCTGGGCTCGACTCGGTGAACGACTCGCCGTAGGCGAAGTCCATGTTCACGTCCCTGACCTCCATCGCGGAGCCAGGCACCTTCGAGCCGAATCGCAAGGTGATCCCTTCGTCCGGCTGGACCCTGATCACCAGCGCGTTCTCACCGAGTTCACGCGCATCGGTGGCCAGGAACGGCAGGTGCGGCGCGCGCTGGAAGATCACCGCGATCTCCGTCATCCTGGTCGCCAGCCGCTTGCCGGTCCGCAGGTAGAACGGCACGCCGGCCCACCGCCTGGTGTCGACGCTGAGCCTGATGGCGGCGTAGGTCTCGGTCACCGAGTCCGGCGGGATCGCTTCTTCCTCAAAGAAGCCGCATACCGGGATGCCGCCCTGCCAGCCGGCGGTGTACTGACCGCGGGCCGTGCCCTCGGTCAGGTCGTCCGGAATCTGCACCGCCGAGAGAGCTTTTCGCTTCTCGGCCCGCAGCGCGTCGGAGGAGAATGACACCGGTTCTTCCATCGCGGTCAGCGCGAGCAGCTGGAGCAGGTGATTCTGGATTACGTCCCTGGCCGCGCCGATGCCGTCGTAGTACCCGGCCCGGCTGCCGATCCCGATGTCCTCGGACATGGTGATCTGGACGTGGTCGACGTAGCCCCGGTTCCAGATCGGCTCGAACAGCGTGTTGGCGAACCGCAGCGCGAGCAGATTCTGCACCGTCTCCTTGCCGAGGTAATGATCGATGCGGAACACCGAGTAGGGCGGAAACACCGACCCGAGCAGGTCGTTGAGTTCCCTGGCACTGGCCAGGTCGTGCCCGAACGGCTTCTCGATCACCACCCGCCGCCAGCCCGGCGACGCCGTCTCATCGCTCAGCCCGGAGCGCTGCAGTTGCTTGACCACGATCGGGAACTGACCGGGCGGGATCGACAGGTAAAAGGCCCGGTTGCCGCCGGTGCCGCGCTCGGAGTCCAGCTGAAGGACCGTGTCGGCCAGGTGATCGAAGGCATCATCGTCGGAAAAGCTGCCCGGGCAGAACCTGATGCCCTCACGGACCTGCTGCCATACTTCCTCGCGGAACTTCGTCCTGGCGTGCGCGCGTACGGCGTCATAGGTCAGGTTCGCGAAATCCTGGTCATTCCAGTCCCGGCGGGCAAACCCGACGAGGGAGAAACCAGGCGGCAGGAGACCGCGATTGGCCAGGTCGTAAATGGCCGGCAGCAGCTTCTTCTGCGCCAGGTCACCGGTGACGCCGAACATCACGAGCACGCTGGGCTCGGCCACTCTGGGGATCCGCCGGTCCCTAGGGTCGCGGAGCGGATTGTCCATCAGGGCCTGACCACCTGGAATGGTCACTGGCCGCCTTCAAGCTGCTTGCCGACGACGCCGAGTACGTCGTCCCAGGAGGCAGAAAACTTGCTGACCCCCTCGACCTCAAGCACGTGAACGACGTCGTCGTAGCTGATGCCGAGCTTCTCCAGCTCCGTGAACACGGCCCTGGATTCGGCGTACGTGCCGCTGATCGCGTTGCCCGCCACCGTGCCGTGGTCGGCTACGGCGTGAATAGTCGGCTCGGGCATGGTGTTCACGGTGTTCGGGGCGACCAGGTCATCGACGTACATGGTGTCGGGGTAAGCCGGGTCCTTCGTACTGGTCGAGGCCCACAGGGGCCGCTGCACCCGGGCCCCGCGCGCCGCCAGCGCCTTCCACCGGTCGGTGTCGAGGCTCTGCTCGAAGAGCTCATAGGCCAGCCGCGCGTTCGCCACGGCGGCCTTGCCCTTCAGCGCCTTGGCCTCGTCGGTACCGAGCACGTCCAGCCGCTTGTCGACCTCGCTGTCCACCCGGCTAACGAAGAAGGACGCGACCGACGCCAGCGAGGCTATATCGGCATCTGAGGCAGCTTCCAGCCCGGCCATGAACGCGCCGATGACCTCCTGGTACCGCGTCAGCGAGAAAATCAGCGTGACGTTGACGCTGATCCCTTCGGCCAGGCAGGCGGTGATCGCGGGAATGCCCTCAGCGGTGGCCGGGATCTTGATGAAGAGGTTCGGCCGGTCCACGGCCCACCACAGCGCACGCGCTTCAGCGATCGTCTTAGCCGTGTCCTTGGCCAGCCGGGGGTCGACCTCGATCGAGACCCGGCCGTCTACGCCGCCGGACTCGTCGTAGACCGGGCGGAGCACGTCACAGCCCCACCGGATGTCATAGGTCGTCATTTCCCGCGCGGCTTCGTCCGCGCCTACCTCGCGCAGCGCGAGATCCGCTAGCTGAGCGTCGTAGGCCGTGCCGTGCGTCATCGCGTGCTGGAAGATCGTCGGGTTAGAGGTGACGCCCCTGACATGGGAGTTCTTCACCAGCCCGGCCAGGTTGCCTGAGGTCAGCCGCTCCCGGCCGATGTCGTCGAGCCAGACCGAGACGCCCGCGGCGGTCAGTTGGCTGAGAATGTCCTGTCCACTCATCGCTCTGCCTCTCCGGCGTTCATGACTGCTCCTTCCCGGCGTTCGCGATGCTCCGCCGCGCCGCCTGCACTACCCGATCGGGTGTGAGCCCGAATTCCTCATAGAGCTTCTCGTAGGCGGCCGATGCCCCGTAATGCTCGAGGCTGATGGTCTCGCCCGCATCTCCCACTATCTGCCGCCAGCCAAAACCAACGCCAGCCTCGACGCTGACCCTGGCCTTGACTACCGGCGGAAGCACTTCATTGCGGTAGGCCTGATCCTGCTCGAAGAACCACTCGACGCACGGCATCGACACCACCCGGGCCGCGATCCCCTCGGTCCGCAGGGCCTCCTGTGCCGCGAGCGCGATATGTACCTCGCTGCCGGTGCCGATCAGGATCACGGCCGGTTTTCCGCCGTCTGCTTCGGCGATCACGTAGCCGCCCCTGGCAGTACCCTCCGCGCTGCCGATCCCTGCCGCACCACGGTCAACGATCGGCAGCTTCTGCCTGGTTAGCAACAGGCCAGCGGGCCGGTTAGTGTGCTCGAGCACGGTGCGCCAGGCGACCGAGGTCTCGTTCGCGTCGGCCGGACGGACGACGTCCAGGCCGGGAATCGCCCGCAACGCCCAGTAATGCTCGACCGGCTGGTGGGTCGGCCCGTCCTCGCCCAGGCCAATCGAGTCGTGCGTCCAGACGAACGTGACCGGCAGTTCCATCAGCGCGGCCATCCGGACGGCCGGGCGCATGTAGTCGCTGAAGACGAGGAACGTGCCGCCGTAGGGCCGGGTCAGGCCGTGCAGGGCGATTCCGTTGCAGATGCCGCCCATGCCGAACTCCCTGATCCCGAAGTGCAGGGTCCGGCCGTACGGATTGCCAGGGAACATCTTCGTCTGGTGCTCAAGGGGGATGAACGACGGCTCGCCGCTCATTGTCGTGTCGTTGCTGCCGGCCAGGTCGGCCGAACCGCCCCAGAGCTCGGGAAGCACCGGCGCGAGCGCGTTCAGCACCTTGCCAGAGGCAGACCTGGTCGCCATCGGACCGGCATCGACGCCGAATTCAGGCAGCGCGGCCGCCCAGCCTACGGGCAGCTCTCGGGCGGCAAGCCGGGTCAGCAGGTCGCGCTCGGCCGGATGCTCGGCCGCCCAGGCGGCGAACCGCTCGTCCCATTCAGCGTGCGCGAGCTTGCCGCGGTCAGCGACGGCCCTGGCGTGAGCGACGGCATCCTCCTCGACCGGGAACGTCACGTCCGGGTCGAAGTGCAGTATCCGCTTGGTGGCTTGCACCTCGGGCACGCCGAGCGCCGAGCCGTGGGCCTCACCGGTGTTCTGCTTGTCCGGCGCCGGCCAGCCGATGATGGTGGACAGCCCGATGATCGACGGCGCCTCGGTATGCGCCCGGGCGGTGAGCAGCGCCTCGTACAGCGACTGCACGTCCTCGTGATAACCGCCCGGGGTACGGAAACTCACCCGCTGGGTGTGCCAGCCATAGGCCGCATACCTGGCCAGCGTGTCTTCGGACTTCGCGATCGCGGTGTCATCCTCAATCGAGATGTCGTTGTCGTCGTACAGCAGGATCAGGTTACCGAGCTGCTGATGCGCGGCCAGCGCGCTGACCTCGTGGCTGACGCCTTCCTCAAGGTCACCGTCGGAGGCGAAGACGAAGATGTGATGGTCAAACGGGCTCTCGCCGGATGCTGCCTCCGGATCGAGCAGCCCGCGCTCGCGGCGGGCGGCCATCGCCATGCCGACGGCGTTAGTCAGGCCCTGCCCGAGCGGGCCGGTCGTGGTCTCGACCCCGGGCGTCAGCAGATGCTCGGGGTGGCCGGGAGTAAGGCTGCCCCAGGTGCGGAGCTTCTTCAGATCATCGAGAGTAAGCCCGTAACCCGACAAGTAGAGCTGTATATACAAAGTCAGGCTGGAATGCCCGCAAGAAAGAACGAACCGGTCTCGCCCGAGCCAGTGCGGATCGGCTGGATCATGCCGCAGGATCCGTTGGAAGAGCAGATAGGCGGCCGGCGCCAGGCTCATCGCCGTGCCCGGATGACCGGAACCCGCCTGCTGCACCGCGTCCATCGCGAGCACGCGGATCAGGTCTACCGTCCGGGAGTCGGTTTCCGTCCACTCAAGCTCGGTGTTAATCGTCTGGCTGCTCAAATCTCGCACCAGGCCTTTCTCGTTTGCCCCAAAGCCTCTTCCTCCGCCAGGCCGTCGTCCCCGCCCAAGTTCCCCGCAAGCTCAAAGCCCAGCTCCGACCCTATCGCCGATCGCGGTCTTGCTTAGCGACGGACCATGGCTCGAAGAGCCTTGTTACCCACTACGCCGGTCTCATTCGTCCAGCGTTCGCAGGAAGTTAAGCACCGCCTCGTTGACCTCGTCCGGATGGCTGACGTTAGCCGCGTGCGTGGCGTCGGGCACGACAGCGAAGGTCACCTGACCGCCGAGACCGTCGCGCAGCTGCTCGGCCCGTTCCATCGGGATCGCGGCGTCGGCGGTGCCGTGGATGACCAGGGCCGGGCAGCCGATCTCGCCGAGCCGTCCGGTGATGTCATCGCGCTCGTTCAGCGTGTGGAAGGCCAGGGTGAATTGGTCGCGGTCGGCGGCCGCCCATTTGGCGTACCAGTCGTCCCATTGACCGGGGCCCAGGATGATCGAGGCCACCACCTCCTGGACGGGCGCCGGGCCCTGATCCAGCCAGATCTGGTGCAGTTGCTCATAGGGCTCCGCGTTAGCGGGATCTTCCAGTCCGGCCTGGCTGTCGATCAGCACCAGGGCCCGCACCCGCTCAGGTGCGTGCAGCGCCGCCCGCAGGCTGAGGAAGCCGCCCTGCGACATGCCGGCCAGCACCGCGCTGTCGAGGTCCAGGTGGTCAAGCAGGCCGAGCACGTCCTTCGCCGAGTCCCAGTAGCTGAACGGCCCGGTGGCGGCTGTACCCCCGTGCGCGCGCTCGTCCCAGGTGATCACCCGGTAGTCCTGCGACAGCGCGGCGACCTGCCGGTCGAACATCGAGTGATCCATCAGGAACCCGTGACTGAATACGACAGCAGGCCCGTCGCCGCCGCTGTCGGAGTAGTTGAGATTGATCCTGTTAATAGCTGCAATCGGCATGTGCCGGACGCTATCGCATCGGCACCGGAGCCGGAAGCTGTGCCTGATTTCTGTCCCGCAGCGCGAAATACAGCCTGATCACGGCGATCCAGATGAGCGCCGCGTTCGCGACGTGAACCCAGACCAGACCGGCCGGCAGGTGCGCGAAGTACTGCACGTAGCCGATAACCCCCTGCGCCGCGATCAGGCCGAGCACGATCCAGCCGGCCTGCCGCGCGCGAGTGGGCGCGTCGGTCAATGCCAGGCACGCCACCGTCATCACCGCGACCGTGCCGAGCACCCAGCCGATGTCCGCATGCAGTTGAGTGACGGCGGTCAGTGACAGGAAGTGATAGCGCTGCACGTCGCCGGCTCCGGCCAGCGGCCCGGTCCCGGTTACCAGAGTGCCGACCAGCATCATGACCGTGGTCACCGCGACCAGCGCGATCGCCATGAGCCTGACTAGCGGCTGCACCAGCCAGACCGGCCCGGCGGTGCCCTCAGTACACCGCAGGTGCAGTACGACCGCTGCGGCGAGCACCGGCAGTGTCGCGATGAAGTGCAGCGACACCCAGAACGGCGCGAGCTTGGTCAGCACCACGATCCCGCCGATGACCGCCTGCGCCACGATCCCGGCGGGCTGCGCCGAGGCCAGCCACACCAGGTCACGACGCCGCTTACGGTCAGGTGACGCCTTGTACTGCCAAGCCGCGATGAAAACCGCCACGGCGATGACGAAAATCAGCGCGGTAGCCACTCGGTTACTGAACTCGACCCAGCGGTGAATCAGCGGGTCGCCAGTCGCCCCTGAGGCCACGAGCTGACCCGACGTGCAGTCCGGCCAGGTCGTGCAGCCCAGCCCGGATTCGCTCAGCCTGACCGCGCCGCCGGTCCAGATGATCAATGCCGAGGTGACCACTCCGGCCAGCGCGAGCCTGCGCATGACCAGTTCGCTCGGATTGAGCAGGATGTCGGTCACAGCCCTGAGCCGGCCCGCCATGGAGATGGCGTGCGGGGCGGGCTGTACTGACTCGGGACCTGCTGACACGGGACCTATCGTATGTTCCGGGCTCAGGCCTGGGGCACGGATACCGCGCCAAGCGCGGCGCCTGCCGTGGCCGCCATCACGCAGACGATGGCCAGCCATTGCAGCAGCGACAGTTGCTGGCTCAGCATCACCACGCCGACCAGCGCCGCGACGGCCGGCTCCAGGCTCATCCAGATTCCGAACACCCGGGTCGGCACCCGGCGCAGCGTCTCGAGCTCGAACCGGTAAGGAACCACCGAGGACAGCAGGCCGATCAGCAGTCCGGCGGCGAGCACGCCGGGGCGGAACAGGCTGGCTCCGGCGCTGGCCAGTGCGGTCGGCGTGACCACCACGGCGCCGATCACGATCGCGATCACAAGGCCGGATGAGCCGCTGAACCGCCGGCCGGTAGCCGTGGACAACATGATGTAGCACGCCCAGCTCGCGGCCGCGACCAGCGCATAGGCCACGCCGGCCAGCACGCTGCCGCCGTGCCGGACGCCGTCGAACGTAGCTACTCCGACCCCGGCGGCGCCGAGCAGGGTGACCCCGAGCGCCGCTAGCCCGACCCAGAGCAGGTCGATCAGCCGCCGGGACGTCGCCACCGCGACGCCGAGGGGGCCGAGGAACTCAATCGTCACCGCGATCCCGAGTGGGATCCTGGCGAAGGACTGATAGATCGCGAAGTTCATGACCCCGAGGGTCAGGCCGAACGCGGCGACAACGGCCGCGTCCCGCCAGGCTCGCTCGGCCACCACGCCGCGGATCGCGCGGCCCGCGGCTCGCCCGCCAAGCGCCACGAGCAGCAGGCAGGCTGCCCACAGCCGCAGCCCGGTGATCCCGGCCGCCGACACCGTGCCAAACAGCTTGGCCGCGAAACCCGCTCCGACCTGGACGCTGATGATCCCGGCGCCGAGCAGTAGCGGGGCCGGCACCCGGCGCAGCGGCTCGCGCTGTCCGGAGCGCGGCGGGTCGGCCTGGTTCGTCGTCGCCGCAGGGGAGGGCACGACCGCTATTCCCAGCGGAAGGTGCGTGCCGCCAGGCCGATGCCGACAACGGCCCAGCAGGCCAGCACGAGCAGGTCCCGGCCGGGCAGGCCAGCACCGTAGCGCAGCACGGCGCGCAGGCCATCAGACATCGCGCCCGACGGCAGCAGCCGCAGCGCCGGCCGGACAGCAGCCGGGAACTTGGTCAGCGGGAACAAGATGCCGCCGGAGCCGAGCAGCACCAGGTAGATCAGGTTCGCCGAGGCCAGGGTCGCCTCGGCCCGTACGGTCCCGGCCAGCAGCATCGCGAACCCGCTGAACGCCGCACTGCCCAGGATCAGCAGGGCGAGCGATGCCGCCACCGAGCCGGCCGTCGCCACCGGCGCCCAGCCAAGCAGCAGGCTGATCGCGACGATCAGCACGACCTGCCCCGCCTCCACCACCAGCACGCTCAGGGCCTTGGCCGCGATCAGGCCGGTCCTGGACAGGGGAGTGGCGCCGATTCGCTTGAGCACCCCGTACCTGCGCTCGTACCCGGTGTGAATAGCAAGGCCGGTAAAAGAGGTCGACAGCACCGCGAGCGCGAGAACTCCGGGCGCGATGAACCCGATCCGGCTGCCCCGCCCGACGTTGATCAGTGCCTCTGAGCTGAAGCCCACCAGCAGCAGCACCGGGATGATCAAGGTAAGCAGCAACTGCTCGCCGTTGCGCAGCAGGATCCTGAGCTCGAGACCGGCCTGCGAAATGATCATCTTGGGCAGCGGAGCCGCCCCGGGCTCAGGTGCCGGCCAGCTAGCCACAGAGCTGGACCGGGGGGACGGCCCCCCGGAACCCCCCGCAGGTGCAGACGCGATCTCGGTCACGATCTCAGTTCCCGCCCGGTCAGTTCGAGGAAGACATCCTCAAGCGTCCTCGAGTCGATGCGCAGGTTCCTGGCCAGGACTCCCTGCTCGGCGCACCAGGCCGTGACAGCGGCAAGCACCTGCGGATCCACGGCCGCCGGCAGCTCGATCAGGTACTGCCCGGCTGGTGACTCCTTGGCCAGGCTATCCGGCGGCAGGGCGCTGAGCAGCCCGCTGACGTCCAGCGCCGGATCGGCCGTGAACCTGATCTGGCCGTCGGCGCCAGTCAGCTCGGCCGGCGATCCCGAGGCGACCGCGGCGCCGTGGTCGACGATCACGACCTGATCGGCCAGCCGCTCGGCCTCTTCCAGGTAGTGCGTGGTCAAGATGATCGTCGCACCGGAGGCGCGCATCCCGGCGACCAGCTCCCAGGTGGCGTGCCTGGCCTGCGCATCGAGGCCCGCGGTCGGCTCGTCGAGGAACAGCAGCTCGGGACGGCCGATGATGGCCGCCGCCAGCGACAGGCGCTGCTGCTGGCCGCCGGACAGGCGGCGGAACGGCGTGCGGGCCGACTCGGTCAGCCCGAGCTGGTCAAGCACCAGCGCCGGCGACAGCGGATGGGCGTAGAAGCTGGCCATGACCTTCAGGTAATCGGCCGCCCTGGCCAGCGTCGGGATGCCGCCGGATTGCAGCATCACGCCGATTCGCGGGCGCAGGGCCTTAGCGTCCCTTACCGGGTCGAGGCCGAGAACACTGACGGTGCCGCCATCGGGGCGCCGGTAACCCTCGCAGATCTCGACCGTCGTCGTCTTTCCGGCGCCATTCGGACCGAGGACAGCGGTGACCTGACCACGTTCGGCTCGCATGGACAGGCCAGTCACTGCCTTGGTGCGCCCGTAGTTCTTGACCAGGCCGCTGATCTCCACGGCCGGTGCATCGTTCACGCAGGCGAGTCTAGGGGCGGAATTAGGCGCGTAAAGACCGGGGCTGGCCGCTGGAGCCTGCCAGCAGCCGTAGCGCAGCTCGCTGGATAGCACTGGGCCTCGATCCTGGCCGCCGCCTCGGGCAGGAACGGGCCCAGGTACCCGGCCAGCTCGCGGCAGGTCTCGATCAGCGCCGCGAGCACCGCGTCAAGCTGAGCACTCGCCTGCGCGTCACCGGCCCGCTCGGCCTTCACCAGCCGCCATGGCTCGGTCTGGCTGATGTACTTGTTCGCCTCGCTGGCGATCGCGTAGACCGCCGCCGTCGCCTGCCGGAAGTCGCCGTCGGCCAGTGCCGCCTCGATCAATTCCGGCGCCTGGCCACGCGCCTGTTCCAGTCGCTGCGCCCCAGGCAGCGCCCGGCCGTTCGCGACCGGGACGAGACCGGCCCGGTACTTGCCGACCAGCGCGACGACCCGGTGCACCAGGTTGCCGATCCCGTTGGCCAATTCGTCATTGGCCCTGGAGATCAGCCGGTCGAGGGTGAAGTCGGTGTCGCCGACCCTGGCGACCTCGCGGAGCAGCCACCATCTGACCGCATCGGCACCGTAGCCGCTCACCAGATTGGTCACGTCGACCGCGTTCCCGGCCGACTTGCCGATCTTCGCGCCATCGACCGTGACGTAGTCGTGCACGAGGAGTTCGGTGGGCAGCGGCAAGCCGGCGGAGAGCAGGATGGCCGGCCAGTAGACCGCGTGGAACCGCAGCACGCCCTTGCCGAGCAAGTGCACCCGGTGAGCCGAATCCGTCCACCACCGGCGCAGGTTGGCGCCGCCGGTGCCGTAGTCCAGCGCCGAGAGGTAGTTCCCGAGAGCGTCGAACCATACGTAGATGACCTGCTCGGGATCGCCGGGGACGGGGATTCCCCAGCCGTGCGCGCGGCTAGCGGACCGTGAGACCGAGAAGTCCTCCAGCCCGCCGTCGATGAAACCGAGCACCTCGTTGCGGCGCGCCGCCGGCTCGATCCGCAGCCGGCCCGACGTGATCGCCGACCGCAGCCGGTCGCCGTAGCTGGACAGCCGGAAGAACCAGTTCTCCTCGGTGACCTGCTGCGGCACGGTGCCGTGCTCAGGACACCTCCCGCCGGTCAGTTCGGCCTCGGTGTAGAACTGCTCGCAGCCGATGCAGTACAAGCCGGCGTACTGCTTCAGGTAGAGGTCACCGGCCTGCTCGCAGGCCAGCCAGAGCCGCTCCACCGCAGGCCGGTGCCTGGGGTCGCTGCTGGTCGAGATCACGTCATCGACCGACGCCGTCAGCTGCCTGGCCAGGTCAGCGAACGCGGCCGCGTTGCCGTCGACGAACTCGCGGACGCTGACGCCGGCCGCCTGCGCGGCGAGCACGTTCTTCAGCGCGTTGTCGTCGGTGCCGGTCTGCAGCCTGACCTGCGCGCCCGCCTGGCGGTGGTACCGGGCGAGCACGTCGGCCTGTACGAACTCGAGGGCGTGGCCGAGATGCGGCCGCGCGTTTACATAAGGGATGGTCGTCGTCAGGTAGATGGCGGTCATCGGATCCTCCAAAGTCGGGACCCGACTAGCGCAAAGACGAATCAAGGCCCCGGATCAGGGCCTTGGTTGGTGAGAATCAACGCAGCAGTCAGCAGCCCCGAGAGCGGGGCATCATCGGCTGGCTGGCTGAGCGTCGCATAGCCACATGATAACTTCGGTCGGCCCGAAATGGTAACTTCGTTCGCCCGGCGGATAATCAGTGGGTTAAGGAGTTCGTTCTCCTACGGGGTTCAAGGAGCATCGATGACACGGGTGGTGTGGGACGGGGACGGCCTGGTGCGCCGAGCGCTCCGGTCGATCACCGGTGACCCGCAGCTCGGTAGCGCCGTGCTTTCGCAGCCGCTGATCATGACGAACCTGCTCAAGGACCTGCTGCCGGATTCGCCCAGGGAATCGGCGCTGCTGGTCGCCGCTGCCCAGTGCGACCTGCTTGAGATACTGCAAGGCCATCTCGCCGAGGGGATGGACCTCGGGACCGCATCCAGGCTCACCGCGTCCTGGTTCGGCCGCCGGATGCCGTTCACGAAGGACGCCTGCGCCTGGGTGGTCTCCGAACTCGCGATCGCGCTTGGCGTCGATCCGTCGGCCTTGGCGCAGGCCACGCTGCCGGACACGGTGCCATACTCGGCGGTCGCCGACGACTTTGACGACGCCGGCGATGACGAAGCGGGCGTCGTCGTTGCCTGGGGCGACAACGATGAGGGCGAGACCGACGTGCCGCGCGGGCTGGACAGCGTGATCGCCGTGGCGGCCGGCTGGTACCACAGCCTCGCGGTCACCGGTGACGGCAAGGTGGTGGCCTGGGGGAGCAGCGCCCGCGGCATGACCGACGTTCCGGCCAGGCTGAACGGCGTGACGACGATTTCGGCCGGGCGCTATCACAGCCTCGCGCTGACCGTCGCAGGCACGATCACCGCCTGGGGCGGCAACGGCTACCGGCAGTGCGACGTGCCAGCCGGCCTGTCCGGGGTGACCGCGATCGCCGCCGGCGCCGACCACAGTCTCGCCGTGGCGTCAGGGAAGGTCATCGCCTGGGGCGGGGACGGAAACGGCCAGACCAGGGTGCCGCCCGGGCTGCCCGAGGTCACCGCGGTCGCCGCTGGGTCCGGTCACAGCCTGGCGCTGACCGAGTCAGGGACGGTCGTTGCCTGGGGCCTCAACGACTTCGGCGAGACCTCGGTTCCGGCCGACCTGGCCGAGGTCATCGCGATCGCGGCCGGCGTCAGCCTTTCGGCGGCGGTGACCGCCGACGGCAAGGTCGTCATCTGGGGGCGAGACGACTGCGGGATCTCCGCGATCCCATCCGGTCTGGCCGACGTCGTGGCCATCTCGAGCATCGGCACCCACTGCCTGGCGCTGACCTCAGGTGGCCTGGTGTACGCGTGGGGCAGCAACGACTGCGGCGAGTCGCAGGTGCCGTCGTCGCTGTCCGGCGCGACCGCCGTGGCCGCTGGCTACGGGCACAGCCTGGCAGTCATGCCGGAAGACGGCTAAGCGGGCACCAGGTCACGAACCCGGTCGGGTGACGAACTCGGCCAGCCGGGCGGACTGGTCGAGCCTGCTCGGTTCGTGCATGTACATCATGTGACCGGCCTCGTAGTAGGCGAACTCGATGTTCTCCCGCAACTGCGCCGGAACCGCGAGGTGCGCGAAGTCGTGCTCGGCCGCGAAATACGGCGTGGCCGCGTCGTAGTAGCCGCAGGCGACATGCACCCGCAGGAACGGGTTGACCCGCATCGCCTCGGCGAGCTTGTCGAGCACGTGCAGGTGCTGGCCCTCGAACTCCTTGAAGGACCAGGGCTGCACCCGATCGGTGAGCACCTCGTAGAGCAGGTCGGTGTGATAGCCGAGTTCGGCGTGCACGTAGTGGTTCAGCACGGCGGCGTACGGGCCGGTGATCGCGTCGATCGACGGGTCCGTGGTCCAGCGCTCGCGGCCGTCGTCGCTGTCCCACCCGGTGAACCGTCCGTCGATCCGGCCGACTGTCTTGCGCTCGGCGCGCAGCAACTCGGTGAGGAACCGCACGTGCTCTGGCCGCAGGTTCACCGCGTCGACGTAGTCGGCTGACAGCCCGGTGAGAGAGGCCAGCTTCCCGACCGCCGCCGCCCGCTCCTCATCGGTCGCCCTGGCGCCGAGGGCGAGCATCCGCGGGTACTCGCCGCTGGCGTACTCCTGCGCCTCAGCGAGCACCTCGCGCAGCGGCCGGTCACCGTGCTTGCCGTGATAGTGCGCGATCGCCGCGTAGGTCGGCAGGTAGCAGGCGTACGGGTCGTCATTGCCGCTGGTGAACATGACCGAGCCGCCGTCGAGGAACGTCGAGATCAGGATCAGCCCGTTCAGGTAGAGCCCGGCCCGCTCCTGCAGGTACCGCGCGATCCCCGCGGCCCTGGTCGTGCCGTAAGACTCACCGCACAGGTACTTGGGCGACATCCAGCGCCCGTTCCGCGCCGTCCACAGCCGGATAACCTCGGCGACAGACTCGATGTCGCCGGTGTAGCCATGGAACTCCTTGGACTTCTCGCCTTTGGCGGCCCGGGAGAACCCGGTCGACACCGGGTCGATGAACACCAGGTCGCTGTGCCGCAGCAACGTCTGCTCGTTGTCCGCGATGCCGTACGGCGGAGGCAGCAGCGCGCCCGCGTCACCCATCAGCAGCCGGCGCGGGCCGAGCAGGCCAAGATGCAGCCAGATGCTCGCCGATCCTGGACCGCCGTTGAAGGCGAAGGTGACCGGCCTCGGGTTGGGCTGGCTCGGGTCGGCATCGGTGTCGAGCACGTAGGAGGTCAAGAAGATCTCGGCCTTCGCCGGAGCTCCGTCGAACTTCTCCTCGGTGTGCCCTTCGATCCGCAGCACCATCCGCCCTACCGTCGCGGTGTACTGAAGCTGAGCGCCGTCGACGGTGATCGAGTGCTGCGTGGTCACCAGCTCATCGGCCGGCTCGCTGGACTTGTTCCCCGAATCACCGTTTTTCTCCTGCTCAGCGTCCGGCATCTGCTTCTCCCTGGCGTCATCGACGGGCGAATCCATATCGGTCGGATGCTAACGGCTCGCCTCAGCCCGCTTTCACTGACCCTGCGCGTGGCCGAGCGAGTGCTGGGCCTGGGTGAGGGCGCGGGAGATGGTGACGGCGATGTCAGGGATGGGGATTCCGCCGTCGGGGTGGTGGGGTGCGCGGGCGCGCCATTCGAGTTCGCCGTCGTCGGAGATCTCGATGGTGCCCCGGTACGGCTGATTGGGGTTGGTGGCAGTCAGGACGGGGCCAGGGCCAGTGTCGGTGATGGTGGCGGCGAAGCCGTAGCGGAAAAGGGCGTAGCGGACGATCTCGACGAGGGGGTAGCCGTCGTGCTTGGGCAGGATCGGAATGCATCTGGCGTGATCGGGGTCAAGGAGTTCTATGGCCATGTCGATCAGCCGCGACGGGTGCAGGTGGGGGCACCGGACGGAGCGATATTCCCAGGTGAGGTTGCCGTGGCTGGTAATGGTCAGGTCCGTGATCGCCCGGAGCGCGTTGTTGATCTTGAGATACGCGTCGCCGTCCCAGGCCGGGATGGTGAACCCGTACCCGTCCTTCAGCAGCAGGTCGACGATCTTGGCAAGGGCCTGATCAGCTGGAGCAGGCACAGGGCTGGCGACCGGGTCCGTGATGGTGATTGCTGACACTGATTCCCCTCGGTGCTTTCAGAGTTCCGGAAAAGTTTCCTCCGCGCCAAGCTCGAATGGCGGATCGGCACCACCAAGATAATGCAAGTGACTCAGCAGACTCAACTGAATGACAGCGTGCAGGTCGCGCACGGCGATCAGATGCGGGAATGATCACCGTGTGCCACCGCGCGGACCTCAGCGACCATCCGAACTGGTCGTCGCCGACCTGCGGCGGCGCATTGCCGCTGGGGAATGGCAGGTTGACGAGGCGCTGCCCAGCACGGCGGCGCTGGCCGAGCACTACGGGGTTTCACAGGCCACCGTGACCCGCACACTGCGCGTCCTGGTCGAAGAGGGACTTATCCGCACCGTGCCGCGTTGGGGCACGTTCCGCGCCGCGCAGCCGGGCCAGCCCGAAGCCTGACAGGACGACGCCTAATCGTTCGGACCAGATCCTCCTCGGCGCCGCATCGGCCAACTGCACCAGAACCGCCGATTTCCCGTTCCGAAGGCTAGGCGGGCGCGCGCCTAGCCGGCGTTAGCGGCCTCGGCCAGGGCGCTGAACAGGCCGTGCTCCGTGCTCGCCTCCGGATGCCACTGGACGGCGAGGGCGAACGGGTGAGTACCAGCGTCCAGCTCGAAGGCCTCGATCATGCCGTCTTCGGACCAGGCGGTCGGGATCAGCCCGTCGGCGAGCCGGTCGATGCCCTGGTGGTGATGGGTTGGCACGGCCAGATTGCCGGACCCGAGGATCGCGGCCAGGCGACCAGTATCACCGACCTCCACCTTGTGCTCGCCCATCCCGTTCGGCACAGGGGAGTGCCCATCGTGGCCGACGACATCGGGCAAGTGCTGGATCAGCGTGCCGCCCAGCGCCACGTTCATCAGCTGCATGCCACGGCAGACCCCGAGCACCGGCAGCCCGCGCTCCAGCGCGGCCTGGAACAAGGCCAGCTCAGCCGCGTCGCGGTCGGGGCGCACCACCTTGGTATGCGGGCCGCGCTCCTGGCCGTACCGGTCAGGCGAGACATCTGGCCCTCCCGAGATGATCAGGCCATCGAGGTGATCCACCGCGGCCTCGATCTCCGGCATCGGAGGCAGCAGCACCGGCACGCCGCCGGCGCCCGCGACCGCGTCCACGTAGGTCTGCGGCAGCAGCGTCGCCCGCAGCTCCCACACGCCCCACTTGGCCACTTCGCAGTACGAACTGATTCCTATCAACGGCTTCACGAGCTGTTTCCCCTCGAATTGAACGTCCCGCTCAAACTGCGGGTCCCGTCGGTCCCGAGCCCCGAGTTAGAGAGGTGTCACATACGCCCCGGCGATGCCGCCATCGACCAGGAACTGCGACGCCGTGATGAACGAGGAGTCGTCGCTGGCGAGAAACGCTACCGCCGCCGCGATCTCGTTCGCCTCGGCGAACCGGCCCATCGGCACGTGCACGAGCCGCCGGGCCGCCCGCTCCGGGTCCTTGGCGAACAACTCACGAAGCAGGGGCGTGTTCACCGGGCCCGGGCAGAGCGCGTTGACCCTGATGCCTTCCCTGGCGAACTGCACGCCCAGTTCACGGCTCATCGCGAGCACGCCGCCCTTCGATGCAGTGTAGGAGATCTGCGAGGTAGCGGCGCCCAGCACGGCGACGAAGGAGGCCGTGTTGATGATCGAGCCCTT
>DASYAT010000227.1:0-36987 GCA_036501205.1 Streptosporangiaceae bacterium | reverse complement strand
CCGCGCCCGCCCGGTCCGCCCCGTCCGCTCCGTCCGCCGTCCGTCCGCCCGGTCCGCCCGGTCCGCCCCGTCCGCCGTCCGCCCCGTCCGCCGTCCGTCCGCCCGGTCCGCCCGGTCCGCCCCGTCCGCCCGGTCCGCCCGGTCCGCCGTCCGTCCGCCCGGTCCGCCCCGTCCGCCGTCCGTCCGCCCGGTCCGCCCCGTCCGCCGTCCGCCCGGTCCGCCCCGCCCGCCGTCCGCCCGTCCGCCCGGTCCGCCCGGTCCGCCGTCCGCCCGTCCGCCCGGTCCGCCGTCCGCCCGGTCCGCCCCGTCCGCCGTCCGTCCGTCCGCCCGGTCCGCCCGGTCCGCCCGGCCCGTCCGCCCCCCGCTCGCTCGCCCGCCCGCCGCACTTGCGCACCAGGCCGGGCCACCAGAGTTCCCTGGGGTGCGCACCAGATGAGCCAACTCGGGCCCGACCCGGGCGACCCTTCGCACGGGGCCGGTCTCACTGGCACTAGCTGGCGGCGGTCAGAAAAAAGTTGCTGTTACTTCTGGCGCCCACTGCTGGTGATGTTCAACGGCATCACGCGATGGGCCAGTGCGACTGAAGATGTTTATGCCCGATTGCGGGCCGTTCTGAGCCATAGAGGTAGCGGGCTGTAGCCCATGGAGTCGCGCATCGTGAGATCACAAGACACGATGTGGCAGCGCTCGTTTACCTGATGTAGCAATGGCGAGATTTTCTGGCCGAGTTCGGTTCAAGCTGCCACGAATGATCTACTTGCTGGCTTACAATAGCTAGCTGACCGTTTCCGGAGAATCTTTGAATAAACTGCCTCACATGGGGTACGATTTCCGCGCCCCCGTAGCCCAAAGGAAGAGGCAAGCCCCCTAAAAGGGTACCAGTGTCGGTTCGAGCCCGACCGGGGGTACTGGTGACGCCCTAGCGTTCGGCGCCCGCTTTAGGGGGCATCGTCGCAGGTCAGAGGATCTGTAATCGGTAAAGCGCACGAACGCTCAACACGCTAGCGTCATGCGACTGCTGATTTGCGATTCACTACTCGTGATTGGCCTCGCATTGGCCCGCCGCAAATTATGAATCACATTATGTGGGTTGGCGGAACCCGGCGAAGCGCTCGGGGAGCAAAGCGGGTTCGCCCGTCATGATAAGAAATTAGCCCTAGCCGGTCAACGCCCTCCGGCCAGTTGGGCGGCGCTCCAGGCGGTGCGCAAGGGCTCAGTCCGGCTGTATGACCGGTCAGTTATGGAACCAAAGTGCGCGCCTCGTTCTGTACTCTCGGTGACCTCCCGCTAGGCCGCGATCAATCGCGACGCTGGCCCATCATCGTCATTCTCCAAGCTCGGAGCCTTAACCATCGGGGACTTCGTCGCTACCCCAGCAACTACCAAGGGCCAACGTCGCTAACCCTCCTGGCGATGAGGAGCTACGGGAGGCCAACGTTGCGAACCCGGGCTGAGTGCGCGGGCGGAGCGGGGCGCTGAGTGCGCGGGGCTTGGCGGGGACAGAGCGGGCCTGGGTGCGCCGGCTTGGCGGGGGGAGCGGGGTTGGTCGCGAGTTGGGCGCGGCGCGCCGGGGTGCGCGGGCTTGGCGGAGGCGGAGCGGAGTTGGTCGCAGGCTTTCTCGCGAGCTGTGCGGGGGCAACAGGCACGGCTGGGTGCGCGGGCCTGGCCGGGCTTTGCTGCGGGCTGTGCGACGCGCGTGCGGGCTGCGTGTGCAGACTGAACGCTGCTGCGTACCGCTACCGTGGGCCGGGCCGACGCCGGCATGCGTTCCTGACCCGTAGGCGAACCTGGTCGGGCCTGGCGACGGCCGGTGGCTAGCCGCTGCGGTCTGGGCCGGCCCTTGTCAGCGTGATCGCTACTATTACCCGCTTATCGCGGGTCATGGCGGCTCGGTAGTCGTCCCAGTCGGGGTGCTCACCAGAGACTCGCCGGTAGTAGTCGACGAGCAGGTCCATCGCCTCAGGCAGATGAACAATCTCGGCCGTACCCTCGGCTTGAATCCACTCCCCGTAGAACCCGTCGTTGATCACGCACAACGACGCGTGCGGGTCACGCGCGAGATTCTTGGTCTTGATCGCTGTCTCGCGGGTGCTGATTAGCACCCGCCCGGCGTCATCGACGCCCACGGTTACTGGCGAGAGCTGCGGCTGCCCATCGGACCGCGCGGTAGCTAGCACGGCCTGGTGGTTGGCACGCATGAACTCGCGAGCACGCTCGAGGTCCATGCGGTAAAGATTAAGCCCCGTTCAGGCGCAGGCGCCGCTGGACCTCGTATTCATGCACGATCGCGACGGCGTAAGCGTGGCACACGCCATGCTCGTCGGCGAGCCAGGTGGCGCGCTCGGAGTGGCGAAGGAAGGACGGTCCTGATTCCAGACGATGGAACCACTCTCTGAGGTCACTGCCCGTTACCCGTGGGATCCGGGCGATCAGGTTCTTGTGCAGATCTGGAGAGTGGGTCACTGACAAGGGGCACCTCCATGCCGAGTTCCTTACTCGTGAGACTGCACTACTGACAGCCCGCTGGCAAGACCTGAACGTGACACTTCTGTTACCCGACCGCGGAATTAACTTCCGGGTGCCCGGCCAATCACGGTAAGTCCGACGCCAGGTACCCCAGGCAGGCAGTTAGAAGCCTGGCTGAAGCCGCCGCAAGGCAGCTCCAGCCAGGCTCTGACTAACCTCTGACCAGGAACTATGATCTTTGTGGATAGGCGATTCCGGCCAGGGAGTTGCATCCCAGGGCATTCGGGCTCGGGGCTGATTGCGAGCGCCGGTGCGGCTAACGCAGGGAGCTACGACAGCCGCTCGAAGATCATCGCCATGCCCTGGCCACCGCCCACGCACATGGTCTCCAGCCCGAACGTCTTGTCGTGGAACTGCAGGCTGTTGATCAGCGTGGAGGTGATCCTTGCCCCGGTCATGCCGAACGGGTGACCGACCGCGATCGCGCCGCCGTTCACGTTCAGCTTGTCGATGTCGATGCCGAGCTCCCGGTAGGACGGGATGACCTGGGCTGCGAACGCCTCGTTGATCTCGACCAGGTCGATATCGTCGATCGTCATCCCGGCCCTGGCCAGTGCCTGCTGGGAGGCGCCGACTGGGCCGATGCCCATGACCTCCGGCGACATCGCGGTGAGGCCGGTCGAGACGATCCGAGCCAGCGGGGTGAGGCCCAGTTCGGCCGCCTTGCGATCGCTCATGACGACCACGGCGGCCGCGCCATCGTTCAGCGGGCAGCAGTTGCCGGCCGTCACGGTGCCGTCCGGCCTGAACACCGGCTGCAGCGTCGACACCTTCTCCAGCGTCGTACCGGCCCGCGGCCCGTCATCGGCCGACACCACGGTGCCGTCGGGCAGCGTGGCCGGCGTGATGTCGCGGGCCCAGAAGCCGTCTGCGATGGCCTTCTCGGCCAGGTTCTGCGAGCGCACCCCGAACTCATCCTGGTCGGCGCGGGTGATGCCGCGCTGCTGAGCCAGGTTCTCGGCGGTCTGGCCCATCGCGATGTAGATGTCAGGGATGCTGCCGTCTTCGCGCGGGTCGTGCCAGACCGGAGTGCCGGCCCCGGCCCGCTCGGCGGCGCGCGCTTCGGCGTCGGCAAAGATCGGGTTCTTGGTGTCGGGCGCGCCGTCGCTGCTGCCCTTGGCCAGCCGGCTCACGCACTCCACGCCCGCCGAGAGGAACACATCGCCCTCGCCCGACTTGATCGCGTGGAACGCCATCCTGGTCGACTGCAGCGAGGACGAGCAGTACCGGGTGATCGTGGTGCCCGGCAGCGAGTCGAGGCCGAGCATCACCGCGACGACCCGGGCCATGTTGTAGCCCTGCTCGCCGCCCGGCAGGCCGCACCCGAGGATCAGGTCCTCGATCTCGGTCGGGTCCAGTTGCGGAACCTTTGCCAGGGCGACCTTAATCATCTGAAGCACGAGGTCATCGGGCCTGATGCTGGTCATGCTGCCCTTGAAGGCCCGCCCGATCGGCGAGCGCGCGGTTGCGACGATGACGGCCTCAGGCATGCTGGCTCCCTGGCAAGGCGAAACCGGTTATTTACCGAACAGTAGCTTACGCCGGCCGGTCCGAGTAGGGCCCGGGTCAGTGCCGCACTGACTGTGTTTGCCTACCCAGAGAGCCGACTAGCTGCACCGCGTTCCACTTGGCCGCGCCGGCGAGGTCCCTGGCGTGCTCGCGCGGCGAGTAGTCGCCGGCCGTCCTTGCCTGCGCGATCGCGACGTCCAGGTCATTGCCGCAGCGGTCGAGCACGATCGAGAAATCCCTGCGTACCGGCTGGTGCCGGTCGTAGCCGAAGGACCGGTGGATCCTGGCGAACAGCGGCTTATAAATCCTGGCTCGCTCGTGCAGTCCTGACGAGTGCGACATCGGGTTCTTTGGCCGGTTGATGATGTAGTCAGGCAGCAGGTCGGTGAAGGCGCGGCGCAGGATCCACTTCTCGATGCCGTCCCGCACCTTGAACTGGCCGGGCAGCCGCATCGCCAGTTCGACCAGGGCCTGGTCGAGGAACGGGACCCTGGCCTCGACGCCGTGCGCCATCGAGGTCCGGTCGACTCGCTGCAACTCGGTGCGGCCGAGGTTGGCGATCTTGTGCAGGAACAGCCGGCGCTGCTGCTCCGAGCTGATCTGGCTGTACATCGAGTAGCCGCCGAACAGCTCATCGGAGCCGTCACCGGTGAGGACGATCTTGATGCCGAGCTCGCCGATCCGGCGGAACAGCGGCACTGATACGACCGCGTTGATGATGTCGCCGTACTCGGTCAGCTCGGAGATCCTGATCGCCTCGCGCACGTCGGCGAGCCTGATCTCGCGCGGCGACAGCTCGATGACCTCGTGCCGGACGCCGAGGTCAGCGGTCAGCCGACGGGCGTAGTCGAGGTCCTCGCTGCCCGGAGCGCCGATCGTGAAGGCGACGCAGTCCGGGTGCAGCTCCCGGACGTGCGCGAGCAGCAGCGAGCTGTCCAGCCCGCCGGACAAGATCACCCCGACCGCGTAGGTGGTGTCCACCCGGATCTTGATGCTGTCGAGCAGGGTCGCCTTCACGGCGGTCATCGCCTCAGCTTCGTCGGTTAGCTGAGGCGCGACTCCGGGCAGCGCCCCGTCCGGCGTGCCGGTGCTGGCCAGCTTGCTGTGCGCGGTGAACTTCGGGGTGATGCCGGGGCTTGCCCAGCCGTGCCGGCCGGGCGGCACCTCTCTGATCGATTCACTGATCCCGGCGAGCGCCTTGATCTCCGAGGCGATATAGAGGTGACCGGCCTGCTGGGACCAGTACAACGGCTTGACGCCGACCGGGTCGCGGGCCAGGTAGACCCGCTCGTCGCAGCGATCGGCGATCGCGATCGCGTACTCGCCCCGGAACCGGCGGACGGCCGTCTCGCCCCACTGGCAGAACGCCTCGCCGGCGACCTCGGTGTCGCTGTCGGTGCGGAACTGGCGGCCAAGGCCCTCCAGCTCGCTCCGCAGCGCCCGGTAGTTGAAGATCTCGCCGTTCAGGCAGAGCAGGTACCGGCCATCAGCCGAGATCCACGGCTGGACCCCGCCCTTGGGGTCAGTGATCCGGAGCCGGTGCGTCCCGGCCAGCAGCCGCTCATCCGCCGCGACCTCCTCGACCTCGCCGCGCGGACGCAGCTCGTCGAGCATCGCCCGGAACGTGGCCTCGCTCGGCTCAGGCCCGGCGATCAGCGCGATCCCGCACACCGGCTAGCTCTGCTGCTGCCGGTGCGAGTGCGGCAGTGAGCTGTGTTGGGCGGGGGGTGAAGCGGGAGGGACCCCCCTAACCCCCACGTCGGAAAGGCTACGAGGTCCATGAACAATCCGCGGCCGCAGGCAGATGTGCCAGGCCTGGCCCTCATCGATGACGTTGACCTCGTTGGCCCGCTGCCGGTCGAGCAGCAGGCCGCGCAGGCGCCGGTGCGCGTGGAACCGGCGGTACCAGGCCATCTCGATGTCGGCGGCGTAGCCGACGCAGTGCGCGCTCGGCAGCAGCGCCACGTAGCCGAGGTCCTTGAGCCGCTGCTGGTGGTCAACGCTGCGAGCAAGGCTGGTCACCCACAGGGGAGGAGTCCCGGCCGGCGCGATCTGGGCGAACTCCTCCGCGAGCTGGTTGAGCCAGGCGACCGCCTGCGGCCTGGTCCGAGCCAGCCACAGGCCGGCCGTGCGCGGCGACCGGCCCGGCAGCGTGCGCCGCTCGGCCGACCGGGCGGCCCGGCCGATAAACGAGTCGACCTGATGCCGGTACCTGAACTTGAGCTGACCTTGCTCGCTGAGCTCATCGAGATCGACCAGGTCGGCGGACTCGAGGACGTCCTCGTCGGTCTGGTAGCCCCGGTACCTCCCCCACCACACCGAGTCGATCTGGGCCAGCATCGAGATCCTGACCAGCGCCGAGATGCTGGTCGAGCTGTTACGCGGGACCGGCTGATACTCCCGCACCTCGGCCAGCAGCTTGTTAATCGTCTCGTCCCGGCCGTCCGGGGTCGCCGACAGCACGGCCGCGAACTGCTTCTCTTCGAGGCGCCGGCTGAGAATGTGCTCGGCACTTTCCGCGTCCGACGGCCCGAACTGTACGAATTCGGCGACCAATTCCCTGACCGCCGCCCGGTACGAGCCAATGTCGGGTTCACTGTGACCCGCGGGGAGACGACCCCCCGCGCCCTCGGCATTTTGAGTGGGCGCGAAAGACGCGACCGGCTCACGGCTCACCGCCGCATCCCGGTCTGCCAGCCACAACGTCACGACGGCCCCCCAAGGTCAGAATGAAATCGCAAAGCGCTGCAGAGTGGTGTTCGGACTGGCGTCCGAACACCACACTGCTGGTGTTTACTAACCCCAGCACACAGAGTGTAACAACGTGACTGCGAACGGTTAGGTGCTTTAGCGGTTCATCCCCCCTGCCCCATATCGCCCGACCATCTCTTCCATGGGGTCGTCCGGCCAGAACCGACACCTCTAGGCTGACTCCATGCAGGTACATGAGTCGCTGATCGACATGATCGGGAACACGCCGCTGCTCAGGCTGCGCAAGGTCACCAGGCATCTGGCGAGCAGCCACGGGGCGAGTCACGGCGACGAGAGCGGGTCGCCCACGGTGCTGGCCAAGGTCGAGTACGTCAACCCCGGCGGCTCGGTGAAAGACCGGATCGCGCTGCGCATGGTCGAGGCGGCCGAGGCCTCCGGCGAGCTGAAGCCCGGGGGCACGATCGTGGAGCCAACCTCGGGCAACACCGGCATCGGGCTCGCGATCGTCGCGGCCGAGAAGGGCTACAAGTGCGTGTTCGTCTGCCCGGACAAGGTCGCCCAGGACAAGATCAGCGTGCTGCGCGCCTACGGCGCCGAGGTCGTCGTCTGCCCGACCACAGTCGCGCCCGAGTCGCCGAGCTCCTACTACAGCGTCTCTGACCGGCTCGCCGCCGAGATCCCCGGCGGCTGGAAGCCGAACCAGTACGCGAACCCGGCCAACCCGCAGTCGCACTACGAGACCACCGGCCCGGAGATCTGGACCCAGACCGACGGCAAGGTCACCCACTTCGTGGCGGGCATCGGCACCGGCGGCACGATCTCAGGCGCTGGCCGCTACCTCAAGGAAGCCTCAGGCGGCAAGGTCAAGGTCATCGGCGCCGACCCCGAGGGCTCGGTCTACTCGGGCGGCACCGGGCGCCCTTACCTGGTCGAGGGCGTCGGCGAGGATTTCTGGCCGGACACCTACGACCGGACCATCTGCGACCAGATCGTCCCCGTCAGCGACGCCGACTCGTTCCTGATGACCCGGCGCCTGGCCAGCGAGGAGGCGCTGCTGGTCGGCGGCTCGTGCGGGATGGCGGTCGTCGCCGCGCTCAAGGTCGCCGAGCAGGCAACCAAGGACGATGTGATCGTGGTGCTGCTGCCAGACGGCGGCCGCGGCTACCTGTCGAAGGTGTTCAACGACGACTGGATGGCCGACTACGGCTTCCTGACCTCCGAGGGGGCCGAACCGCGGATCGCCGATGTGCTCGAGCACAAGCGCGGCCAGTTGCCGCTCTTCGTGCACGCCCACCCGGAGGAGACCGTGCGCGCGGTGATCGAGACGCTGCGCGAGTACGACGTCTCCCAGCTGCCGGTGCTCAAGGAGGAGCCGCCGGTGATGGCGGCCGAAGTCGTCGGCTCGATCACCGAGCGCGACCTGCTCGACGCACTGGTCACCGGCCGGGCCGGGCCCACCGAGCCGGTCTCCGCGCACATGTCAGCGCCGCTGCCCATGATCGGCTCTGGTGAGCCGATCAGCGCCGCCGTCTCCGCGCTTGAGAAGGCGGGTGCCGCGGTCGTGCTAGTTGACGGAAAGCCGACCGGAATGATCACAAGGCAAGATGTGCTTACCTTCCTAGCGGGGTAGAAACCGGCTCAGTAGCCACACCAACTTCATCTCACAGCACCTTTCGCAGCCAGCTTGTCCAGCGCCTTCCGGCTCAGGAAGCGGGCGGCGGCGGGTGTCTACTGCGTGTTACACAGGGAGGGCGGCGGCGCCAATGGCTCAGCTCAACGTGACGGACGGGTTCGAGACCCTGGCTATCCACGCGGGTCAGGAACCGGATCCGCTGACCGGGGCCGTCGTGCCGCCGATCTACCAGGTCTCGACGTACAAGCAGGACGGCGTGCTCGGCCTGCGCGGCGGCACGCACGCGGGCGTGACCTCAGGGCCAGGCCAGTGGATCGAGGGTTACGACTACTCGAGGACCGCCAACCCGACCAGGGGAGCGCTTGAGGAATGCCTGGCCGCGCTCGAGGGCGGCACCAGGGCACTGGCATTCGCCTCTGGCATGGCGGCTGAGGACTGCCTGGTGCGGACGATCTGCCGGCCAGGCGACACGGTGCTGATCCCGCACGACGCCTACGGCGGCACCTACCGGCTGTTCGACAAGGTGCTGGCCGGCTGGGGCCTGAAGTATTACCCGGTGCCGGTCTCCGACCCGGCCGCGGTCAGGGCCGCCGTGGCCGCTCACCAGCCCAGGCTGATCTGGGTCGAGACGCCCACCAACCCGCTGCTGTCGATCGCCGACATCAGCATGCTCGCCGAGATCGCGCACTCCGCCGGCGCGCTGCTCGCCGTCGACAACACCTTCGCCTCGCCGTATCTGCAGCAGCCGCTGGCGCATGGCGCTGACGCGGTCGTGCATTCGACCACCAAGTACATCGGCGGCCACTCCGACGTGGTCGGCGGCGCGATCGTGGTCCGGGACGCGGACCTGGCCCAGCGCTGCGCGTTTACCCAGAACGGGGTCGGCTCGGCGGCCGGGCCGTTCGACGCGTGGCTGACGCTGCGCGGGGTCAAGACGCTGGCCGTGCGGATGGACCGGCACAGCGACAACGCGGTCGCGGTCGCCTCGATGCTGATCGGGCATCCCAAGGTCAGCGCGGTCTACTACCCGGGCCTGCCCGAGCATCCAGGGCACGAGGTCGCGGCCAAGCAGATGCGCCGGTTCGGCGGCATGGTCTCGTTCCTGCATGCTGGAGGCGAGCAGGCGGCGATGGAGATGTGCGGACGGACGAGGTTGTTCACGCTGGGCGAGTCGCTTGGCGGGGTCGAGTCGCTGATCGAGCACCCGGCGACGATGACTCACGCCTCGGTCGCGAACTCGCCGCTGGCCGTTCCGCCGTCGCTGGTGCGGCTGTCGGTCGGGATAGAGAACAAGGACGACCTGATCGAGGACGTGCGCACGGCACTGGCCTAGAGGAAACGACGGCGGCGCCCGGGTTTGGCGACGCCTGGGCGCAAATCTTTCTCCCTATAATTCACCTATGCGGAGATGGATGGCCGGTGCGGTTGCCGTGATGGCGGTGGCCGGGTTCGCGCCGAGTAGTTCGAGCACGCCGGAAGCGCCGACGATCGTCTCGATCGGCGGGCACACGTATTTCAGCGGAATGGCGACCAACTATGTCGGCACGCCCGGCCATTTCGAGTTGACCGATCGCGGGTCGACCATTACGGGCTACCTGTACGGCCTCGATTCGGCGCCGACCAAGTTCGTGGCCGCGGACGCCGACGGTTTCGTGACGCTGCCGATCACGCCGGACACCACCAACGATCTTGTGCTGAACGTCGAGGCGGTCGACGGCTCTGGCGGTAGCCCAAGCCCGGTAACCAGCTTCGACATCGAGGCGCGGACAGCTCCGGGCAACATCGCGACCCTCGCCTGGTGGAAGCTCATAGGCGTGCACAGCACCGCGAGGGACCAGAGCGGCAATCTCAAGACGGCCAGGCTGAGCGGCGACGCCTCCTTCACCTGCCCGAAGAAAGCCGCCCCGGACGGCTACCACTGCTGGATGCACGTGACCGGGCAAGGCGGCCAGGCGGTGGCCCGGCCGTTCTCGCTGACGCCGATAGTCGCGAATACCAGCAGCTTCTCGGTGTCGGCCTGGGTGAACGTGACCAAATGCGCGATCTCCTGCGTGGCCGTTTCTGAGGACGCAACGCAGGTATTCCAGTTCGCGCTGAAGTACCAGAAGGTGTGCCGCGCCAATGGCAAGGAAGGCGCGTGCTGGAAGTTCACGATGCCGCACTCCGACCAGGCCGGCAGCGCCGACTACAACGCCGCGTCGCCGCCAGGGTCGGCCAAGCTGGGAACCTGGACCCAGCTCACCGGAGTTTTCGACGCGACGCGGGGAATGCTCCAGCTCTACGTCGACGGCACCGAGAGCGGCACGAGTCCGCCTCCGCCGATCAGCCCTTGGTCCGCGTCACCGGATAAACAGGCCCGGATCGGCAATCTGACTCCGGGCGGCACCAGCCATGACTGGAACGGGCGGATCTCTGACGTGTGCCTGTTCTTCGGGGCGCTGCAGCCGGCCGACGTGCAGTTGGGCTTCCACGGCGGCACGGCGCATTCGCACGATGGCTGCGCAGCGCTCGACGCCAAGTACCCCTAGTTACGGTAAGTGGGGCAACTGGCGGGGGGTGATGGTGGCGTCGGAGCCCTGGCGCATTCTGGCGGTGTGCTGTTCGTGGCCGATCACGTGCATGACCGCGTTGATCAGGGCCAGGTGGGTGAACGCCTGCGGGAAGTTGCCCAGGTGCCGGCCCGACTTCGGGTCGATCTGCTCGGCGTACAGGAGCAGCGGGCTGGCGTAAGACAGCACCTTCTCGCACAGGTCCCTGGCCCGGGTGTGCTCACCGATCTCCGACAGCGCCGAGACCAGCCAGAACGAGCAGATCGTGAACGTGTTCTCCTGGCCGGTGAAGCCGTCATCGGTGGTCTCCGGCCGGTACCGCAGGACCAGTCCGTCCTGGGTGAGTTCGTCGGCGATGGCGAGCACCGTCGCCTTGATCCGGTCATCGGTCGGCGGCAGGAACCGCAGCAACGGCATCAGCAGGAGCGAGGCGTCTAGGGACGTGGTCGCGTAGTGCTGGCAGAACACGCCGCGCTCGTCGATCGCGTTCGCGCAGATATCGGCGTGGATCTCGTCGGCGGCCTGCTGCCACTGCGCGGCGATCGCGGGCTCGTCCCTGATCCTGGCCAGCCGGGCGCCCCGGTCGGCGGCCACCCAGCAGAACATCTTCGAGGAGGTGAAGTGCTGCGAGTCACCCCTGACTTCCCAGATGCCCCGGTCCTTGTCCCGCCAGTGCGCCAGCGCCTGCTCGACCTGGAGCTTGGCCATCTGCCAGACCCGTTCATCGAGCCAGTCCCTTGACTTGGTGTGCAGGTACAGCGAATCGAGGACCGCGCCCCAGACGTCGTTCTGGCGCTGGCTGTACGCCGCGTTGCCGATCCGGACCGGCCGGGCGCCCTGGTAGCCGCGCAGGTGGTCCAGATGGTGCTCGTCCAGGTTGCGGGAGCCGTCGATGCCGTAGACGATCTGCAGGTCTTCGCGATCGCGCTCGACCAGGTCGGTGATGAACGCGAAGTAGTCGGCGGCCTCCCATTCGAAGCCGAGGGTAAACAGGCCCCACAGCGCGAACGTCGCGTCCCTGATCCAGCTGTACCGGTAGTCGAAGTTGCGCTCACCGCCCGGTGCCTCAGGCAGCGAGGTCGTCGCGGCCGCGGCGATCGCCCCGGTGGGTGCGTAGGCCAGGCCCTTGAGCGTGAGCGCGCTCCTGGCCAGGTAGGTGCGCCAGCGATGGTCGGGCAGCGAGCCGCGAGCCAGCCAGTGCCGCCAGTGATGTGCGGTCCAGGTCATCCTGGCCTGCGCTTCCTCGCAGGTCGCGGGCGGCGGCTTGTGCCCCCAGGACAGTGCGCAGAACCTGGTCTCGCCTTCGCGCAGCAAGGTGCGAGCCCTGGCGCTCGGGCCCTCGCAGCCGATGTTGATGTCTGAGGTCAGGGTCAGCGTCGGGCCGTCGCCGTCCGGCGTGATCGAGACCTGGTTGAAGCCCTGGTCAGTGAAGTTCCAGCTGGCCCGGTCGCGGCCGTAACCGAACACCGGCTCGCAGTCCATGATCAGCTGTACCGACCCGTTGGTGCAGGTCACGGTGCGCAGCAGCAGATGCTCGGCGTCGTAGTCGCTCGGCGGGCGCAGGTGCGATCCGCGCTGCGGGTTCTCATGCCGCCACGGACCCATGACCAGGCAATCATGGACGATGACCCAGCCCTCGCCCGAGCTCCAGGTGGTCTCGAGCACCATGGTGCCGGGCAGGTAGCGGCGGTCAGCCGGGACCGTGACGTCGGCCGGGCCGAGCCTGAACCAGCCCGCGTCCCGGTCGAGTATCGAGCCGAACACGCTCGGCCCGTCCATCCGCGGCAGGCACAGCCACTCGACTGTGCCGCTCGGCGCGATCAGTGCCGTCACCTCGCCGTCGGACAGGAAGCCGTAGTCGGCGATGGGCGGGAACGGCGAGGAGTCCCTGTGCGCGTATTCGCCTGATGTCATCGGCCGTCACCTCCGGGCAGGATCCCTACCCTAATGCCAGACCATCAGCACCAGGATGACCAGCCAGATCAGGGCGACCAAGCCGCCCATCATCGCGATCCGGCCGCGCTCCACGCTGGCCACGTGGAGAGCGTGGGTGACTGCGGAGGCCGCGGTGGCAGCGGTTGGTGAACCGCTGCCACCGTTTGGTCCAGCTTGGCTGCCGGTGACATCGTCCTCGGGATGAGTCGAATCGACCTCGGCGAGTTCGGTCCCGGCTGGAGCCGGTATCTCCGCGGCGTCCTCAAGTGCCTTGAGCGCCTTGCGCTGGTCGCGGGTGATCAATGCGAGCAGCAGCAGTGCCACCAGGAACAGCGTCTCTGCGACGATCACCCAGGGCTTGCTCGCCACGGAGATCATCGTGGCGAGCGCGGCACCGGCGACCAGGACCGCAATGGTGGCCAGACCGAAGACGAACGTGATCCGGTTCAGGTACCGCAGGATTCTGACGTCTCGTTGCCTGATGTAGCGCGGAGTCGACATGACCGCCAAGGTCACTGGCCCGATCGTGAACGCCACAAAGACGACATGCAGCCAGAGCACCAGATTCTGCGAGAACGACATGTCCGAAGTCTAGAACCCGATCTTCCTGTTTCCCGGTCTTGCTGATTCCGACGCGGCTTTGTTTCAGGTTTTGCTAGCTAACTGGTAGTTAGGCCTTCTTGTTCTGGATCCAGGCGAAGACCAGCAGGCCGAGGCCGATAATAGCGGCGACGCCGCCACGGAACAGGTGGCTGCCGTGCTTGACGTGGCTGCCGACGTTCAGGAACCCAGGCGCCGCGCCAACGAACCAGAGGATGCCGACGATCAGGGCCACGGCGCCGATGGCGGCCAGGGCGATGACGATGGGCTTCTTGCTGCTGGTGCCGCTGCCGCTGTCGCTACCGGTTGCCGCGCTTGCTGTGCTCACTTCATTTCCTTCCTTAGGAATCTCCACTGGGTCCCCTTTCGTCCGAGCGGCTCGTGACAGAGCCTCCGCCGGAGGCGGGACCACGTGCCGCACCGTACTACGGACTGAGCCAGGACGAGTGCTTAGTTCACGAAAGCGCCCGATATTGGTACCGGTGAGCTGTGGCGCCTATCTCCGAGCTGTGCGTCTTGACTGCAAGAAGTCGCTGACCACGTACTCGCCGAGACTGTCGGGCATGGCCCGGAGCACTCGACCGCCATTTCGCTTTGCCACCTCATCAACGAACGAGCTGAGCCGTTCGTCGTCAGCGAGCATAAAGATATTGAGAGTAGCTTGCCGCCTGGTCATCTTGTCGACCTCGGCCATCGTGAGCTCGATCGTCTCTGGCGAGGGCGGCCAGTCGAACCAGGATCGGCCGTCCCTGCGCAGATGCGCGGTGGGTTCGCCGTCGGTGATGACGAGTACGACCGGATTGTGTTCTGGGCGGCGGTCGAGGAACCGGCCGGCCAGGACCAGCGCGTGGTGCAGGTTCGTGCCCTGGACCATGTCCCAGCCGAGGCCCGCGAGGTCGGTTTCCCTTAGTTCCCTGGCGTAGTTGGAGAAGCCGATGACCTGGAGGGCGTCCTGGGGGAACCGTGTCCTTACGAGCGAGTACAGGGCCAGGGCCGTCTGCTTGGCGGCGCTCCAGGTGCCGCGCAGCGCCATTGAGTAGGAAAGGTCGACCAGGAGGCAGACGGCGGCCGAGGCGCGGCGTTCGGTTTCTGCTACCTCGAAGTCTGCGACCGATAGCTTGACCGCTCTGCTGCGGCCCGCCTGGCCCCTGAGGATAGCGTTGCGGACGGTGGCGGCGGTGTCGATCGACTGCTCGTCGCCGAACCGCCAGGGCCTGGTCGACCCGGTCAGCTCGCCCGCCTGGCCGACATCGTGCTGGTCGTGATCGCCGTGTCCGCCTTCGGCCAGCCGCGCGAAGACCTTCCTCAGGGCGGTATCACCGAGCCTGCGCACAGCTTTCGGCGTGAGCTCGAGTTTTCCTTCGCTGTTGAGCAGGTAACCCTGCCGCTCCAGTTCACGCTCGATCTGCCGCAGGGCCTCCATGTCATCGACCGCCTGGCGGCCGAGCGCGCGGCGGACGGCCTCCTCGTCGATGTCGTCCAGCATCGCGCCGGGATAGTCCTGGCGCATTGCCTGCTCAAGCTCGGCGAGATCGGCGAGTTCGGACACGGCCGTGGTCGCGTCGCCGAGACCCAGCGGGTCACTGCCAGTCAGGCGCTCCCGGCCGCCCTGGTTCCAGTCGAGATCGGGACGGCGGGCCCGCAGCGCGTCAGCCAGCCTGGCCATCTCGGCGGCGAGACCGGCGTCCTCGAGGGTCTGGGCCATCAGGCCGGCCAGCTCGTTCCGCTGCTCGTCGGTGAGTGAGTTCAGCAGCCGTTGGGCGGCCGCCAGCCTGCGGACCAGCGAGTCGACCAGGTCTTCGAGATTCTGCGGTGAGTCGGGGAAGAATTCGCCGTACTCCTCCATGAAGTCGTCGAAGTCCTGTTGGGTGTGCTCACCCCTGGCGTCCGCCTCGATCATGGCTGTCAGCGAGGCCATCATGTCCTTGACCCGCTGCATGGCTTCCGGGTCCGACTGCGACATCGCGTCCTTCATGCCGCGGAACTGGCTGTCCAGCACCTCGCGCCGGAGCAGATCCTTGAGCTGCTCGAAGGTCTGGGCGGCGGCCTGACTGCGCCACTCGTAGTTGGACAGCTCCCTGATCGCGCCGGCGGTATCACTTGGCAGGGCCTCAAGCTCGGCCTCGCGCAGCCGGGCGTCATCGCTCGGGTCGGGGAACAGCTCGGCTCGTTCCTGCCCGATCGCGGTGTCGAGCAGCGCGCTGGCCTGCTCCAGGATGCCGTCCAGGCGGCCGCTGCGGCGCAGCTCGCGCTGCCGCTCGCGGACCTGGCGCAGAAGGTCGTCGAGACCGCGGCGGCCTGCCAGTCCGCGCCTGATCAGGTCCCGGAGCGCGGTCGAGGTGTCTTCGCCGGCCAGGATCGAGTCGCCGAGCGCGTCGACAGCGCCGCGCACGTCGTAGGGCGGCTCGAGTGGGTCTGGGCCGCCGTCATATTCGCCGTATCGGTATCGGCCGTAGTTCACTTGGTGCCCTTCGCCTGCTTAGCTGAGGTAAACAGAGCCGTCAGCTTCGTTAAACAGAGCCGTCAGCTTCGGTAAACAGAGCCGCCGTCCACCGTGTCCTTCGAGAGCCTGCGCATGAGGTAGAGGCCTTCGAGCGCGAACTCCAGTGCCGCCGCGGCCTGGCCGAACGACTCGCCACCGTCGCCGTCGAGCCGCTCCATGATCTTGGCCAGCCCTGGCACTTCGCCGATCCGGCGCAGCAGCTCGCCGGCGGGCAGCAGCTCAGAGGACTCGACGCTGCCGCCTTCGGCGAACCTGGCGACCAGGCCGGACAGGTCGGCGCTGCCCAGTTTGGCCCGGAACGTGTCGGCGGTCGCCCGGCGCAGCAGGTGCTCGAGCACCTCGCCCTCCCGGCCCTCCTCGCTGACCTCGAACTCCACCTTCCCGCGCAACGTGCTGACGATCGTCGGCAGGTCACAGATCCGCGCGACCGGCTGGTCTTCGCCAGTGATCGCCGCCCGCCTGACCGCCGCCGCCACAACGGCCTCGGCGGCCGCGATCGCGAACCGGGCTGAGACGCCGGAACGGGAGTCCACCGCCGGGGAGGACCTGACCAGCCGGGTGAACCGGGCGATGACCTCGACTAGGTGCTGGGGAAGGACGGCATTCTGGCTGTCGTCGGTGCTCCAGGTGATCTCGGCTTCCTGACCGATCACGGCCAGTTCGTCCTCGAGGGAGAGCGGGTAGTGGGTACGGATTTCGGCGCCGAACCGGTCCTTCAGCGGGGTAATGATCCGTCCTCGGTTGGTGTAGTCCTCCGGATTCGCGCTGGCCACGAGGACGACGTCGAGCGGGAGCCGCAGCGCGTAGCCGCGCACCGCGATGTCGCGCTCCTCGAGCACGTTGAGCAGCGAGACCTGGATCCGCTCGGCCAGGTCGGGCAGCTCGTTCAGGCAGAACACGCCGCGGTTGGTACGCGGCACCAGCCCGTAGTGGATTGTCTCAGGGTCGCCGAGCGTGCGGCCCTCAGCGACCTTCACCGGGTCGATGTCGCCGATCAGGTCGCCCACGCTGGTGTCGGGCGTGGCCAGCTTCTCGCCGTACCGGTCACTGCGGTGCCGCCAGCTCACCGGCAGTTCGTCACCGAGTTCGTCGGCCAGCCGCCGGCACCGGACGCAGACCGGCTCGTACGGGTGGTCGTTGATCTCGCAGCCGCTGATCACCGGCGACCACTCATCGAGCAGGCCGGTCAGCGTGCGGATCAGCCTGGTCTTACCCTGGCCGCGCTCGCCCAGCAAGATCACGTCATGACCCGCGATCAGCGCGCGCTCCAGATGCGGGCGCACGGTCTCATCAAAACCGAGGATCCCTGGGAACGGATCTTCGCCCGCCCGGAGCCTGGCGATCAGGTTCTGCCGGATCTCGTCCTTGACGCTGGTGAACCGGTGTCCGCTGGTGCGGAGCTCGCTGAGGGTCTGCGGAGTCGGGGCGGCTGACGTCGCGGCTGATGAAGACTGGCGTTGTGGCTTCACGATTCGACACTATGTGCATTGCGGCGTGGTCCGCATCTTTGGAGGCTCATCATGACGAACCGCGGGCCGATCCTCGCAATCGACATAGGCGGTACGAAACTGGCCGGGGGCGTCGCCGAACCTGGCGGTCGGCTGATCACCTGGGCCCAGGTGCCAACCCCGCATGAGGACGACGGCGAGAAGATCTGGCTGGCGCTTGAGTCGCTGCTGGTTCAGGTGCTCAAGACGGCCAAGGTCGACGATGAGGCCGAGTTGTCGGGGATCGGTTGCGGCTGCGGCGGGCCGATGGAGTGGCCATCGGGACGGGTCTCGCCGCTGAATATCCCGGGGTGGCGCGATTTTCCGTTGCGGGACCGGCTGGCGGTGCGGTTTGGCGGGGGTGGCGGCCACGGCGGGGCCGGCGGGGCCTCCGGGGTTGGCATTCCGGTGCGGGTGCATAACGACGCTGTCTGCATGGCGGCCGGCGAACACTGGCGCGGCGCCGGCCGGGGCAGCCGTAACGTGCTCGGCATGGTCGTCTCGACCGGCGTCGGCGGCGGGCTCATCCTGGAAAACCAGTTGATCGACGGCCGGTCGGGCAACGCCGGGCACATCGGGCACGTGGTCGTCGACCCTGACGACGGCCCGATCTGCGTCTGCGGCGCCCGCGGCTGCCTGGAAGCGATCGCGCGCGGCCCCGCGCTGACCGACTGGGCGCAGGCCGAAGGCTGGCGTCCCGGCCAGGTCGGCGTAACCGGCAAGGACCTGTCCGGCGACGCTGCGCAGGGACACTCGGTGGCCAGGGCCGCGATGCGACGCGCGGGCCGCGCGCTCGGCATCGCCATCGCCTCGGCCACGAACCTGTGCGACCTGGAAGTGGTCCCGATCGGCGGCGGCCTGTCCCAGGCCGGGGCGCTGATCTTCGACCCGCTGCAGGAGGCGCTGGACGCCCACACCGGCCTGGAATTCGCTCGCCAGGTCCGGGTAGTGCCGGCCGCCCTAGGCCAGCACGCGGGCCTGATCGGCGCGGCCGCCCTGATCGCCGTCGGCCACAAGTACTGGACTGGCGACCGACCTTTAGCGGCAGCCATGGAGCCGGCCGACTAGCCGCCCCGGCGCCCGCGCCGCTGGGGCTACGACGTGCACGGGTCAGCAATGCTGTCGACCCGCGAGACCGACAGCATTGTCGGCCCCTACGTGTAGTTGTAGGTGCGCGTACGGGTCAACAATGTCGTCGGGTCCGGCAGGGCAGGCGTCAGAGGTTGCCGCGCTTGGCTTGCTCGTGTTCGATCGCCTCGAACAGCGCCTTGAAGTTGCCCTTGCCGAACCCCTGCGACCCGTGCCGCTCAATCAGCTCGAAGAACACGGTCGGCCGGTCCTGCACCGGCTTGGTGAAGATCTGCAGCAGGTAGCCGTCCTCATCCCGGTCGGCGAGGATCCGCAGGTCGCGGAGCTGGTCGACGTGCACCCTGGTCTCACCGACCCACTGGCCGAGCGTGTCGTAGTAGCTGTCCGGCGTGGACAGGAACGTCACGCCCGCCGCTCGCATCCGCCGCACCGCCGCCACGATGTCGTCGGTCTGCAGGGCGATGTGCTGGACGCCTGGCCCGCCGTAGAATTCCAGGTACTCATCGATCTGGGACTTCTTCTTGCCCACGGCCGGCTCGTTGATCGGGAACTTGACCTTGCCGCTGCCGTCCGCGACCACCTTGCTCATCAGCGCCGAGTACTCGGTCGCGATGTCGTCGCCGACGAACTCCTTCATGTTCTCAAAGCCCATGACCTGGTGGTAGAACTCGACCCAGGTGTCCATCAGGCCAAGCTCGACGTTGCCCACGCAGTGGTCGACGGCGGTGAAGAACGGCTCAGAAGGCGGCGTGACCAGCGGCTCAGCCGCGATATAGCCAGGCCGATAGGGTCCGGCGTAGTCGGATCGCTCGATCAGGGTGTGCCTGGTCTGTCCGAAGGTGGCGATCGCCGCGCTGACCACCTGGCCGGAGCCGTCCTCTTCGACGTGCGGTTCGGCGATCGGGCGGGCGCCGTGCGCAACCGCGTACCTGAACGCCTCCCGCACCGACGGCACGCCGATCGCGAGGTCGATCACGCCGTCACCGTGTTCGGCCACGTGCCTGGCCAGTTCGGTCCCTGGCCTGACCGGCCCGCGCAGTACGAACCGGGCCGACCCTGACTCGAGCACGTAGTCAGCCTCGTCGCGGAACCCGGTCTCCGGGCCCCGGTACGCGACGCAGCGCATGCCGAACGCGGTGGAGTAGAAGTGCGCCGCCTGCCTGGCGTTGCCGACGGCGAACACGATCGCGTCCATCCCGGTGACAGGGAAGTCATCGCCTGTCCTGGAGAACGCGGGCTGCGTAGCTGAGGTCTGCGTAGTCATCGGACCGTGCCTCCTTGCTAGCGGATCTACAGGCAGGATCGAACTCGAAGGTCAGGTTGTGCAACTGCGCTCTGAAATGCTGGACAATCTGTCCAGTCCCAGGTATCAAGATGCTGTGATTGATGAGCTCGATGCGCGACTAGTCAAGCTGCTCACCGCCGAGCCGCGAATCGGAGTGCTGGAAGCCTCGCGCCGGCTCGGCGTCGCTCGTGGCACCGTGCAGGCCAGGCTCGACCGAATGCAGCAGCGCGGCGTGATCATCGGCTACGGCCCGGACATCGATCCGGCCGCGATCGGTTACGCCGTCACCGCGTTCGTCACGCTTGAGCTGACTCAAGCCGGCGGCCGGGATCAGGTCGCACAGAAGCTGTCGCTGATCAGCGAGATCCTGGAAGCGCACACGATCACCGGCTCAGGCGACGTGCTCTGCCGCGTGGTCGCGCGCACCAACGCCGACCTGCAGCGAGTGATCGATTCGATCGTCAGCCTGCCTGGCGTCGTGCGGACGGCCACCGTGATCGCCCTGGCCACTGCCGTCAGCTACCGCACCACGCCCCTGGTCGAGGTAACGGCCAGGAACCCGGTGGCCGACAGCCCTGCCTAAGGGCCCTGCCTAAGAGCCGCGCTTAAACGGGCATCTCCGCGATATTGGCCGCGATGCTCCGAACTACCTCGCTCAGCTCGCCGTTGTCCGTTTGACCGCTGAAGAACATCCAGCCCGCGCTGATCCCTCCGATCGCCATCGCGGCCTTGACCCGTGCGGTCAGGGACGCGTCCGGCTCGGAGAGCAGCTCGATCAGGCTCCCGATCCGCTCCTTGAACAGCTCGCCCCTCGACTTCGCCGATGACAAGGTACTCACCGCCGCCTGGTTCTGGTGCAGCATGCGGAACACCTGGCCGGACTCGGCCACGATGTCGACGTACCGGCTCAGGAGCTCACGTCGGGTCGGCGCGTTCCTGGGCTGCTCGCGGCCCCAGGCGATCAGCGCGTCCATCTTCTGGGCGTAGTCCTCCATCAGGCTGGCGACGATGTCTTCCTTGGACTTGAAGTGGTAATACAGCGCGGCCTTGGTCACGTCTAGCCGCTCCGCGATCTCGCGCAACGAGGTCCCGTCATACCCGTGCTCGGTAAACAGCTCGACGGCCACCTGCTGAATCCTGGCCCGGGTGTCGGGCCGTACGTGCTCGGCCGGGTGAGCGGTGGCTGTGTTCCTGGTGGCGGGGTTGCCCGCAGGCCGCCGGTCGGTCGTGACCGCTGCTCCCGCGTGCTGGGGGTCATTCATTGTCGTGCGCCACCTCAGAGGTAACCTACTTGACGACCGGTTAGTAAACATCTACGCTACCACATGTCGAGAATGCTAGCCGGTCGGCAAGTAGGTTACCCGGAGGCGCGAACAAACCGGGCGAAGTAAACGGGGCGGTACGGCCCAGCGGAGAGCCGGCCAGAAGATGATCACGGAATGAGGAACTGAACCATGCCAGAGGTTAAGGCGGTGGCTGGCGAGGGCGAACTGGCAGCGTTCGGGCGAAGGCGCGATGTGATGATCGTGCTGCCCGGACTGCTGCTCGCGCTGATGCTTGCCATGCTCGACCAGCTCGTAGTCTCAACCGCGCTGCCCAGAATCGTCGGCGACCTCGGCGGGCTCAGCCACCTTTCCTGGGTCGTCACCGCGTACGTGCTCGCCTCGACCATCACTACTCCGCTCTACGGCAAGCTCGGTGACCTGTACGGGCGCAAGCGGCTGCTGATCACCGCGATCGTGATCTTCCTGGTCGGCTCGGCCCTGTCCGGCCAGGCGCACTCGATGGACCAGCTGATCGCGTTCCGCGCGCTGCAGGGTCTCGGTGCCGGCGGCCTGATGGTCGGCGCCATCGCTACCATCGGCGACCTGGTCTCGCCTCGCGAGCGCGGCCAGTACATGGGCTACATGATGGCCGCGATGATGATCGCGATGATCGCCGGACCGCTGGTCGGCGGCTACATCACCGACACCCTCTCCTGGCGCTGGATCTTCTACATCAACATGCCGATCGGCGGCGCCGCCCTGCTGTACGTGATGGCGACCCTGCGCCTGCCGGTCAAGAAGATCGCGCACAAGATCGACTATCTGGGTGCGGCCCTCCTGGCCGTCGCCGCGACCGCGATCGTGCTGGTGACCACCTGGGGCGGCAGCCAGTACGCCTGGGGCTCGCCGGCGATCATGTCGCTGACCGCACTGGCTCTCGCGTCGGTCGCCGTATTCATCTGGGTCGAGAGCAAGGCGGCCGAACCGATCCTGCCCCTGCATGTTTTCAAAAACCGAAATTTCTCGATTGCCAGCAGCATGAGCTTCCTGCTCGGCCTCGCGATGTTCGGCGCGATGACGTTCCTGCCGCTGTACCAGCAGACCGTCCAGCACGCCTCGCCGACCGTCAGCGGCTTGCTGCTGATCCCGATGATGCTGGGGGCCACGTCCACCTCGCTGCTGGCCGGCCAGTTCACGGTCCGCACCGGCAAGTACAAGGCGCTGCCGATCGTCGGCGCCGCGATCATGACCACCGCGATGCTGCTGCTCGCCATGCTCGGCCCTGGCACCTCGCGGCTGACCTCGATGGGGCTGTTCCTGCTGTTCGGCATCGGGATGGGCTTCCTGATGCAGATCACCACGCTGATCGCGCAGAACAGCGTCTCGCCGGCCGACATGGGCGTGGCCAGCAGTTCACGGTCGTTCTTCCAGCAGATCGGTGGTTCGATCGGCGTCTCGATCTTCGGCGTCGTGTTCTTCCGGGCGCTGCGCGACTCGCTCGCCGCCCACCTGCCGACCTTCAAGCTCAACACGTCGGGCGGCGGCCTGGACCCGGCTCAGGTCCAGCACTTCCAGCCGGTTGTACGCCACGCTGTGTACGTGGGCATCGCCCACGGCCTGGACCTGGTGTTCCTCTGGGCGGCCCCGACCGCGGCGATCGTGTTCGCGATCGGCTGGCTGGTCAAGGAGATCCCGCTCCGCGGCCGCGGTGACGCTGCCCCTGGTAAGGAGCAGCAGTCGCAGCCAGAGCCGGTACTGGTGGACTAGCCAGGCCCGACTGGCCAAGCGCACGCGATGACGGCCCGGGCCTGTGCAGGGCCCGGGCCGTCATGCTGCAGGCTCACATACCCCCGTACGGCACCGCGTCGATGATCTCAACGGCCAGCGCGCGGCCGTTCGGCAGGTTGTAGCTGGCGGACTCGCCGACCTTCTTGCCGGAAATCGCGTAGCCAAGCGGAGACCGAGGCGAGTACACGTCGATCGGGGCGCCGCTTTCCTCGCGGGAGGCAAGCAAGAACGTGACCTCGGTGTCGTCCCCCTCGAACCGCACCGTCACCGTCATCCCCGGACCAACCACGCCGTCAGTGCGCGGCGGCTCGCCAACCTTGGAGTGCGTCAGGATGTGCGTGAGCTGGTGAATCCGCGCTTCCTGCTTACCCTGCTCTTCCTTGGCTGCGTGGTACCCGCCGTTCTCCTTCAGGTCGCCTTCTGATCGAGCTTGCTCGATCTTCTTGGCGATGTCGATCCTGCCCTGGCCGGCGAGGAAGTCCTGCTCGGCCTTGAGCCGGTCGTACGCCTCCTGCGTGAGCCAGGTGACAATGTCGTCACGGGTCTCGGTCACAAGCACTCCTCGCATCCGCCGTACGGAGTTCGTCCTCCGCCGGGCCCCGGCTGGGCCCCTACATGGGGGTTAATTCATCGAGACTACTTTGTCCATGTGAGTCAGTTCAACCATCTACTGTTCAGGTCAATTATTCGAACAAAAATTCGAAAGAAAACCAGTACTTATGGGAAAGTTTTGCCGTGGTTTTACCGTTGGCGAGCTAGCAGAAGCCGGTTTCAGCCGACTAAAGATCCGATGACGACCGGAGAACGTCCACTCAAATAACGGTCCAGCACTCCCGTAGGTTCCATAACCAGCCCAAAGGGTCAGTCCCCCGGGTCCGGCTTCGCCTGCCAGCCCGCAGTCCTGCCCCGAAGCCGGATTTTTGAACTGCCCCCGCGGCTCTCGCTCCGCCGCGGGCCGCCGGGTCCGCACTTATCCCTGGTTGGCTCGTCTTATCCCTGGTTGGGTACCGGGGAACTATCGCAAATCGGGCAAATTTTGGCGCTAACCAGGGCTAAGACGTTCCTGGACGGGATAAGTGGCTGGCGGGCGGATCACGCTCGGTGTCCAGCCGATCCGGAGGCCGCGCTTCCTTGCGCAGTACGCGGGGCGCCGAGGGAGCCGGATGCAGGCGGGTGGCTCTCCCGCAGGGATCCAGACCCCCGCAAAATTTTCTTCCAAAAAATGCTGTTGCCGGTTGACGGGGTTGTTGCCAGTTGACGGAGGTTCTGGCGCGGGCCCAGTGGCGTGTGGCGACGGGGTGCGGCCGGCCAGTCCTGATCCGCGCTGGCGGAATGCTGGTCGTGGTCCTGGGTGTTGGGATGGTTGTTGCCTCCTTCGCGGCTGTCCTTGCGGCGGTGCGGCTTCCGGCGAGGATGCGCAGAGGCAATTTCCGCATGATGGCTAACCCGTCAAGGGGGACATCCCGTATGTCAGCAGTCAGTTCAGAACCCGTCGTGATCTCGGCCGGTGCGGCCGGCGACGGTCCGCTGCGGCTCATGGCCGTGCACGCGCATCCCGACGATGAGTCGAGCAAGGGCGCGGCGACGATGGCCAAGTACGTGCGCGAAGGCGCCGAAGTGCTCGTCTGCACCCTGACCGGCGGTGAGCGTGGCGACATCCTTAATAAGGCAATGGAGCGGCCGGAGGTGCGCGCTAACCTGCCGCAGATCCGGCGCGAGGAGATGGCCAAGGCTCGCGAGATCCTCGGCGTGCAGCAGCGATTCCTGGGCTTCATTGATTCCGGGCTGCCGGAGGGTGATCCGCTGCCGCCGCTGCCCGAAGGATGTTTTGCCGTGCAGCCGCTTGAGGTGGCCGCACGCCCGCTCGTCCAGGCGGTCCGCGAATTCCGGCCGCACGTGATTCTCACCTACGACGACAACGGCGGTTACCCCCACCCTGACCACATCATGACGCACCGGGTGTCGACTGAGGCGTTCGAAGCGGCGGCTGACCCGGAGCGGTACCAGGACTGCGGTGAGCCTTGGCAGCCGCTGAAGCTGTACTACTTCATCTCCTTCCACCGGGCGAGATTCACGGCGCTGCACGAGAAGATGCTCGAGCACGGCCTCGAATCGCCTTACGCCGAACGGGTCGCTGATAAGCCGGAAGACGCTGACAAGCCCGAAGACGCTGACAAGCCGGCCAGGAAGACGTTCGAGATCACCACCATGGTGCCGTGCGGCGAGTACTTCGCGCTCCGGGACCAGGCGCTGCTCGCTCACGCGACTCAGGTCGACCCGAACGGTGGCTGGTTCACCTGCCCGATCAATCTGCAGCAGGAGGCGTGGCCGACGGAGGACTATCATCTGGCTAGGTCCGTAGTAGATGCGGATACGCCTGAAGATGATCTCTTCGCCGGGATCCGGGAGAAGGTGCGGTGCTGACCCTGCTGGCGGCTTCTCCGAACACCAATTTGCTGGCGCAGCCCGGCACGATCGCGTTCGTGATCGTGTTCGGGATGGGCGTAGTGTGCTTCTTCCTGTTCCGGTCCATGTCCAGGCACCTGCGCAAGGTCAACCAGGCGGCCAGGGACGAGGCCGAAGCGGCCGAAGCGGCCGAGCGCGAAGATGAGGCGGCTCACTCAGCCGGAGGCGGCGCCGCTACCGGCTGAGCTGTCGTGGCAGGCGGTCAGCGGCAGGCCGTAGGCGAGCAGCAGGTTGCCGGGATTTGGCGACCAGTCTCGGTCAGCCAGTCTGGTGAAGCCGGCCTTGGCGTACATCCGCTGAGCGGTCACCATGTCAGCCTGCGTCACGAGCACGAGGTGGCCCACTTCCCTGATCCGGGCCCGCTCTATGATGGCTTCGAGCAGTGCCTTGCCCAGTCCGCTGCCCTGCGCCTCCGGCAGCACCGCCAGCGCCCGGATCTCGGCTTCCTCCGGCCCGGTCACCACCTGCCCGGCGTGCGGCCAGGGCTGGAGCATGACCGTTCCGGTGATCTCACCACCTTGATCGACCGAGACCAGCACGTCACCGGCGCCGTCGGCGCCAAGCTCGCGCAGCCGCTGCTCGTACTGCGAGCCTGGTGACAGGTGCTCGCCCGCTTGGTAGGCGGTGACTCGTACCTGCGCGACCTGAGTCATCTCGGCGACCGTGGCATCGCGAATCAGCACGAACCAAGCTAATCACCGTCATGCGAACCCGTCATCGGCCAGGCCGGCGGCAGTTGGTCGGCCGAGTGTGGGCGCGGGCGAAACGAGCACACTAGCCTTGGTCCGACAGCGCTTAGAACACACAGGGAGTGATCGAATGCTGGGGAGCCAGTCAGTCCCGCAGGTGCCCGTCACCTCGGTTCCAGCGGACGGATGGCTGCTCGACGTGCGCGAGCCCGATGAGTGGATGGCCGGGCACGCTCCGGAAGCTGTCCATATTCCGCTCGGTGACCTGGGCCAGCGCACCGCCGAGATCCCGGCTGACCAGACGATCTACGTGATCTGCCGGTCAGGCAACCGCTCGGGGCGGGCCGCGCAGGCGCTGAACGGGGCGGGCTGGACCGCGGTGAACGTCGCCGGCGGCATGCAGGACTGGGCGGCGGCCGGCCTTCCCATGGTCAGCGAGTCAGGCCTGCAGCCAACCGTCGCCTGACGCCAGGCCAGCCGGCCGCCTGACCCCCAAGCCGGAGGCCGGTCCTGCTAGCCCTGGCTGGGCAGCGGATAGCGCAGGCCGATCAGTCCGGCTACGTCGGTGAGCATCAGCTCGAACATCTGGGCCGGGTTGTCGAGCGCGAAGCGCATGTGCCCGAACACCTCGAGCGTGACCGTGCCGTACAGCGACACCCAGCAGCGCAGGAAGGTCTGCAGCACGCCCAGCGGCAGGTCGGTGCCGAGCTGTTCCCCGTAGCGGGCGAGCTGGTCGCGGAACTCGGGCGCGATCTCATCATCGTCCGGCACCGCGAACGGCTTGATCCGCCACAGCTCAACGAACAGGCCCATGAAGATCCCGCCGAACCGCATCCCGCATTCCATCAGCGGGTCCTCGTGGTAGAGGTCGACTCCGGGCAGCGGCGTTCCGAAGATCATGCCGAACTCGGCCGGATGGGCGATTGCCCAGCGCCGGAACGCCTGGCATGCCGTGATCAGGCCTACCGTAGTTCCGTCGGGCTGCCCCCGGTCCTGCCCTTCCGCCGCCGTCGCTTGCTCGACCTCGGCTTCTACGTAGTCGCTTAGCTCGTTGAAGATGCCGGCCACCACATGGTGGATCAGCGTCTGGTAGCTGGGGAAATACCGGTACAGGGCGGGTGCGGTCACCCCCATCTCCCGCGCGATCGCCCGCAGCGTGATCGCGGCGCCGCCTTCGGTGACCAGCAGCCGGCGGGCGGTCGCGATGATCTCCTGGGTCGTCGCCGCCCGCACCCGATCCCGTCGGCTCGGTGATGGTGCCTCAGCTCGTACTGCCGAATCAGTTGTCACCGCTGCCTCCTGTCAGACCCCTCGGTAAACGACCTTGACACTCGTAAACGCCGTATGGCAAGTTTACATCGTAAACGTTTACAGTGTTAACGATCGTGATAGCCGTAAGATTTCGGTGGCCCGGAGGTCAGGATGTTCGAGACATGGGGACGTACCGCTTACCGCAGGCGCTGGCTGGTGCTCGCGATAGCTGCGATTGGCATAGCCGTTTTCGCCGCCTGGGGCACCGGGGTGTTCGGCGCCCTGCAGAAGGCGGGCGGATTCAACGCACCAGGCAGCCAGAGCCAGCAGGAACAGGCGCTGGCGGCCAAGACCTTCGGCCGGGACTCCGGTGATGTCGTGGTGCTCTACTCAAGCAAGCAGCTGCGGGTCGGCGACCCGGCCTTCAAGTCGGCCGTGACCAGAACCCTAGCGGCGCTTCCGGCCGGCAAGGTGATCTCAACCGCGACCTACTGGCCAAGCCATTCGACCGACTTCGTCAACAAGGCCGGCAACGAGACCTACGCGGTCATCGAGCTGGCCGGGCACAGCGACGCCGCCAGGATCACGAACTACGACGCGATCAGCGGCAAGCTGTCCGCCCCGGGCCTGACCACCCGGATCGGCGGGTTCACCCCCACCGAGGAAGCGATCAACCACGAGGTGACCAGCGACATCGGCCGGGCCGAAGGCCTGTCGATGCCGATCTTGCTGATCTTGCTGCTGTTCATCTTCGGCGGCCTGGTCGCCGCCAGCCTGCCGCTCGCGGTCGGCGGGATCGCGATCCTCGGCTCGTTTACCGCCCTGCGCCTGATCACGCTCGTGACCCCGGTCGCGATCTACTCGGTCAACATCACCACGATCCTCGGGCTCGGCCTCGCGATTGACTACGGGCTGTTCATCGTCGGCCGGTTCCGCGAGGAACTGCGCAAGTCAGGTCCAGACTCGACCCAGGCCGCCCTGGCCAGGACCATGGCGACGGCCGGCCGCACGGTCGCCGTCTCCGGCGTCACCGTCTCGGTCGCGCTGGCCAGCCTGATGCTGTTCCCCGAGACCTTCCTGCGCTCCATGGGCTACGGCGGCGTGGCGACGGTCGTGGTCGACATGCTGGCCGCGCTGACGGTCCTGCCTGCCCTGCTCGCCGTGCTCGGCCCTAGAGTCAATGCGCTCCGCGTCCGGGGGGCGCTCCGCGTCCGGGCGGCTGGGTCGCAAGCACCTAGGTCCCTGACCGATGAGTCGACCGGCGGCTGGTACCGCCTAGCCCGCAGCGTGATGCGCAGGCCGGTCGCCTACGCGGCCACTATCGTCGTCGTGCTGCTCGCCCTCGGCGCCCCGTTCCTGCACGTGGTCTGGGGCGGTACCGACGCCCGGGTCCTGCCGGCCGCCGCCCAGGCCAGAGTCGTCACCGAGGCGCTGAATCGCGACTTCGCCGGCAACCCCACCGCACCGATCGAGTCGCTGGTCAGTTTCACTGGCCCGATCGCAGGCTCGCCGGCCCGCGGCGCCGAGCTCACCAGCTACGCGAACGACCTGGCCAGGGTTCCCGGCGTGATCGGCGCGCAGGTGGCCGGCGTGCGGGACAACATCGCCCGGGTCGACCTTCGTTACAACGCCGATCCGATGTCGGTCGCAGCGCGGACCATCGTGACGCAGGCCAGGGCCGTCGCCCCGCCGGCTGGTGCGCACGCGGTGATCGGCGGCCAGACCGCCCAGCTCGCCGACGAGCTGTCCAGCTTGTCCTCGACGCTGCCCTGGATGGCGCTAGTGATGGCGGCGGCCACCTTCGTGCTGCTGTTCCTCGCATTCGGCTCGGTCGTGCTGCCGCTCAAGGCGATCGTGATGAACGTGCTGTCGCTGTCCGCCACGTTCGGCGTGGTCGTCTGGATCTTCCAGTGGGGCCACCTGTCCGGCCTGCTTCGGTTCACCTCCACCGGCGCGATCGACCCGTCGACGCCGATCCTGATGCTGGCGATCCTGTTCGGCCTGTCGATGGACTACGAGGTGTTCCTGCTGTCGCGGATCAGGGAGCGCTACGACGTGACCGGCGACAACACCGACGCGGTGGCGAGCGGCCTGCAGCGGACCGGCGGCGTGATCACCAGCGCTGCGCTGCTGCTCGTGATCGTGGTCGGCGCGTTCTCCGCCTCGGGCATTACGTTCATCAAACTGATGGGCGTCGGCATGATCGTCGCGCTGATCGTGGACGCCACGATCGTCCGGGTGCTGCTGGTTCCGGCCACCATGCGCCTGCTCGGCCGGGCCAACTGGTACGCCCCGCGCCCGCTCCGCCGCCTCTACGCCAAGTACGGCATCAGCGAGTCTGGCGAAACCCAGGAGGAGCCCCCCGCAACTCCCAGGCCCAGCGTTCCAGAACCCGCCCGCGCCTCCTAACCTAACCAAAGACGTGAGGGGCACTTTGCTGTCGCTCTGGCAGCAGCAAAGTGCCCCTCACGCATGCGTTGCGCCTGAGGAACAGCCGCTACGCGGCGCCCAGGCCCAGGAGGAGGCCGTCGGCCACCACGGCGGGGGAGCTCGTGATGAACATCGGGACGCCGTCGGCGGGGGACTCGATGGATTCGAGCAGGTCGGCGCCGTCGAGGCTGGTGACCGTGCCGATCACCTGGCCCTTCGCGACCGATTCGCCCACCGTTACGGTCGGCTCCCACCAGCCGCCGTGCCTGGCCCGCATCCACAGGAACTGGTTGAGCATCGTCGGCGCCGGATCGCCGGAACCATCGTCGCCCGAAATCATCCCCAGCTGAGCGAGCACGCGGGTCAGCCCGCGAACATGCATCGCCACGGGCGCCGCCTCGAGAATCCCGCACCCGCCGGCCTCGGCCGTAATCGCCGGCACCCCGATCTCGGCCGCCGCCGCGCTGGACGTCCCCCCGATCGGCCGGCCAGGACCAGGCTCCTGCCTGATCATGTACGGCAAGCTGTAGGCCCTGGCCAACGCGGCCGCCTTCAGCTCGGCGGGTCCCGCGTCATACAGCGTGAACGGCTCAAGCGCCTCGGGCTGGTCACCGCAGTGCGCGTCGATGTAGGCGTCAGAGCCAGTGATCAGCTGGGTGAACGCCGCATGCGCCAGCCGCTCGGTGATCGTCCCGTTCTGGTCGCCCGGGAAGCACCGGTTCAGGTTCTTGCCGTCCTCGGGAATCACGAACGGGCTCCGGGCTTCGAACGCCGGCAGGTTGAGCACCGGCACCGCGCGCACCGAGCCGCGCAGGTCGGCGCCGGCCAGGCCGTTCACCCACTTGCGCACCCCGGCCATCGAGGCGTACTCGCAGCCGTGCACTCCGGCGATCACCGTGAGCGTGGGCCCATCGGCGGATCCGGTGACCTCGACCACCGGAATCTCGAGCCCGGCCAGTTCCATCGCGAACCGTCGCACTGTGGCAGCCATGTGCCAACCCCTCCCCGTAAGTGAACTATCAGTCGGTCGTGCGGTATCAGTCAGTAATGGCGCCAAGCACTCGCTCGGCCGCGGCGGCAACCCGCAGCAGCTCGAAATCCGCCCCGCGCCGCCCGGCCAGCTGAAGCCCGATCGGCAGCCCCGAGGTGGGCACCGGCATCGACAGCGCCGGATGCCCGGTCAGGTTGTACGGCCCTGAGAACCGGCCTTCGCCGCTGTCGTCGCCAAGGCCGAACGGCGGATCCTCCTGCGGCGCGGTGTATCCCACCGTCGGCCCGGCGAGCACATCGACCCCGGCCAGGCTCAGCTCGATCGCGGCCGTCAGTTCCGCCTGCTCCTCAAGTGCCCTCGCCAGCGCTTCGTCGGTGACCGTCGCCCCCAAATCGAGCAGCGCCCTGGTGCCTTCGCTGTAACGACTCGTGTCGCGGCCACTGTGAACTTCATAAGCTTCACGGGAAACAATCTTTGCGAGGGTCTGTTCCCACCTGGCAAGCTGCTCCAGCCAGGCGCCGGTCAGCTCGCGCAGGTTCCAGCCGGCCCCGGCGAGCGAGGCCAGCGCGGCGTTCAGGGCCGCCGCCACCGGCGGCGTCACCGAAGGATCGGTCAGCTGGGCGGTCAGCAAGCCCACCGTGAATGTGGTCTGGCCCGGCTCGGCATCGATGGCTGGCCACGGCTCGGCGGCTATCACCGACAGGAGCCTGGCGGTGCCGTCGACAGTGGCGGTGAGGGTGCCCGCGTGATCGCAGCTTGGCGAGAGCGGGAAGATGCCGTCGACCGGCACGAGGCCATAGCTCGGCTTCAGCCCGACGATGCCGCAGTAGGCGGCCGGAATCCTGATCGAGCCGCCGGTGTCGGTCCCGATGGACAAGTCGCAGACGCCGGCCGCGACCAGCGCGGCCGAGCCGCCCGACGACCCGCCCGAGGTACGGGACGGATCACGCGGGTTCCTGGTGTCGCCGACCTCCGGGTGGGCGAAGCCGGCCGCGTACTCCAGGCATTGCGTTGCGGTGAACACCTCGGCCCCCGCATCCCGCAGCCGGCGCACGATCAGCGCGTCCGCGGTCGCGGGCGTGGGATCACTGGCCGGGCTGCCGCACCGGGTCGGCACCCCGGCGATCGACACGATGTCCTTGACCGCTACCGGCTCGCCGGCCAGCCCACCCGCTACGCCCCCCGCCCGCCACCCTCGAGAAGGTGCGCCGATCACGGCGGCGACCGCGTTCAGCGGCTTGCCGAGCCGGTCCAGCCGCTCGTAGGTGGCCAGCAAGTCCAGGTTGGCCCGGGTACAGGTGCGCTCGCCGCGCTCGATCGCCGCGATCAGCTCCAGGGTTCGGCTGACTAGCGGCGCCTGTTCTGTGGCCAGTTCGCCGAGGATGGCACTGATCTCGGTCGGGCGGTGCAGCACGGCCAGGTCGCGGTAGATGCCCGAGTGCGTCTTCGCCGACCCCCGGTTGAACGCGGCTAGCCGGGCTAGCGATCCCTCCAGGTCAGCCGGGTCGAAGCCGTCCAGCGGCACCGCCGGGACCGGCGCCTGGGCGAGCACCTGCCTGGCTATCGCCAGCATCAGCTCGGTGTAAGCCGGGTCTTCGAGCGTGTCGGCGATCGACAGATCGCTGACGGCCCCGGCGGCGAGCATCGCGCCGTAGGCCTCCTTAGCCCAGATGTAGCCGAGCACATTGTCGGTGACCTGCGCGTCGGCGATGTCGGCGGCCAGCGCGGTCACCCGCTCGGTGATCGAGCCGTCGGTCTCGCCGATCATGAACGTGGCCCGGTTGCCGCGCAGCACGACGCCGGGCTCGATCATGTCGGCGCCGAAATTCACGCACGCCTCGACCACCCGATCCGCACCGACGGCGTCGACCAGGACGGTCGTGTTCAGGCCGTTCTGGAGCGAAACCACGTAGCCGGCGCCGGCCAGCCGGCCGGCGAGCATGGCCGCGGCGGCCGCCGTGTGGTGGGCCTTGACCGCGACCAGCACCGGGCAGGTGAGTTCGGACGGCAGGTCAGCGGGGCTGATCGCCCGCACCTTCGCCGTGAACTCCTCGACCGGACCAGTGATCTTGATCCCGACCGCGTTGATCGCGGCGACCACGTCCGGATTCGCGTCTGCCACAAGGACTTCGTGGCCATCACGCGCCAAGCCGGCGGCCACTGTGCCGCCGATCGCACCACTTCCAACCACCACGTAACGCACGGCTCGGAACGTTACAACACGGTAACGCCATCGGTCTAGGTATAGACCTACTATTTACAACTCGCCGGTTTGCGGCAAGATTACGAAAAACAAAGGTTTGTCTTCCAGCGGGCGAGCGGCGTAGCTCGCCTGCTATGCGTGAGTAGGTCCGGCCGGTGGCCAAGATGCGGTCGGATCCGGTTCGCACGAAATAAGAAATAAGTCTGTCTAGCTTGGGGCGAGCAGCGTTGCTCGCCGTGGAGCGCGTGGGTGGTCCGGTAGTGGCAGAAGCAGGTCCGGGCTGGCCGGCGTGAAGCGTGCGGCCGGGGTTCGGCCGCAGGGAGGGAGCGGCCGGATCCCGGCCGCCAGAATCTAAGGAGCTTGCGTGAGATTTCGAGTCACAGCGGCGAGGGCTCTGATCGCGGCCAGCGCACTCGTTGTCCTGGCCGCGTGCGGGGGCGGGGGGAGTTCATCGTCACCCGGCGGCACAGGCAACGGGGGTGGCAACGCCGGAGCCCCGGTGCACGGCGGCAACCTGATTTTCGATGCCACCCAGGACGCGCAGTCGATGAACAACACGACGGTGTTCGACAACAACTCGATCTGGATCTTCGAGCAGATCTTCCAGCCGCTGTACACGGTGACGAACAACGGCAAGGGCGTCCGGCCCTACCTCGCCACCAGCTACACGAAGTCGGCGGACGGCAAGACCTACACGTTCAAGCTCAGGCCCGGCGTCGATTTCTCCAACGGCAAGCCGATGACCTCGGCCGACGTGAAGTTCTCGATCGACCAGAACCGGAAGGCCACGGCCGGCTGGGCCTACCTCGACACCGCCATCACCTCCGTCGATGACCCGTCGCCCGACACCGTGGTCATCCACCTGAAGTTCCCGTGGGCACCGCTGCTCGCCGACCTGTCGATCTTCGCCAACGGCATCGTCCCGAACAACTACGGCGGCCAGACCGAGGCGCAGTTCTACACCCATCCGATCGGCACCGGCCCGTTCATGTGGGACTTCTGGCACAAGGGCCAGGCGCTCAAGCTGGTTAAGAACCCGCACTACTGGCAGAAGGGCCTGCCTTACCTGAACAGCATCACCTGGAACGACGTGCCCAGCGACAACACCAGGGAACTGAACCTCAAGGGCGGCTCGGCCCAGATCGACCAGACTCCCGCGTGGTCGACCGTCGCCAGCCTGAAGACCACCCCCGGCGTCGACATGAACCTGTTCAACTCGACGCAGACCAACTACCTGGCCTTCAACGAGGAGCGCAAGCCGTTCCAGGACGTGCACGTGCGCCGCGCGATCTCGCTCATGATCGACCGGAACGCCCTGGTCAAGGCCGTGCTGTTCGGCAACGGCAAGCCGGCTAACTCGCTGTTCCCGCCGCAGGTGCCGTACTACCAGGCCAGCACCCCCGGTCTGCAGCTGAACGTCGCCGAGGCCAAGGCCGAGATGGCCAAGTCGAGCGTTCCGCACGGCTTCAGCACCTCGATCATCGTCCCCTCAGGTAACTCGGACTACCTGACGATCGCGACGATCCTGCAGTCGGAGCTCAAGAAGCTCAACATCAAGCTGACCATCACTCAGCTTGACCCGAACGTCACGAACAACGACGAGCAGACGCTGAAGTACAACATGGTGCTCACGCTGTGGACGATGGACATCCCCGACCCGGACGAGCTCGCGACGTTCGCTGTCGACCCGAAGTCCGGCGCCAAGTCGTTCTTCACCGACTACAACAACCCGGCCGTGGTCAAGGCCACCCATAACGCCGAGACCACGACCGATCCGGCGGCTCGCCAGAAGCTGTACAACACCGTGCAGGCCGGCGCGGCCAACGACGCCTTCATGGCGTTCCTGTACTACTCGCCCTACCCATACGCCACCACGAGCAATGTTCACGGCTTCTATGTGACGCCGCTAGGCAACATGCACATGGAGGATGTCTGGCTCAGTAAGTAAGGGTCTGGCAAGCCAGACCCTTACTTACTGAATTTCCTCCCTGGGGGGACGACCCCCCCGACCCCCCGCGCACCGAAGCCGGCGGCTTGCGCCGCCGGCTTCGGTGCCAGACCAGCGTCCCGCTCTGAGGGACGCCCCCGACCCCCGTGCGCCGCCGGCGCCAACTGCGAAGGTTGTGATAGCCGTTGGGACGGATGACGTTCGTCTTCCAGCGCCTGCTGATGCTGATCCCGGTAGCGATCGGCGTGACGATCATCGTGTTCTTCATGATCCACCTGATCCCCGGTGACCCAGCGAGGACCATTCTCGGAATTCACGCGACGCCGAAGACGGTCGCGATCTTGCACAAGCAGTGGGGTCTTGATCGCCCGCTGATCAGCCAGTACGGACTGTTCATGGACCGCCTGGTGCACGGCAACCTGGGGCAGAGCCTGTACTACGGCGTCCCGGCGGCCCCCGTGATCTTTGACCGGATCCCGGCCACGCTCTGGCTGGTCGTCTACGCGGCCATCCTGGCCATCGTGATCAGCGTGCCGCTGGCCATGATCGCGGCTAGCCGCAAGAACGGCATCCGGGACCAGATCGTGCGGGCGGTACCACTGATCGGCCTTGGCATGCCGCCGTTCTGGCTGGCGATCCTGCTGATCTACGTCTTCGCGATCAACGTGCACTGGTTCCCGACCAGCGGCTACGGCGTTGGCTTCGGCGGGCACTTGCACTCGATGTTCTTGCCGGCCCTGGTGGTGGCGATCGCGCTCAGTCCGGTCGTGATCCGGAGTCTGCGCGCCAGCATGCTGAACGTTCTCGGCGCCGAGTACATCACGACCGCGAAGTCCAAGGGAGTCTCCGGGCTCCAGCTGTTCGTCCGGCACGTGCTTCGTAACGCCGTCATCCCCGCGGTGACCGTGCTCGGCATCAACATCGGCTTCCTGATCGGCGGCACCGTGGTGATCGAGAACGTCTTCGCGATCCCTGGTATCGGGCAGCTGATGATCCAGTCGATCTTCCAGCGCGACTTCCCGATCGTGCAGGGCGTCACCCTCGTCTTCGGAGTGCTCGTGGTGCTGGTCAACCTGCTGGCTGACTTGTCCTACGCCGCCCTCGACCCGAGAGTCAGGTTCGACCGATGAGCGCAGTTACCTTCCCGAGCGAAGCGCCGCCGCCCGAGTTCACCTCAGCGCCGGAAGCCGCGGCCGGGCCGCGGCGGGTCCGGCGGTGGTACACCCAGCCCGCGCTGCTGAGCGGCGTGATCCTGCTCGCCCTCATCCTCGCGGCCGCGATCTTCGCGCCGCTGCTGACGTCGTACAACCCGGTTGCACAGAACCTGACCAACACGCTGCAGGGACCGAGCGCGCATCACCTGCTCGGCACCGACCAGTTGGGCCGGGACACGTTCGCCCGGCTGCTTTACGGCCTGCGGAACGACCTGCGGATCGCGTTCATCGCGGTGCTGCTGCCGTTCTGCATCGGGGTCGTGCTCGGGTCTATCGCTGGCTACTTCGGCGGCTGGGTCGATACCGTGATCATGCGGGTGGTCGACATCGTCGTGGCGTTCCCGTTCTACGTGCTGATCATCGCGCTGGTCTTTGTGCTCGGCCCCGGCCAGCGCAGCATCTATATCGCGATCACGCTGGTCGGCTGGGTTTCCTACGCCAGGATCATCCGCGGCGAGGTCCTGGTCGCCAAGCGGCAGGACTACGTGCTCGCGGCCCAGTCCGGCGGGCTGTCCAGCATCCGGATCATGGCTAAGCACCTGGTACCGAACGTGATCAGCCAGGCGATCATCTACGCGATGTCGGACATCGTCCAGGACATCCTGGCGATCGTGACCCTTGGCTACTTCGGCCTGGGCGTGCCGCCCCCGACTCCAGACCTTGGATCGATGATCAACGACGGCCAGAACTTCCTCACCACCCACTGGCAGCTGACCACGTTCCCCGGCCTCGCGGTCGTGGTCGTCGGCTTGTCGCTCTCGCTGATCGGCGACGGCCTCGCTGACGTCATCAGGCCAGGTCAGGCATGACGGGCCCGCGCTCCACCGGGGCAGGCGCGACCCGGCCTGACCAACCTCTCGGGGGGCTCCGGGGGGTCGTCCCCCCGGGCGGGCACAGCCAGCTCGACGGCCCAG
>DASYAT010000226.1:0-27095 GCA_036501205.1 Streptosporangiaceae bacterium | reverse complement strand
AAGGTGAGCCGACCCGAAACGTGGAGCCGACCCGCAAACGTGGAGCCGACCCGCAAACGTGGAGCCGACCCGCAAACGTGGAGCCGACCCGCAAACGTGGAGCCGACCCGAAACGTGGAGCCGACCCGAAACGTGGAGCCGACCGCATACGGCGAGGCGACAACAGACGTGGAGGCCATCCGAAGCGCAGGCCGACCCAAAACGGCGAGGCAACCTAAACGTGCGAGCGCGGGCCTGGCCGGTTTCCTATGACCGGCCAGGCCCGCCTGGGTGCGCGACCACGGATGCCGCACATAAAGAGTTGGTGCGCAGACTGGGCGCAGGCAGAGGCGCTACCAGGCGGCGGCGTACATCGTGCCGCGTCCCGTCGGCAGGGCGGTGAACATCCCGTTCCTGATCATGCCGAACCGTGGTGCCTGGACCAGGGCGTCCTTGCCGCTGGCATCCAGCCCCAGGACCGAGTAGATGCCATCGTCGATATACCGCCTGGTGTCGTTGCGGTAGTGCAGCACGCGGCGAGCGAAGACCTTGGTGATCTTGCCAGTCACAGGCGACGCGGCCACCAGGCGCGCCACGGCGGTGCCCTTCGGGCCGATCGCGGGCGTGTCATGGGCCAGTGCCGCGATGATGGGACCTCCGCCGGGGCCGACGTAGGCGTTCTGGATATCCCCGAACGCGCCTCCGCCTCGCATCAGCACTGCCGACTTGAGCAGGTTGTGGTTGCTGGCCCGGAGATTCAGCACTCGCACCGCGGTCCTGGCCGTGTAGTCGGCCGGGTTTCCCCTGAACTGGTCTTCCCAGAGAAAAGCGACGGAGCGATTGCTTACCCAGTTCACGTTGACGCCGTAGGCGAAGTCACGTTTGGGCGCCCGCCAGAAAGCCGGGTGGCCGCCAGAGTGCGTCGGAATGACCATGAGCTCGGTTGCCGGCTTGATGACAGAGGCGGGGGCGGTACCGGTAAAGATCATCGCGGCCAGTTCGCGGCCATCCGGTGACACCGCCATATCGAGAACTTGGGGCGGCCAGGGATGCGGCACGCTCGGGTCGACCACGTAGACCGGCAGCCTGGTGAGCTTCGCCGACCGACCATCGGCCGACAGGCTAAGCCGCAGAATACCCATGGCGAATTGACCGGTCTTCGGCTGCCTCACGCTGGCGGCGATGTAGAACTCCCGGTCTGACCTGGCCGCCGCGATCATGGAGACGGTGCCGCCGTTGGGCTCGGAGAGGTGAACCGAGGACAGAGCCTGTCCCGTCGCGGTGCTGTGGACGATCGCGGTTTCCTTTGGCGGAAGACCGTTGACGGTGACATAGAACTTCGGCAGCGCGCCGGACCCGCCCGCGCTATTCGGCCGCTGCGCTCCGCCGACCAATGTGACCCCGAGAACGATGGCGATCACGCTGACACCGGACAGCGCCGGCGCCAGCACTCGCCAGCGGCCGGCACTCCTGGCCGGCTGGGCGGGCCTGACCCAGTCTTGCTCCTGCCCCTCGAAGGCGGACGGCGCGACCGGGTTGATAGGCGCCAGCATCGAACGGACCTCATCCAGGAGAGCCCACTGGTCGGTCGCGGCTGGTTGGTTTCTCATCGGGACTCCAGTCTTCTGTGCTGCGTGGTTGCGAGCGCGGACGACCCTGAAGCCGGGCGTCTGGGGTTGCGGTCAGCCGCGGCGAGCGCGACCTCGAGCTTGCGCCTGGCCCGGTAGATGCGAGCCGCCATCACCGACGGCGAGCAGCCCAACGCGAGCGCCGCACCGGCCAGGTCGAGTTCCTCCCAGCCGACCAGCCGAAGTGCCTCCTGGTCCCTGGCCGGCAGCAACTGCAGCGCCTGGATTAACCGCTCGCGCTCGGTGACCGCCGTAGCGGGATCTGGCACCTGGTCTTCACGGGTCTCCTGCCGCAGGCGCATCGTCAGACGCTGGCTGCGGTGCGCCGACCGCTCGGTGTTCGCGAGCACCCGCCGGGCGACGCCATACAGCCAGGGCTGGACCTGGTCTGGGTCAGCCGGGATAGCCGCGTGCTTGCGCCAGGCGACCAGGAAGGTCTCCGCGACCACGTCGCGGGCAGTGTCAGGATCGCTGCGACGGGACGCATAGCGCAGCACCGCTGCCCGGTGAGTCCGGTACAGCGTGTTGAACCGGTCTTCAAAATCCAATCCGCTTCGCATCTCACCCCTAGGCGCGGCCAAATTGCGGTGACACTTATCTATGTCCCGCACCAGGGGTCCGATGACGGACTTCTTGTCAGCCGCTAAGCGCGACTAGCGGCCAGCGGCCCGCGGCCAGCGGCCCGCTCAGTCAGAAGCAAGTCAGGCAGAAACAGCTCAAGCAGATGCAAGCCGCCGGCTCGCGGCCACCCACCGGTCGAGCAGCCCGGCCGCCGCCCCTGAGTCGACCGCGGCCTCGGCCCGCGCATAGCCCTCAGCCAGCGCGGGAACGAGCGCGGAAACCTCGGGCGCGCCCGCCTCCGCCACGAGCGCGGCGGCCGCGTTGAGCAGCACGGTCTCCCTGACCGGTCCGCGCTCTCCGCCCAGCAGCGCCCGCACGACGCCCGCGTTGTGCGCCGGATCGCCGCCGACCAGGTCATCGGGCTCGCACCGGCGAATGCCGAGTTCGGCCGGATCGAACCTGGCCTGCCCGACCTGGCCGTCCCTGACCACCCAGACGGTCGAGGGACCGGTCGTGGTCAGCTCGTCGAGCCCGTCATCACCGTGGAACACCAGCGCCGAGCATCCCCGGCCCGCCAGCACTCCGGCCAGCAGCGGCCCCATCCGGGCGTCGGCGACACCAATCGCCTGCGCCTGCGGCCGGGCCGGGTTCGCGACCGGTCCGAGGAGGTTGAACACCGTCGGCACGCCAAGCTCGCGACGCGGGACGGCCGTGTGCCGCAGCGCCGGGTGATACAGCGGCGCGAACAGGAACACCACACCAGTCTCCTGCGCCAGCTTCTCCGTCGCGGCCGGCGGCAGGTCGATCACCACGCCTAGTGCCTCAAGCACGTCGGCGGTACCGCACGCCGACGACGCCGCCCGGTTCCCGTGCTTGGCCATGCGCGCGCCGGCCGCCGCCGCGACGATCGTGCCCATCGTCGAGATGTTGACCGTCCGGGCCCGGTCCCCGCCGGTGCCGACCAGGTCGACCAGCCGCCCGGGAATGGACAGCGGCGTCGCGTGGGCCAGCATCGCCGACGCCATGCCAGCCACTTCGGCCGGCGTCTCGCCCTTCATCCGCATCGCGATGCCGAAACCGGCGATCTGCGACGGGGTGGCCGCGCCATCCATGATCTCGTTCATCGCCCACGCCGCCGACTCCGGCGACAGCGCTTCACCCTTGACTAGCTGGCCGATCAATGCTGACCAGGAGAGCGTCGGTTCCATAACGCATCCTTATTAGGAAGAAAGCTTTGCGCGGGCCTCCGCCCGCAAGCCAGAGGCCAGTCGAGCCGGGGCCGGCCCAAGACCAGACAGGCCGGCCCGATCAGGCACAGGCGCCATCAGGCACAGGCCCATCAGGCACAGGCCCATCAGGCAGATAAGCCCATCAGGTAAGCCCATCAGGCACACGTGCCCATCAGGCACAGGCGCCATCACGCCGAGGCAGCGGTCTCCTTCGCGGCGCGCTGCCGCATGAGCCCGGCCAGCGCCTGCGCCAGCGCCGCCGGATCGATCGGATGGCTCACCACCGCGTCGGCGCCCGACCAGGTGGCCAGCCAGCCGTCGTCGGCGCGGCCGATGATCAGCAGTGCCGGCGGGCAATCGAATACTTCGTCCTGGGCTTGCCGGCAGACGCCCATGCCCCCGGACGGCTGGGCTTCTCCGTCCAGGATCATGACATCGGCACCGCCGGCGTCGAGCAGGCGGATAAGGGCCGGATGGGTGGCGACCTCGATCAATTCAGCCTCAGGCACGTCCGGCGCCGGACGCTTGCCGATCGCCAGCCGAACCCGCGCACGGGTGTCCGCGTCATGGCTATACACGACAACTTTCATAACTGGATGCTACCGACCTAGGGGGTCGCGGCGCGTACGCCTACCGAGTGTCGTAATAATGGGGCCGTGACGACAGCACAGGACGCGCGCGTGGTGCCACGCACGCCTGCGAGCAGGCCCAATCTAGTCAGCGTCGGGACAATCGTATGGTTGTCCTCCGAGCTGATGTTCTTCGCCGCCCTGTTCGCGATGTACTTCACCATAAAATCGGTGGATACAGGGCGCGGCCTGCCCTGGCCAGGAGCTCACCTCGACTATCCCCTGGCGACGACCAACACAATCGTGCTGATCCTTTCCAGCGTGACCTGCCAACTGGGGGTCTTCGCCGTCGAGCGAGGCCAGATCAAGCGCACCGGCCCGATGTGGAACGCGTCCCGGTGGGGCCTGCGCGAGTGGTACGTCCTTTCGTTCCTGATGGGCTTGTACTTCGTCCTCGGCCAGGGCTATGAGTACCTGGACCTGATCTACAAGCAGCACCTGACGCTGTCTTCGAGCGGCTACGGTTCGGTCTTCTTCCTGACCACCGGATTCCACGGCCTGCACGTGTCTGGCGGTCTGGTCGCCTTCCTGTTCCTGCTCGGACGTACCTACGCGGCGAAACGATTTACGCACGAACAGCAGGTCAGCGCCATCGTGGTGTCGTATTACTGGCACTTCGTCGATGTCGTGTGGATCGGCTTGTTCACCACCATTTACCTGCTACCGCTGACCGGAAAATAGGAACCGCCGTGACACCGATGACCGCTAGACGACGGCGACCGGCAGCCGGCTATGCCGTGGTGCTGCTCGGATTGCTGCTCGCGGGCGCAGGTTATGCAGCTATTACTGAGGCAGGCTCAGCCGGGGCGACCGCGCCGAATATCGCCGCGTCGGCTCAGGTCTCCCAGGGCCGGGCGATCTTCCTTGAGGAGTGCGCGACCTGTCACGGTAAGTTCGCCCAGGGCACGCCCGGGGTGGCGCCGAGCCTCATCGGCGTCGGCGCGGCCGCGGTGGACTTCCAGGTCAGCACTGGCCGGATGCCCGCCAAGGAACCGGCCGCCGAGATGCCGGACCACCCAAATGGGTTCTCTCCCTCGGCGATTAAGGCCCTCGCCACGTACATCGCCTCGCTTGGCGGCGGGCCGCCCGTCCCGACTTCCGGCCAGGTCAGCCAGAACGGTGCCAACGCCGGATTCGGCCAGCAACTCTTTGTCGCCGACTGCGCGCAATGCCACAACTTCCAGGGCGCTGGCGGTGCCCTGACCTACGGCAAGTACGCGCCGCCGCTCACCAAGTCCACGCCGACTCAGATCTGGGAAGCTATGCTGACCGGGCCTGAGGCGATGCCGGTGTTCAACAACACCACGATCACTCCGCAGCAAAAGCGCGACATCATCGCCTACGTAACGCAGACCCGCTCAGAGCCGAACCCAGGCGGGTTCAGCCTTGGCCGGATCGGGCCGGTGACCGAAGGGCTCGTGGTTTTCCTCGGACTGCTGCTCTTCATGGTGTTCGCGGCTTTGTGGATCACTGCGAAGCACAGGAAGACTCCTAATGAGTGACTCGACCGCCGGGCACGGACCCGGCGAGCATGGCTCAAGTGAGCACGGCCCAGGCCACGACCTGATGGCCGACCTCGCGGCCGCTGGCGGCGAAGCTCAGCCAGCCGAGAGCTCCGCCCGCCGGCGAGTGATCGGCACGCCGTCGCCGACCCAGTCCAGGATGCTGCTCGCCGAAACGGCAGCGGGATCGAGCGCCGGGCTGCCCGAGGTGCGCGAACCTGAGATCCCGGGCGATCCGCAGGACATGGACGACGCCAAGCTGGCCGAGCGGATGGTCGCGGCCTGCTTCGTGCTCGCCATGCTGGCCGGGTTCGGCTTTATCGCCGCCTACCTGATCTTCGGCGTGCACTCGGTCATCGGGACCGCGCACTCCAACCTGGCCCTTGGCCTGACGATGGGCCTGGCCTTCCTGTTCATGGGAATCGGCGCGACGATCTGGGTCCGCCGGGTGATGCCGAACGCCGAAGTGGTCGAGATGCGGCACCCGATGCGGTCAGAGCCCGAGGCTCGCGAGGCGTTCGCGAACACCTTCGCCGACGGCACCGCCGCCAGCCAGTTCGTCAAGCGCCCGATCCTGCGCCGGACGCTGATCGCGGCCACCGTGCCGGTCGCGGTCGCCCCGATCGTGCTGCTGCGCGACCTCGGTCCGCTGCCACGCACCGCCCTGGATCACACGGTCTGGCGCAAAGGCATGCGGCTGCTCACCTACGGCGCCAACACGCCGATAAAGCCGGGCGACTTCAGCTCTCCGGGCGGAATGATCACGGTCGTGCCCGACGGCTTCCAGGACAACTTTGATGCCCTGGCCAAGGCCGCGGTGATCATCATCAAGTTCGCGCCCGACCAGGTCGTCTACACCCAGGCCAACCACCAGGTCGATGGCTTGACGGTGCAGAACTGGTCGGTCGACAACATCGTCGCCTACTCCAAGATTTGCACTCACGTGGGCTGCCCAGCCGCGCTCTACGAGCAGACCACGCACCACATCTTGTGCCCGTGCCACCAGTCGACCTTCGATGCGACTCGCGGCGCCAAGGTCATCTTCGGTCCGGCCACCCGGGCGCTGCCACAGCTCCCGATGGCGGTCGACGCCGAGGGCTTCCTCGTGGCCAAGAGCGACTTCACCGAGCCAGTGGGCCCGAGTTTCTGGGAGCGGGGCAATTCGCAATGAGTATCGACAAGGCGCTATCCGGCACTGGCACCTGGCTGGATGACAGGTTCCACGGCGCCAAGGGCATGCGTACCTTCTTCAGGAAGATCTTTCCTGATCACTGGACGTTCATGCTCGGCGAGATCGCCCTGTACTCGTTCATCATATTGCTGCTGACCGGCACGTTCCTCGCGCTGTTCTTCCAGCCGAGCATGACCGACGTCGTCTATCACGGGTCCTACCTCAAGCTCGACGGCGTCCACATGAGCGAGGCGTACGCCTCCACGCTGAAGATCAGCTTCGACGTCCGGGGCGGCCTGCTGATGAGGCAGATCCACCACTGGGCGGCCGACCTTTTCGTCGCCGCGATCATGGCGCACATGATCAGGATCTTCTTCGTCGGCGCCTACCGTAAGCCGCGTGAGGTCAACTGGCTGATCGGCATCGTGCTGTTCACCCTGAGCCTGCTTGAGGGGCTCTTCGGCTACTCGCTGCCGGACGACCTGCTGTCCGGCGCTGGCCTGCGGATCACCCAGGGCGTGCTGCAGTCGATCCCGATCGTGGGCACCTACCTGTCGTTCTTCCTGTTCGGCGGGCAGTATCCCGGCACCGACATCATCCCGCGCTTTTACATCTTGCACGTCCTGCTGATTCCTGGCGTGTTCCTGGCGCTGATCGGCGCGCACCTGTTCATCATGTTCCACCAGAAGCACACCCAGATGCCCGGCAAGGGCGTCACCAACGAGAACGTCATCGGCGCGCCCATGTTCCCTTACTTCATGGCCAAGACCGGCGCGTTCTTCTTCTTCACCTTCGCCGCCTGTGCTCTCGCGGCCACGTTCGCGCAGATCAACCCGATCTGGCTCTACGGTCCCTACAGCCCGCTGTCGATCTCGTCCGGCTCTCAGCCTGACTTCTACATGGGCTTCCTCGAAGGCTCGCTGCGCATCATGCCCGCCTGGCAATGGGTGGTGTTCAACCACACGTTCGCGTTCAACGTGTTCATACCGGCCTTGGTACCGCTCGGGCTCGTGATGACCGGGGCCGCGCTATGGCCGTTCCTCGAACAGTGGATCACCGGGGATAGACGCGAGCATCACATTAACCAGCGGCCGCGCAACGCCCCGACCAGGACCGCGCTCGGCATAGCGATGATCTCGTTCTACGGTGTGCTGTGGCTCGAAGGCTCGAACGATATCCTCGCCGACCACTTCTCCGTGCCGCTCTACACGATCACCGAGATCGCCCAGGTGGCTATCTTCGCGGTGCCGATCATCACGTACATCCTGACCAAGCGGATCTGTCTTGGCCTGCAGCGCAAGGACGTGCACCTGATGGAGCACGGCGTGGAAATGGGCATCATCATGCAGCGGCCGGACGGTGAGTTCATCGAGGAGACCAGGCCGCTGAACGAGGAGGAGCTGGCCAAGATCGCACGGCCAGAGGCGCTGGCGCTGACCGCCGGGGAGAGTGAGTCCGACGCCGACTCGCCGGTACCCGCTCCTGGCATGCGCGGCGGCCTTGGCCGGGTCAAGGCCAGGCTGAACAAGCTCGTGACCGAGAGCGTGCCGGTGAACGGCCACGGCGCTAACGGTCACGGGCCGAACGGCCACGTCGAGCACGCCGAAACGGAGCACGCGGCCATCTCGGCCGGCTCAGACGAGGATCAGCACTAACTCTCAGCGCCAGCAAGAGGCCCGCAGCCTTCGTCCGCGGGCCTCTTGCTGTACGGATGGCTACCGGCGGCTAATCGTCCGTCTACGGCGACCACAGCGGCTCTGGGATGGCAATGCCGAGGTCGGTCCCCCAGGTGTTGCGATACGCGACCTCATTGGCCGGACGCCGCGGCGCTACTCCCCACTTCCCGGTCGGATAGCCGAATGAGACACAGCACGCCATCTCCCAGCCCTTGTCGGCGGGCACACCAAGCACGTCGAACGTCTCGGTGTTCCTGAACTGCCCGAGGATCGTGGTCAGGCAACTTCCGACGCCCTCGGCCCGCGCGGCCAGTTGCGCGCTCCACACGGCCGGAAAGATCGACCCGCCGCTGCGATCGTTCCTGGCGAAGGCGAACAGGTACAGCGGCACCGTCTCGAAGTTGTCGGCAAGATGCTGAGCGGACTGGCCCATCTTCATCATCGCCACGCTAGCCGGATCCTCAGGCGCCGCTTGCGCCCGAGCCCGCCGCTCCGCATACGGCCCGGCCCACAGCTCCGCGGCCGCCTCCCGGTACAACGGCCCGAGCTTCGCCTTCAGCTCAGGATCGTCAACCAAGACGAATCGCCAGTTCTGCGTGTTCCCGCCGCTAGGGGCACGGATCGCCGCATCGACAATCTTCGCCTGCACCTGCGCCGGAATCGGGTCTGAGGTAACCCGGCGCATCGCCCTGGTCGTGTACAGCGCCTCGTATAGGTCCACGTCCGCCCTTTCCTAGCCTGAGCGGACTGTACAGTGCCAGCCCCGGGCGAGCACCCCCGGACCCCCGCAGAGGCAGCTCAACGAGCGTAGTGACCCGGGGTAGTACTCTCACCGGAGATGGACGACTGCCTTGAGCACCGCAGCCTCGTGAATAACGCGCTTGGTCTGCGGTCTTTCCGCGGCACGGACCAGTTCGCGCGGATCGGCGGCCAGCCGACCATCGACAGGCTGGTCGACCTCCTGTATCAGGGGATCGAGGACGACGATCGGCTGCGCCCGTTGTTCCCGCGCGACCTCGCAGGCAGCCGGTCGATGCCGAAGCTGTTCTTCGCCGAGTGGCTGGACGGCCCGCGTCGATTCAGCGCGCAGGCCTACCGGGGCCTGGGATCCAGCCACGCCGGCCTGCCGATCACGCCCGCGCTCGCCGGCCGGTGGCTGGGACACTTCCGCCGGGCGCTCGAGGCCACGGTCGCTGCTGAGAACGACCGCAAGACGATCTTCGCGCAGGTTCAGTCCCTCGCCATGGCTCTCGTTAGCCGGCCTGCGGCCCCGGCCGGTCCCCCGGTGGCCTGGTGCGGCAAGGGCGCGCGGATCGTGACGCGGTCGAGGGATCTGGCTCGTCGTGGTGATGTCGCCGGGCTCGGAGCGGCACTGGCGGAGGCCCCGGATCTTCTGGATCCGTCCTTCGCTTCGGCGATCATGCAGTCAGCCGCCCTAGCTGGCCGCGCCGAGATCATACGGATGCTGCTGGAGCGCGGCGTCGGAGCGGACCGCCCCTTCTACCTGCCGGTCGGCGTCATCGGGCCGGCGTTCGAGCGGGTGATCTTCGTGACGCCGCTGTGCGCGGCCAGGATGAAGCGCCGTTCCGCGGTCGAGTCGATGCTCGTCGCGGCCGGTGCCAGCGAAGATGTCTTTACCTCGGCCTTCGTCGGCGACCTCGGCTCGCTCGCGCCGATGCTCACGGCCGATCCCGGCCTTGCCCAGGCGACCGATCCGGCGGTCGACATCCTCGGCATTACACCCGTCGATCACGCGGTCGCCGGCGGGCAGGCGGCAGCGCTGCGCCTCCTTCTTGGCCAGGTCGCGCTTCTTGGCCAGGTCGCGCATCCGCTTGCCGGCTATGCCCGAGCGCTGCGCGGAGCCGCCGCCCAGGGCAGCCTGGCGATGGTGGAGTTGCTGCTGGCACACGACGCGGACGCGACCACGATCGGCGTCGGACGCTGGGTCCAGCACCGCGACCTCGCTCCGCTGCTTGCCAGCCGGGGCGCGGCGATCGACTCTTCAGGTTCGTGGATCGGTGCCAGCTGCACTGGGAACCAGGGCCGCAAGGATGACCCTGAGTATGTCCGCGCCCTCCTGCGCCACGGCGCCCGCGCCACCGACCGCCGTGCCGGCGACTATGAGGCCACGACCGGCGTCCTGGCCCTCAATGCGACGGCGCTGCACTACGCCGCCAGGGCAGGCTTCATCAAGACCATCGAGGTGCTCCTCGAGCATGGAGCAGACCCAGCCGCTCTCGACAGCCACGACCGCACGCCGCTCGACTGGCTGGCACAAGCGGCACCATCGGTATCGCGAGCCGCGGTCCGGAGCCTGCTCGCCCCTGGCAACGCCGCTAGCTAGTGGGCGTAGTGGCCCCGGTAGTACTCGAAGACGAAGCCGATCACGCTGAGCAGCAGGGCCAGCGCACCCATCAGGAACAACCACCAGCCGACGGCTACCCCGACCGCGGCCAGCGCGCCGGCCATGCCGACGAACAGCGGCCACCAACTGTGCGGGCTGAAGAAGCCGAGCTCACCAGTTCCCTGCTCGATCTCGCCGTCCGCGTCGTCCTCTGGCCGCTTAGGCAGCCGCCGGCCGGTGAACAGCAGATAGAACCCGATCAGGAAGGCCAGCGCGATGGACAGCGCCAGCGCGGTGCTGCCCGTCGGGTCGTGCGACAGGTTCCAGTAGAAGATGTCAGCTACGCCGAAGAAGATCGCACAGCCAAGGAACAGCCAGCCCTCGACCCTCATGCCGTCACTCCTGATCTAGTCCGCGGGCCGCTAGGCCCAGTAAGCCGTGCCATCAATGACCGGAGGCGATGCCGAGCGCCTTGCGTTCCTCGGGATCCCGTCCGGCTCTGATCTCCGGGTGGTGCGCGTCGAAGGCAGGCCGCTCGGACCTGATCCGCGGGATCGAGGTGAAGTTGTGCCGTGGCGGCGGGCACGAGGTCGCCCACTCCAGCGAGTTGCCGAAGCCCCAGGGGTCGTCGACTTCAACCTTCTTGCCGTGCTTCCACGTCTTGTAGATGTTGTAGAAGAAGAACAGGTTGGACACGCCGAGTATGAACGCGCCGATCGTCGAGACCTGGTTCAGCGTCGTGGCTAGATGCGGCAGGAACGCGTAGTTCGCGGTACGGCGCGGCTGGCCCATCAGGCCGAGCCAGTGCTGTACCAGGAACGTCATGTTGAAGCCGATGAAGACAAACCAGAAGTGCCACACGCCGAGCCGGTTGTCCAGCATCTTGCCGGTCCACTTCGGCCACCAGAAGTAGAAGCCGCCGAACATCGTGAACACTACGGTGCCGAACAGCACGTAGTGGAAGTGCGCCACGACGAAGTAGGTGTCGCTGACCGCGAAGTCCAGCGGCGGCGAAGCGAGGATGACGCCGGTCAGGCCACCGAACAAGAACACGATCATGAAGCCGAGTATGAACAGCATCGGCGTCTCTAGCGTCAGCTGCCCTCGCCAGATCGTCCCGAGCCAGTTGAAGAACTTCACTCCGGTCGGGATCGCGATCAGGTAGGTCATGAAAGAGAAGAACGGCAGCAGCACCGCGCCGGTGGTGAACATGTGGTGCGCCCAGACGGTCATCGACAGGCCGGCGATCGCGATGGTGGCCGCCACGAGGCCTTTGTAGCCGAACAGCGGCTTACGGCTGAACACCGGCAGTACTTCGGTGGCGATGCCGAAGAACGGCAACGCCACGATATAGACCTCGGGATGGCCGAAGAACCAGAACAAGTGCTGCCACAAGATCGCGCCGCCATTCTGCGCGTCAAACACCTGCGCGCCGAACTTGCGGTCGATCTCGAGCACCAGCAGGGCGGCGGCGAGCACCGGGAACGCGAGGAGCACCAAGATCGAGGTCAGCAGGGCGTTCCAGGTGAAGATCGGCATCCTGAACATCGTCATGCCGGGCGCCCGCATGCAGAAGATCGTGGTGACGAAGTTGACTCCGGACAGGATCGTTCCGAGGCCGGACAACGTCAGGCCCATGATCCACATGTCCGCGCCGATCCCGGGCGAGTACAGCGAGCTGGTCAGCGGCGAGTAGGCGTACCAGCCGAACGCCGCCGCCCCGGTCGGGGTCAAGAAGCTAAGCAGAAGGATCAGGCCGCCGAACGTGAACATGTAGTAGCTGAGCAGGTTCAGCCGGGGGAACGCCACGTCGGGCGCGCCGATCTGCAGCGGCATGATCTCGTTCGCGAACCCGACGAACAGCGGCGTCGCGAACAGCAGGAGCATGATCGTGCCGTGCATGGTGAACAGCTCGTTGTACTGCTGGTCGCTGACCAGAGTGTTGTTCGGCTCGAATAGCTGGCTGCGGATGATCAGCGCCATCAGGCCGCCGACCAGGAAGAAGAAGAACGACGTGATCAGGTACAGGTGACCGATGATCTTGTGGTCGGTCGACGATAGCCAGTCGGCCAGGATCGACCCCTTCTGGTAGCCGGCCGGCGCGACAACGGGCTCATGCGTCTTGTCGGCTTGCACTGCGGTCACTGAACACCCCCGGAAGAACTCTGGAGCGCCTGTTGCCCGGCAATCCACGCACGGAATTTGGCTGGCGAGACAATCTTGATCTTGAAGAGCATGCGGCTGTGATAGACGCCGCACAGCTCGGTACATCGCCCGATGAATGAGCCGGTCTTGGTCGCGGTCACGGCGAAGTGATTGGCGTACCCCGGGATTACGTCCCGCTTGAACTCAAACGGCACCACCCAGAACGCGTGGATCACGTCGATCGAGGTGAGGTTGAACTTCACGGTCTCGTGGGCGGGGATCTCAAGCAGCGGCAGATGCTGAACCGACGCGGTCGGGTTCCACATCGCGCCGGTCTCGGTGACCATCGAATCGGCGCCGGTATTACCGGGAACCTTGAAGCCCGGGTACTGGAATTCCCAGCTCCACTGGAAGCCGGTGACGTTCACGGTCACCTGCGGGTGAGCCGGAATCTTGTCGATGTAGTTCTCGTCCCTGGCGGTGAAGTAGAACAGCACGCCGACCATGATGAATGGCAGCACCGTGTACAAGATCTCTATCGGCAGGTTGTACCTGACCTGCTGCGGCAGCTGACTACCGCGCTTGCGATGAAAGATGATCGCCCAGAGAATCCCGCCCCAGACTACGATCCCGGTGGCCCAGGCCGCGATCCAGGAGCCCTGCCACATCGTCAGGACTACTGCGCCCTGCTTGGTGATCGGGACCGGCAGGCCCATCCTGGTGAACGCGTTGGACGTGCAGCCAGTCGTGACGATGACCAGGCCGGCAAGCAGGACGGCGAGCGGCGCCCAGCGCCTTGACCGCCGCGCGGGCAGCGCCTCGCCACCCACGTCGCGGCGGGCTTCATTCCCCCGCTCCCGCGGGGTACTGCGGATGGAACTCACAGATTGCCTTCCCAGCGGCGGTCTGCCGACTTCCCGAGCAGGTTCGGTGCCCGTGCCACAGGCTTACGCCTGTCCTACAGGCTGTCGTGCAAACAGTACAACGCCTGGGTCCCCTTCCGCCCGGTACCCCCGCCAGAACGGGCATGCCGCGTCGCCCCGACCTTCGGGGGGTTCCGGGGGGCCGTCCCCCCGGGCAAGCACGGCTCTATAAGTTCCTGTCATGGCCTACTTCGACGCTGCCTCGGGCGAGCCAATCTCACCGGTCGCCAAGGCGGCACTGCTAGCGGCGCTCGATGAGGGCTGGGCTGACCCGACCCGCCTGCACCGCGAGGGGCGGAGGGCTGGACTGCTGCTCGACCAGGCGCGCGAGCAGATGGCTGGCGTGCTCGGCTGTCGAGCCGATGAGGTCGCCTTCACCGGCTCTGGGACGCACGCGGTGCACCTGGCAGTACTCGGGGCAGTGCTCGGCCGGCAGACCGCTACCCGCGGCCCTGGCCACGTGGTCGTCAGCGCGGTCGAGCACTCCAGTGTGCTTAACGCCGCCGCGCAGGCCGAAGGCTCGGGCAGTCCGGTCACGATCGTGGGCGTCGAAGCGGACGGCCGGGTCGACGTGGCCGCGTTCGGCGCGGCCGTCAGGCAAGACCGGACCGTGCTCGCCTGCCTGCAAGCCGCCAATCATGAGGTCGGCACGCTGCAGCCGGTGGCCGAGATCGCCGAGCTGTGCGCCAGCGCCGGCGTCCCGCTGGCGGTCGACGCGGCCGCTTGCGCCGGGCGGATGCCGCTGCCGGATGGCTGGTCGCTGCTGATGGCCAGCAGTCATAAGTGGGGCGGCCCGCCGGGAGTCGGCGTGCTCGCGGTCCGCAAGGCCGTCCGCTGGAAACCGCCGCTGCCCGCCGACAGCCGAGAGGGTCACCGGGTTCCTGGTTTCCCCAATCTGCCGGCGATCGTGGCGGCCGCGGCCGCACTTGAGGCGGCGCAGGCCGAACTGGCGCAGACCGACGCCACGCTGCGCGCGCTGACCGGCCGGATCAGGGACCGGCTGCCCGAGCTGGTCCCCGACTGCGTCGTGCACGGCGACCCGGTGCGCCGGCTGCCGCACGTGCTCACGTTCTCGGTGCTCTACCTCGACGGCGAGACGCTGGTAATCGAACTGGACCGAGCCGGATTCTCGGTCTCCTCAGGCAGTGCGTGCGCCTCCGACACCCAGCAGCCGAGCCATGTCCTGGCCGCCATGGGGGCACTAACGCACGGAAACGTACGAGTCTCCTTGCCAAGGGCAGCGACATCTCAGTCAGTGGACGCCTTCCTCGCGGTTCTGCCGGATATCGTGGGCCGACTACGCGGTACCGTCGGGCGTATAACGCAAGGCTAGGAGGGGTCAGCGTTGTTCGAGGGGTCAGTGTCGTCCCCCATGCTCAGGATCGACGCGCTGGGAAAGAAGTGCCCGCAGCCGATCATCATGCTGGCCGCGCGAATCGGCGAGGTTCGGATCGGGCAGGTAATCGAAGTTCTCGCGGACGATCCGGCGACCAAGACCGACGTGCCGGCCTGGTGCGGCCTGAAGTCACACGAGTTCGTCGGGGCGGCTGAACTGGCGCCGGCCCCCGGCTGGGCGTTCAGGATCCGGCGCAGCTACTAATCCTGATCTGGGGCCTTCGATTCGACCGGTGCGAACCGGCCGGCGAACCGGGGATCGGCCACCCACCACGGCTTGGCTTCTTCTTCGTCCTGGCCGCTCTGTTCGGCCGCGTCCAGTTCGGCCGCGTCCAGTTCGGCATCGATGACCTTGGCATCGGTCTCGTCCTCCCTGATCATCGCGATCAGAACGGCAGCCAGGAACGGCAGCCCGACGAGGTCGCCGAGAATCCAGAGCGCACCGCCACCGAGCACCTGGTCGGCGGCGAGCGAGGGACCCCAGGGCCGGGCGAGTGCGTGATAGTAGCCGCCTGCGATCAGGTTGTGGTCGACGATCACTGAAAGTCCGAGAGCGGCATCACCTACTACCTCGGCCGCCGTAACCCAGAGCGCGACCAGATACGGGTACTGCCTGGGCACCGGATCCACCCGGAGCAGCGTCCAGAAGAACACCAAGCCCGGCAGCACCAGCACGAGGCAGGTCAGCTCGCGAACCGCGAAACTATGGAATCCAGCCGCGTACCAGGGCGAGTAGTACAGCACGAACGGGGTGAGCACCAGCACCAGGCCGGTAATGGCCGGAAACGTCAGCACTCGCGCGATCCGGCCGGCGATAGCAGCCTCAACCAGCGCACCGAGCCTGGGCGCGGCCGCGATCACCAGCGATACCGGACGGCCCAGCATGATGAACAGCGGCACCGCGAGCAGCAGCACCACGGTCTGGAACGCCCGCACGTAGAACAGCACGGGCCAGTACACCGACAGAAACGAGCTAGTCGCGACGAACGACAAGCCCGCTCCCCCGGCGCAGAACGCGATGATCCGGCCGATCGGCCAACTGCCGCCGGCGCGCCGGATCCGCCGGACGCCAAGCAGGTAGGCCGCGCACACGAGCACCAGGAGCACAAGCGCGTAGGGATCGATCGACCATTCGGTCAGCCCTCGAACAGGCGTCAGCTCAGGCGGAAGGTGGACAGGCATGGCTGCCACGCTACCAACTCACCATGTGCGGGCCTTTGAGACGATGCAGGCATGACACAAGGCAACGGCTTCAAGATCGACGGTCTGCACCATGTCCAGCTCGCCATCCCGGCCGGCGGCGAGGACGCGGCCAGGCAGTTCTGGGGGCAGACGCTCGGCCTGACCGAACTCACCAAGCCAGCCGGGCTCGCCGGCCGGGGCGGTTGCTGGTTCGGCGGCGGCACCCTTGAACTGCATCTCGGAGTCGAGGAGAACTTCGCGCCCGCCCGCAAGGCGCACCCGGGAATCCTGGTCAGCGGGCTAGCCGGCCTCGCCGCCCGGCTGGAGGCAGCGGGCGCCAGCGTGACCTGGGATACCGAGCTATCCGGTCACGACCGGTTCTACAGTGACGACCCGTTCGGCAACCGGCTCGAGTTCCTGGCGCCGAAGCAGAATAGCTAGCCGAAGTGCGCGGCGACCTCAGCCGCCGCGTCATCGCCGTAGGCGGCCGCGACCCGGGCCGACAGGGCCTGCGGGCTCAGCTTGTACTCCTGCGTGCCGGTGGTCTCAAGCACGTGCACCGCGATGATGTTTCCGAGCTGAGCGGCCCGCTCCAGGCTCAGGCCCCACGAGACGGCCGCGAGGAACCCGGACCGGAAAGCGTCCCCGGCGCCGGTCGGCTCTTTCGGGTCGACGTCCGGCACGGCGGGTACGAGGATCGGCTCCTGCCCGACCTGGTCGACCCGGGCACCGCTGCCGCCCAGCGTGGTCACCTGGACATCGACCTGCTCGGTGACTTCGGCCGGCGACCAGCCGGTCTTGTGCACGATGAGCGAACCTTCGTACTCGTTGCAGAACAGGTACTTCGCCCCGGTGATCAGCGACCGCACCTGGCCGCCGTCGAGCCTGGCTAGCTGCCAGGAGGTATCGGCGGCGAACGGTATCCCGCTGGCGACGCACTGCTTGGTGAACAATGCCATCGCGTCGGGATCGCTGGCGCCGACCAGGAGCAGGTCGACCTGGCCGGCCAGTTCGCTGAGGTCGATGTCCTGGTCCTCGGTCATCGCGCCCGGGTAGAACGACGCGATCTGGTTCATGTCCAGGTCGGTGGTGCCGACGAACCGCGCGGTGTGGTGGTGCGCCGACTCGCGCACGGCGCTGGTGTCGACCCCGTGCTGTTCGAGCCACTCCCGGTACTCAGCGAAGTCAGCTCCGACTGTCCCGACCAGGAGCGGCCGCAGACCCAGGTAGCCGAGCCCGAACGCGATGTTGGCCGCCACCCCGCCGCGCCGGATCGACAGCGAGTCGACCAGGAACGACAACGCGACCTTGTCGAGCTTGTCTGGCATCAACTGCTCGACGAACCGGCCGGGAAACGTCATCAGATGATCGGTCGCGATCGACCCAGTCACAGCGATACGCAATGTTGTCCCTAAGACGACGGAATGTCACCGGCCCCAGCCAGGGTACAGCGCCCCTCCGCCCGCCAGCAGTGCCGCTGCGCGAAGGAGCGCGAGAGCCGTCTAGTGGAAGCTGTCGCCGCAGGCGCAGGAACCTGTCGCGTTCGGGTTGTCGATCGTGAAGCCCTGCTTCTCGATCGTGTCGACGTAGTCGATCGTGGCGCCGGTCAGGTACGGGCCGCTCATCTTGTCGGTGATGACATCGACGCCGCTGAACGTGCTGACGATGTCGCCGTCGATCTGCCGCTCGTCGAAGTACAGCTGGTACCGCAGGCCAGAACAACCGCCAGGCTGGACGGCGATCCGCAGCCTGAGGTCGTCGCGGCCCTCTTGGGCCAGCAAGGTGCTGACCTTCGTGGCAGCCACCTCGGTGAGGATGATGCCCTGAACCGTTACATCGTTCTGCACTGTCATCTGGTTTGCTCCCCAGTAGGCACCGCGTCTGGCGCGGCTTGTCGTGGATCTCTAAACAACGAGCCGATTCATGTCAACGATATGCCCGGCGCACTCATTCCGGCCCCGCCGCCTCGACTGTCTCCGGACGTCCTCCCCCGGTGAACACGGCGCCAGTCAAACACGGGGCAAGCAGCAAACATATCCTGGAGGTATCGTCAAACCGACGATAAGTTTGCTATCGTCAGATCGACGATAAAACTTGGCGAAGTGAGGGTCACCATGTCAAGGGCAGCGCAGCTCACCATCAACCGGCCAGATGACGCACTCGGGGGCGGCCGTCAGCTTCCCTTGCTCGTGCTCGGAGCCGGTGCCGATGCCCGGTCAGAGCGCGGAGTCGCGTGTCCGGGCGAGTTGCCCGCTCAGTCGGACCCGGCCCTCGTGCTGCGCGCCGAGCGGGCGCGAGCCGCGCTCGGTGATCGCGCGTTCGTACTCGGCCATCACTACCAGCGCGACGAGGTGATCAGGTTCGCCGACGTAACCGGGGATTCGTTCAAGCTGGCCAAGGACGCGGCGGCGCGGCCGCGAGCCGAGTTCGTGATCTTCTGCGGCGTGCACTTCATGGCCGAATCGGCCGACATCTTGACCTCGGCTGACCAGCGGGTCATCCTTCCCGACCTGGCCGCGGGCTGCTCGATGGCCGACATGGCGTCCTACCAGCAGGTCGAGGAGTGCTGGGAGACGCTGGATGACCTGGGCATCGCCGACGACGTGGTCCCGGTCAGCTACATGAACTCCTCCGCCGACATCAAGGCCTTCACCGGCCGGCACGGCGGCACCGTCTGCACATCGTCCAACGCGAAGCGAGCGCTGACCTGGGCCCTCGGCAAGGGTCGGGCGGGGACGGGCGGGAAAGTACTGTTCCTGCCCGATCAGCACCTGGGCCGCAACACCGCGGTGCTGGAACTCGGGTTGTCGCTCGACGACTGCGTGGTCTGGGACCCGCGCCGGCCGTACGGCGGCGTCGACCCCGAGGTGCTTCGCCGGGCCACGATGATCTTGTGGAAGGGGCACTGCTCGGTGCACGGCCGGTTCCGGGCCGAGAACCTGACCGAGGTTCGGCGCCGGGTCCCCGGCGTCAACGTGATCGTCCACCCCGAGTGCGTGCATGAGGTCGTGCTCGCCGCCGACCAGGTCGGCTCGACCGAGAAGATCATCGCGACCATCGAGCAGGCGCCGGCCGGGTCCGCCTGGGCCGTCGGCACCGAGCTGAACCTGGTGCAGCGACTGGCCAGCAGCAACCCGGACAAGACGATCGTCTTCCTCGACAAGACCGTGTGCTACTGCTCCACGATGAACCGGATCGACCTGCCTCACCTCGTGTGGGCGATGGAGTCACTTCTCGACGGTCACGTCGTCAACCAGATCACCGTCGACCCGCAGACCGCCGCCCAGGCCAAGGCCGCCCTCGACCAGATGCTCGCCCTGCCTTAGGGGTCCCGGGCCTTAGGGTCCGGGGCCTTAGGGTCCGGGGCCTTAGAGTCCCGGCGCACCCCAGACCGGGAACCAGCGGCTCAGGTCGGACTCGAATTTCAGGTCGTTACTGAGCACGCCCCGGATCCGCAGTTCGGTCGCGTTGTCGCGGCGCTGCCCCGGCCTGGGCGCGAACGGGTAGAACGTGCCGCGCTTGTACAGGTAGACCAGGCCGAGCGGCTGCTTCGCCTGGTCAGAAAAACCCAGGATCGTGCACAGCAACTGCGGCCCGAAGCCGCCGCCTTCGAGCGAGTAGTTCACTGCGTGCAGGTCGGTGACGAGCCCCTCGATGTCGTCGGCGGAGTGCGTGGCAACTACCCAGGTGTAGCCGTAGGAATCGGCCGTGACCTTGATCGGGGTCTTGTTCTCCCCCATGTTGAGCAAGTCAGTGACGTCGTTCTCGATGTCAGAGAATGCCTTGCCCTCGGCGGCGCGGAAGCAGACCGATCCCACTCCGGTCGGCAGGTAGTCGGTGGCAGCCTGCAGCGTGATCGCCGCCGACGGCAGCCCGAATAGATTGTCCAGCTTGGGCAGCACGGGCTTGGTGCGGCCGAGCAACGCGTCTAGGAGTCCCACGCCGGCCGCTTACTTGCCCGAGCTGCTGCTGAGCTGCTGGGAGATCTCGTCCAGCGCCTTGAGCCGCTTGTCCAGGCTCGGATGCGTGGAGAACAGGTTGGACAGGCTCCACTGTCCTTGCCTGGCCGACAGCGCCGGGGCGAAATAGAAGGCGTTCAGCGGCTCGGCCGCGCGCAGGTCCCTGGTCGGAATCCTCGACATGTCGCCGCTGACCTTGACCAGCGCACTGGCCAGCGCGGACGGCTGGCCGGTCAGCAGCGCGCCGGAACGGTCAGCGGAAAGCTCGCGGTACCTGGACAGCAGCCTGATCAGCAGGAAGCTGATCGCGTAAACCACGATGCCGACCGCCATCACCGCCAGCACGACCGGGAACGTGTTCTGGTCACCACCGCCGCCGCCGCGTCGGCCGCCGCGACCGCCGCCACCGAACAACTCCGAGTAGAAAGCGAACCTGACCAGCAGAGCGGCCATGATGCCGAGGAACGACGCGACCGTCATGACCGCTACGTCCTTGTGGGCGACGTGCGACATCTCGTGCGCGATGACTCCTTCGAGCTCGGCTGTGTCCAGCCGCCGCAGCAGGCCTTCGGTGACGCACAGCACGGCCACCTTGCTGCTGCGGCCGGTAGCGAACGCGTTCGGCATGTCGGTCGGAGCGATTGCCACCCTGGGCTTGGGCATGTCAGCCAGCGCGCACAGCCGGTCAACGACCCCGTGCAGCTCGGGTGCCTCCTGCGGGTTGACCAGGCGAGCGCCGGCCGTAGCGAGCGCGATCTTGTCTGACCAGTAGTACGAGCCGAACGAGACCGCGACCCCGGCCAGCACGGCAATGAAGATGATGCCGTCGCCCGACACGCTGGTGAACCGGGAGAGCAACAGCACGATCGCGATGATGAAAGCGGTGAAGACCAGGCCGATGAGAAACATCGTCGCGCCCATTCGCGCGATCAGTCCCCGGTCAGTCGCGTAGCGGGTCCTAGCCATCAGCGCCGCCTCCGTTTCGTTCAGCAGCCTGTCGAACCTACTTACTTCATTACATCGCAGATCCGGCGGTACTTGGTTCAACCGGCTGGCCCGGCGGTTCGTTCCCCGCGGCGCGGCTTCAGAAGGTGCTCTGAGATACGGGACCGCTGAAGGCTCCGAGAACCTGCTCCCCGCAAAACGGGCTCGTACACCTCCCCTGGTGCACGAGCCCGTATTTCAAGTTCAGCTCAGTCGACTCCGTCAGCCGGGGATGAGGCCGCCGTCGGTGAGCAGTTCGTGAACTTCCTCAATCGTCGCGCCTTCACCAGGCAGGATCAGGTCCGACGGCTCAATCGCGTCCTCCGGCAAGGCTTCCCCAAGCGACCTGGCCGCCTCTAGCAGTGCGTGCAACGCGACGCCGAAGGCGGCAACATCGTGCTTCTCCACCGCTGACTCAAGTTCGACGTCGAGGCGGTTGAGCTCCTCGAGCGAACCGTCGGGCAGCCGGAGCTGACCTTCGCCCATGATCCGGATGATCATTGGCCCTCCTCAGTGCGCGGCTGCTGCGCCGGGAAGCTGGGGCTGGCGTTCCCCGGCACAGCATCGCTGACCGGAGTACCCGAGATCTGCCTCGGCGCCTCGCCGCCGCCTGACAGCTCCGACTTCATCCTGGCCAACTCGGCGTCAACCCCGTGGCCGGCGCCCATCCGGTCAAGCTCGGCCTGGATGTCGTCCGGCGGCGGACCGCCGAGCGCATCGCTCAGCGCGCCAGAAGCCATCAGCTCATCGATCGCACCCGCCCGAGCCTTCATCTGCTCGGTCTTGTCCTCGGCGCGCTGGATGGCCAGGCCAACATCGCCCATCTCCTCGGAGATGCCGGTGAAGACCTCGTTGATCCTGGTGGTCGCCTCGGCCGCGGTATAGGTCGCCTTGATGGTCTCCTTCTTTACCCGGAAGGAGTCCACCTTGGTCTGCAACCGCTGGCTCGCCAGAGTCAGCTTCTCCTCTTCGCCCTGCAGCGACTCATACTGGGTCCGCAGGTCGTTCAACTGGCCCTGCACGCCACTCTTGCGAGTGAGCGCCTCCCTGGCCAGGTCCTCCCGGCCAGCCGCGAGCGCGTCACGCGCCTGGCGATCCAGCTTGTCGGTCTGCTGCTGCACCTGATTCATCTGCAACTCGACCCGCTTACGCGAGGTGGCAACGTCGGCAACCCCGCGACGCACCTTCTGCAGCAGCTCAAGCTGAGTCTGGTAGGAATAATCTAGGGTCTCCCGAGGATCTTCCATCTTGTCAAGCGCCCTATTGGCCTTGGCTCTGAAGATCGTCGAAACCCTCTTCATCACGCCCATACGCGCGACCCGTCCCCTCAGTCCTGTTCAACCGCTGCAACACCGAACTTCGCGCCTCAGCGGCCGAATGGTGCAGCAACGGAGATCTTCCACAGATGCCGGATTCCCAGCCTATGACCAACTGGGGAGCCCGTCATCATGGCAGCCCTCTAAAGCACGCCGACAAATGCACGCTACCCGCTTCGGGCAAACCGCTTGGCAACCGCGCCTGAACTGATGCGCAACCATGAGCGGGTTGAGGATGCAGCCATGAGCGGATAGAGGCACGCAGCCATGAGCGGATAGAACGCGCAGCCATGAGCGTATGGATCACGCTGAGCGGTTCGTCCGCCCGTCCCGGTAGGCTGTGATCGTGTTGTTGCGACGTCGCGCCGGCTCGTCCGCCGCCCAGGAACCCGAGCAGGTAAGCCCGACCGGCGATCGGCCTGCCAAGCAGGCGGGCAAGGGCAGGCCTACGCCGAAGCGAAGCGAGGTCGAGCGGGCCAGGCGCCAGCCTTACACGGCGCCGCCGGCCGACAAGAAGCAGGCCTCCGCCCAGAGCCGGGGTCGCCGGCGCGCTGAGCAGCAGCGCCGGACGGAAGCCATGCGCCGGGGCGAGGAGTGGGCGATCCCGCCCAGAGACCGCGGCGCCGTCCGCGCACTCGCACGGGACTACGTTGACTCACGCCGGCTGGTCGTGAGCGAGTACATCCTGTTCGCCGTGGTCATCCTGATCGTCGTAATCTTCGCGCTCGGCAAAGCGAGGAACTCGACGGTGATCCTCTACATCGAGCTCGCGATCCTCGGGATCATCGCCGTCGAGGCCATTTACCACGGCACCGCCGTGGCGAAGCTCGCCAAGCGGCGGTTCCCCGGCGAGAACACCAGGATGATCAGCTGGTATATCGCCAAGCGGAGCTTGCGGCTGCGCGCCTCGCGAGTCCCGCCTCCTCGGGTACAGCGCGGCGCGTCCGTCTAGACCTGCCTCTGGCCTGGCGGAGCAAGCCCGCGCCAAATTTTATGCCGAAATCCCCGCAAACCTCCACGAAGGTGAGCTGATGGAATTCCGTCATCTGGGCCGCAGCGGCCTGAAGATCAGCGAGATCGCGTTTGGCAACTGGCTGACCCACGGCTCGCAGGTCGCGGAGGAAGCCGCGCGCGAGTGCGTCGCGGCCGCGCTTGACGAAGGCATCACGACGTTCGACACGGCCGACGTCTATGCGGCTACGGCCGCCGAGTCCGTGCTCGGCCGGGCGTTGCACGGAGTCCGGCGCGAGTCGATCGAGATCTTCACCAAGTGTTACTGGCCGACCGGTTCTGGCGCGAACGACCGTGGCCTTTCGCGCAAGCACATCATGGAGTCGGCCAATGCCTCGCTGAAGCGGCTGCGTACCGACTACGTCGACCTGTATCAGGCCCATCGGTACGACCACGAGACGCCGCTCGAGGAGACCCTGCGCGCGTTCGATGATCTGGTCCGGCAGGGCAAGGTCCTGTATGTAGGAGTCTCGGAGTGGCGGGCCGAGGAGATCGAGGCGGCGGTGAAGATCGCCGGCGAGATGGGCTTTGACCGGATCATCTCGAGTCAGCCGCAGTACAACATGATCTGGCGGGTGATCGAGTCCGAGGTCATTCCGGTATGCGAGCGCGAGGGAATCGGCCAGATCGTCTGGTCACCGATCGCCCAGGGCGTGCTGACCGGCAAGTACCGGCCGGGTGCCGCGCCGCCGCCAGGCTCGCGGGCCACCGACGACCGCGGCGCGGGCTTCATCAACGCTTACCTGACCGAGCCGATCCTGACCGCCGTGCAGAACCTGCAGCCGGTGGCGGACGAGGCCGGGCTCAGCTTGTCCCAGCTCGCGGTGGCCTGGACGCTCCAGAATCCGGCGGTCAGCGCCGCGATCGTCGGAGCGACCAAGCCAGAGCACGTCAGGGAAAACGTCAAGGCGGCCGGGGTCAAGCTCGATCCCGCGGTCATGGCGAAGATTGACGAGGTCCTGGGCTCCGAGGTGGAGACTGACCCGGCGCTGACGCAGAGCCCGCCTCGCCGCCCCTAGCCTGCTGTCCCTGCTCGACGGTCCTATTCTTCGGTCGGGTGCAGGCTCATCGGGCCGTACTCGCGCCTGCCTTCCTCTAGCAGCGTGACCTGGTCGACACCGGAGTCCAGCAAGCCGCGCCAGTGCTCGCCGAGCCAAGTCTCGGCGTCGCCCTGGCTGCCGAAGTTCTCCTTCGGCAATCCGCGAGCGCTGGCCAACGATCCGTCCGTCTTCTCGAACTGCCAGATCCAGGTCATGGCTGAAGACTATGACCGGAGCTCGGCCGGGGGCGAGTCAGGTCATCGGAGGCGTCCCGGCGAGTCGGAACTGGTGCGCCTTTGGGCGGTAATTCGCCTTTGATCTCGGATTCAGGCGCCGAACATGGCCAGGTAGCACAGCAGAACTGTTAAGTTCTAATCCACTAGAGTCATGCGGCGGATGCCCGCGTCCGCCAGGATCGACCAGCAGATCAAGGTGGTGGACGACATTGGCGCGCGTTGTCGTCATTGGTGACCTCATGACCGACACCGTCGCTCACGCGATGCTGCCACTGGCCAAGGCCAGCGATACGCCTGCGACGGTGACAATGCATGGCGGCGGCTCCGGCGCGAACATCGCGGCGTGGCTGGCCGTGGACGGAACCGAGGTCGCCTTCGTTGGCCGGCGCGGCGCTGACATCGCCGGCCGCAACCGGGACATGGAACTCATGGGCTACGGGGTCGACGCCCGGCTCGTGATGGACCCCGAGCGACCGACAGGGACCTGCGTGGTGATGGTCACCCACAAGGGCGACCAGACGATGATGTCCGATCCCGGCGCCAACGCCGCGCTGTCGCCTGACGACTTGCCGAAGGACCTGTTCACCCCGGGCAGTCACTTGCATGTCTCCGGGTACACGCTCCTCAACACGGGCTCGCGCCAGGCGACGCTGGCGGCGATCTCCATGGCCAGGCGCGCTGGCATGACGATCTCCGTCGACGGCGCGTCATCGGCGCCGCTCGAGCGGGCCGGCGCCGAGCCGTTCCTGCAGATGACCAACGGCGCCACGCTGCTGCTCGTCAACGCCGAGCAGGGCCGGGTGCTGACCGGGCGGCCTGAGCCAGAGCAAGCCGCCCGCGTGCTGAACGCCTGGTATCCGCACGTCGTGATGAAACTGGCCGCGCAGGGCGCGCTGTTCTATGCCAACGGCCGCCCGGAACCGGTCAGGGTGCCCGCCCCGCCGATCGAGCGGATCATCGACCGGTCCGGCGCCGGGGACGCGTTCTGCGCCGGATTCCTCCCGGCCTGGCTGGACAAGAAGCCACCAGGCGAGGCCCTCACGTCCGGCTGCCGCCTGGCCGCCATGGCCCTCGGCCTAGTAGGCGCCCGCCCGCTGCTGTAACCGTAGCCGCGCCTGGCCTCTCCTTGCGGCATGCGGCATGCCGCTGTCTCGCCTGCATCGGAGCCCCTTAGCTGTAGTTCCGTCCCAGGACGGAACTACACCAGAGTGGCAACGAGGCAGTTATAGCTACACCAGGGCGGCAACGAGGTAGCAGCGTCCGAGGACGCAACTGCATCAAAGGGGCAACGATGTAGCGGCTTGCGGGCCGACCGCGCTGCCCTTCTCGGTCGGCTCGCCAATACTTAGCCCGTGACCGAATACTCCGCGAACGACTATCTGCACGCACTCTTCTCGCTTACCGGCAAGGTGGCGCTGGTGACCGGCGGCAGCTCCGGTATCGGCAAGGGCATGGCCAGGGCGCTGGCGGGGGCCGGCGCTACCGTGATCGTGCTCGCCCGGCAGGCCGAACCCCTCGACCAGACGGTCGCCGAGTTCAAGGCAGCCGGCGCGCGGGCCGAACGCATCAGCGCCGACCTCGCCGACCCAGCCGCCATCGACCGGGCCGCCACCCAGATCGTCGAAAGCTTCGGCGCCCTTGACATCCTGGTCAACGCCGCTGGCATCAACCTGAGACCGCCGCTTTCGCAGGTCACCAGCGAAGACTGGGACTCGACGATGGCGGTGAATCTGGCCGCTCCGTTCCGCCTCGCGCAGCACTTCGGCCCGCTCATGGCCGAACGCGGCTGGGGCCGGATCATCAACGTGCTCTCCCAGCAGGCTTACCGCGCGTTTGGCAACAGCGGCGCCTACGGTGCCTCCAAGGGAGGTCTGCTCTCGCTGACCAGATCGCAGGCCGAGGCGTGGTCCTCACGCGGCGTCTGCAGCAACGCGGTCGTGCCCGGGTTCGTGCCGACGCCGATGACGGCGGCGGTCGCCTCAGACCCGGTCCGCTCGGCCGCGCTCGCGGCCCGGACGATGATAGGGCGCAACGGCGAGCCTGAGGACTTCGCGGGCGCGGCCGTCTTCCTCGCCAGCAACGCGTGCGCCTACGTGACCGGCCAGGCCATCTTCGTCGACGGCGGCTTCTCAATCAGCTAGGCGGCTTCATGGCTTTCGCGAAGCGGCTCCCGGCATTCGCCGTC
>DASYAT010000225.1:0-26127 GCA_036501205.1 Streptosporangiaceae bacterium | reverse complement strand
CGTCTATGGACCGGCCTCTGGGAACTGGCGCAACGAGCCCGCGCAATGCGTTTCGCATAAAGGTAGTTGACCTTGCGGGCAGTTGCTCGCAAGAGCGCTCGGCTCCCGGTAACACGACAGTGCCGGGCAGCCAAGCCGCCCGGCACTTTTGCTGAAGCTAGTTATTCTCCGGTGCCGATCGGGGGCAGGAGGTCCTCGGCGGTCTCCATGCCCTTGCGCCAGACTGACCTGGCGATGATCTTGGTGGTGTCGACCCGGTCCTTGTACTTCTCGGCGACGTCGGTGACCTCGTCACACAGACCCTGGGAGAGCGTGGTCGGGTTCAGGCCGAGCGCCAGGAACTGGTCATTGCGCACGACCAGGTCGTTCTCGTCCGCCTCGCGCCTCGGGTTGGGCAGGTTCGCGATCTCGACGCCGGTGACCTCGCTGACCATCTTGGCCAGGTCGGCGACCCGGTGGGTCTCGGTGATCTGGTTAAGCACCATCGGCTGCGAACCGGACTGGGGCGGGTTGGTGATCGCGATCTCGATGCACCTGACCGTGTCCCTGATGTGGATGAACGCGCGGGTCTGGCCGCCGCTGCCGTGCACGGTGAGCGGGTGCTTGATCGCGGCCTGCATGAGGAACCGGTTCAGCACGGTGCCGTAGTCACCGTCGTAGTCGAACCGGTTGATGAGCCGCTCGTCCTTGCTGCTCTGGTCGGTCTGGGTGCCCCAGACGATGCCCTGGTGCAGGTCGGTGATCCGCAGGCCGTCGTTCTTGGCGTAGAACGCGAACATCAGCTGATCGAGGGTCTTGGTCATGTGGTAGACCGACCCGGGATTCGCCGGGTGCAGGATCTCCCGCTCGAGGTCGCCGTCAGGGGTGGGGACCTTGACGGTGAGGTAGCCCTCGGGAATGGGGGCGCTGCCCGACCAGCCGTAGCCGTAGACGCCCATGGTGCCGAGGTGGGCGAGGGCGGCGTTGCTGCCGGTAGCGACCAGCGCGACCAGCAGGTTGTGGGTGGCGCGGACGTTGTTGTCGACCGTGTAACGCTTGGCGGACACCGAACGCATCGAGTACGGCGCGGCGCGCTGCTCGGCGAAGTGCACGATCGCGTCTGGCTGGATCTCCTCGATGATCCGGACGAGGCGGTCGTACTCCTGAGCCAGGTCCAGGTTGACGAAGCCGATCTTGCGACCCGAGACCTCCTCCCAGACGCGCACCCGCTCGCCGATCGGGCGGATGGGCGTAAGCGAGCCCACCTCAAGCTCGTTGTCGATGTTCCGACGGCTGAGGTTGTCCAAGATGGTGACTTCGTGACCACGATCCGACAGGTAAAGCGTTGTCGGCCAGCCACAGAACCCGTCGCCGCCAAGAACCAGAACGCGCATTCCATACTCCCGTTACGTTGCGCTGGTAGTACAACCCAGCAGCCCGGACCGCATGACAGGGAGCCAGCCAGACCATGTCACATCGGGTGATGGCGTCCCGGTGCGCGGTAGTCTACCCAACCACCAGCCTGCCACGCCGTGATGCGCCCGACCAGGTCCGGACGGCTCCATTTTGGGTACAGCCAGACAAAGCATCTCAGGCTGGCTTCGCTGCGTGCCTGCGGTTGATGTTGTTTGCTAGTGGTACGAGCAGACTGCGGGCGCAAGCAAGCACGGACGATGCCCCAGCCGCGGCGAGCGGCAAGCCTGCCCGCCGATGCCGTCGCTACCTTACCCGGCACGGTGACCGCTATTCCAATTGACCAAAGAATTTTATTGCCGGTAACAACATTAATAGTTACTCTGAGATAAAGGAAACTCAGACCGGAGTTATGTCGCAATAATTAGCTCCGTCTCTGACGATCTCATATGCTATGTCCACGGGGGGCGCACAATGAGACGTCCGCGAGCGGCAATTGTCGCGCTGGCTACATTTACTGTTGTTCTGATCCCCAACGATTACTCAATGGCCGCGGCTAAGGCGGCCGCCGCCCCCGCATCGACCGTGAACGCGCCTTGCGGCACCGCGCTGTCCAGCTTGCACCCAGCGACTGGCAGCACGCTGGCCCTGCAACGCGGCTGCACCACCTACTCGGGCACCTTGGCGATCACCGGGTCCCACGTAACCGTCACCGCCTACGGCACCGGTGACAACCCAGTACTTACGCTGCGGAAAAACGGAGCGACGATCGATATCAGCGGTACGGGCAACACGATCGAGAATCTGTCGCTGGCAGGCTCCGGGTCCGGCAACTGGTGGTGCGGCAGCAAGCGGACCCCGGCCGGCCACGTCGACGGGATCGACATCGAAGCCCGCGCCAATGACAACACGGTCACCAACGTCTCGGCCACCGGCTTCTACGCCGGGGTGTACGTCATGGCTGGCTCGACCGGCAACGTCATCGAGAATTCGACCTTTACTAACAACAACATGCTTAACACGAACGATGAGCTCGGCTCGTCCGGCGCCTTTGGCGTTCTGCTGTGGGGCGACAATAACACCGTCACCGGCAATACAATCAGCGGCAGCCAGGCCTGTTCAATTGCTTACGGTTCCGACGGCTCGGCGGTCGAAGTCTACGGCGGATCCAACAACCTGATCAGCGGCAACCACGCGTCGGGCGACAATGCGTTCACCGAGCTTGGCAGCTACTCCGGCAGCACCGCCACCTCTAATACCTACCGGGGCAACGTCTTCTCCGATGGCCCGTCGGGGCAGGGCACGACGTTCCTGATCGTGAGGGGATCGGCCGATTCCGACGGGCCGGTCTACAACACGATCGTGACCAACAACACAGTCAACCTGACCAAATCGGGCGATGAGGGCGTGATCAGCTACGCCTGGCAGCCAGGCGACGGAACGCTGATCACGCTCACCGGCAACTACCTCAACGTCGGGCCCGGCAACCAGGTGCTCTACGAGGACGGCGGATACGTCAACGGGGGCGGCAACACCTTCATCGGCTCGTGCAACCCCTCATCGGACTGCTAACCAGCCGTCACCCCGTCAGGACCGCTAGGTTAACTGCTACCAAGACGGCGAACGAGCAACGACTACGCGGGGTGAGCGCTGATGGACTGGAAGCTGCAGGTCGTAATACTGCCGGTCAGCGACATGGACCGCGCAAAAAGCTTTTATAAGGAGAAAGCTGGCTTCGTACTGGACGTCGATCATCGAGCCGGCGAAGACTTCCGTATCATCCAGCTCACCCCGCCCGGCTCGGCCTGCTCGGTCACGCTGATGCGGAACGCGGACGCAGCCGGATCGGTACAGGGCCTGCATCTGATCGTCGACGACATAGAAGCGGCCCGCGCCGAGATCACCGGGCGGGGCGCCGAGGCGAGCGACTTCTTCCACTTCGGTGCCGGAGGCCAGGAGCCAGGGCTCGACCCGCAGCGCGTCCGATTCGGCTCGTACTTCTCCTTCAGTGACCCCGACGGCAACGGCTGGCTGGTACAAGAAGCAGCATCTGCCTGATCGGCCGCCCAGTTGATCGTGCCCACCGCAGCCAGGGCCGTCGCCGCTATCTTCGGCGCGCTGCTCGTGATCTTCGCCGGGGGCAGCGTCATCGGGACGATCATCGTGCCGAGGCAGGTCGGCAGCCCGCTCACCAGGTGGGTCGATCGGCTGGTGAACTCCTCGTTCCACCTGATCATCAGGCCGATCAGGAACTACAAGCGGCGCGACCGGGTACTCGCCGCCCAGGCGGCCGCGATCTTGCTGGCTCAGCTGATCGCCTGGCTCACAATCTTCTTCATCGGCTACACGCTGCTGCTGTGGCCGTTCCTGCCGGACGGCATCACCACCGCGTTCACGACAGCCGGCCCGGCGCTGTGGGAGATCGGATCGGTCGAGGCGACCGGCGCGGGCCCGCGCACGATCTTGGATATCGCCTCGCTGACCGGCATCGTGACGATCACCCTGCAGATCGCCTACCTGCCGACGCTGTACTCGGCGTTCAATCGCCGCGAAACCGACGTAACGCTGTTGAACGCGCGAGCCGGCGTCCCGTCCTGGGGTCCAGAACTGCTCGCCCGCACCCACTTCGCGCTCGGCTCGGGAAGTTCGACCGCCGATACGCTGCCCGCTCTGTATGAGCAGTGGGAGCGGTTCGCCGCCGATCAGGCCGAGAGCCACACCACCTACCTGCCGCTGGTCAGGTTCAGGTCACCGCGGCCGCTGTCCTCCTGGGTGATCGCGCTGCTGTCCGTGCTTGACTCGGCCGCGCTGTATCTGTCGGTGTCACCGCAGGCGGCACCGACAGTGGAAGCACGGCTCTGCCTGCGCAGCGGCTTTCAATGCTTCTCCGAGGTCGCCAGCGCGATGAATCTCAAGGTCACCGAGGCACCGGATCCGGCGGCTGGGATCGCGCTCACGTATGCCGACTTCCTCACGGGCATCGAGACCATGCGCAAAGTCGACTTTCCGATCGAACGCGATCCTGAGCAAGCCTGGGCTGACTTCGTGGGCTGGCGGGTCAACTACGAGTCGGCCGCTTATGCGATCGCCTACGCCATCGACGCCGTACCCGCCTTGTGGTCGGGCCCCCGGCGCCGGTCGCAGCAGGCCATCGCTCCATTGCGGCCGGCCGCGGGCAGGCCGCCTAAATAACTAGGCCGCCAAATCACGGCGCGCCCGGCCGAATCAAATCGCTGTTTTTCCGGCTTTGCTGCAACGTCCGATACCGCCGTTGCGTCTGTGTTAGTGAGCGGGGCTGCATTGCCCTGACCGGGCTGGTGAATTTGAAGGAGTCTTCCTTGACGTTTCCGAAATGGCCGTCCCGTTGGATGGCTGCGGCTACGGTCGGGCTGACCGTCGCCGCGACCCTGCCCGCCGGTTTGGCGGCGGCCGCCACGCCGCACGCAGCTGGCCCGACCATCAAGCTGATCGTCGCCCAGAAGAAGATCGACGTGCCTCAGTTCGGCAAGGACAGGGTGTTCCTTGATCCCGGCGTGTACGTGGCCGCGCTCGGCGCCCAGCTTCAGTTTGACGTACATCGGGCCGGCTACGCCAAGCCCGTGACCATCACCGAGGTCCTGAACCCATCCCGCGGCGTCGTGGTGGTGCGGACGCTGCCGTCCAAGATGGTCGACGGCTTTAAGGGCCTCAGCCGTTTCATCCGCCTCACCGTCAAGAACTCCCACGGCAAGAAGGTCGCCTCCGAGATCTTGCCGTTCTGTCCGAATGACGGAAACCCGCAGCGAACGGGTCCTGACAGTCCAGGCAACTCGCCCTTCCCTCAGCAATGCCAATCTGACCCGTTCCAACTCGGCATGATCTATGGCTTGCAGAAGGACTGGGCGACCGACCCGGTCGGGAACGGGTTCTTCTTCAGCGGCCAGAGCGTGAAGCTCAAGCTCGGCCGGTACAAGGTGAGCGTCGACATCATGAGCGCCTGGCGCAGGCTGCTCCACATCTCCTCGGCCGACGCGAACGCGACGGTGCGGATGCACGTCATCAAGCAAAAGTCGGGCTGCGTTTTCATCTGCCTGGCCAGACGACCGCACCAACCCAAGATGCTGCCTGAACTGCCGGCGGCGAAGACGCTGAACTCGCCGCCCAAGGCCGACCTGCCGGACCTGTCCCCGTTGCCGTCGTGGGGGATCAGGGTTTCGAACTTCGCGCCCAAACACAAGAAGGCCACCACGCAAATGAGCTTTGGCGCCACGGTCTGGGTCGGCGGGAACTCCAGGCTCGATGTCGAAGGCTTCCGGCACGACGGGTCGCCGTGGATGCACGCTTACCAGTACTTCTACCGAAACGGGCACGTCGTCGGGCGAACCCGGGTCGGGACCATGGGCTTCTCCGGTTACAACCACTGGCACTTCCAGCAGTTCGCCCAGTACCGGTTGCTCAACTCGAGCAAGACCAAGGTGCTGCGAAGCCAGAAGGAAGGCTTCTGCATCGCGCCGACCGACCCGGTCAACCTGCTGCTGCCGCACGCCACCTGGGTACCGTCATTCACCGGGCTCTCCGGCGCCTGCAGCTCACAAAGTGCGCTGTGGGTGAGAGAGGAACTGCCCCTGGGTTGGGGCGACACCTACTTCCAGGACACCCCGGGCCAGGCGTTCAATGTCACGAATCTGCCAAACGGCACGTACTACATAGAGATCATCGCGAACCCCGAAAAACTGCTGCACGAAACAAATATGCGCAATGACATCTCGCTTCGAAAGGTGATTCTGGGTGGCACGCCTGGTCACCGGACCGTGCGGGTGCCGGCCGTCCACGGAATCGACTCCGAGCGCTAGGCCGTACTGATCAAGACCCGCCCGACGGCGCGTGAGCGTGGCCTAAATCTCCCCTCCAGGTCACGCTCACGTCGCCTTAAATCAAGAGATCAGCTGCCCGGCCGGGCACGGCGCGGGCCGCTGTCAGCCCACCGGGTCTGGCTGGCGGACGAGCCTGGGCACCGGGACGATTCCGCCGTGGTCAAGCAATTCCTGCTGGCAAGACCGGCAGACGCCGACGTGCACGGTTGCCAGCGTCAGCCGGCACCGCATGATCTCGGCCAGCCCGCCAAGCGGGCAGCTCTCATCCGCACCGTCGTCGGCCGGCCGCAGACGGCCGGCGCCTCGCCCGGCATCGGCGGGCCTGGTCGGGTCATAGTGAGCGATCAGCGCATCGAGCAGATCCGCTGACTCCGGACGCGCCGCCGCGACGCGACTCCAGCGAGCGGCCGAGGCGACGTCGCCATCTTCGTGATACTTGCGTGCTAACTGGTACGCGGCTTGGGCTAGTTCGGCGGAGTCTCGCACAACCCGATGCCGTAGCTCGGTCAGACCGACATCGGGTGCCTTCCGCATGGTCACGCATAACCTCCAGCTATCGGATTGGATCCAAAGAAGCGCCGCCTGCGCCGTGAAACGCTCGAAAGGCTGCCAGCTCGCTGGTGACTTAGCCGTGACACGCTCCGTCTGCGCTGGTGAACCAGGGTACAGCCTGTCGGTCTCTTCCGTTGGGATCTCGGAGCGGGCAAAATGTTCGTGGGCACGGAGGAAGCCGGGCGATGAGCAAGCCAGACAACGGAGAATTCATTGAGTTCGGCGGTTACGGGCGCCGACCGAGTTCAGGCGACAAGTCCGGACCGGTCAGGAGATGGGTCAGCCAGGCGCTGGGGGTACTCCGCCGGGCGACGCTGGAGGTCACGATCGCCGCGCTGGCCGTTGGCCTGGTGGCTGGCTTCGTCGCGGGCCGGGTCTCGGTTCATCACAAGCACCAGGTGGCCAAGCCGGTGAGCACGCCGACCCGGCCCGCGATCGCGGTCGGTGTCCCGCCGATCGTCTTCACCGGCAACTCCTGCGGAGTTGAGCGCGGCCTGGACCTGCAACTCGGCATCGAGGTCAAGAACCAGTCCAAGGCGGAGGTCAGGCTAGGCAAGGTGCTGCCAACGTTCCCGCTCGGCGGGCTGCACGTGATCGCGAGCGGCCTTGGGACCTGCGGCGAGATCCCGCTCGCGAGCCCGTTCGCGACTCCGGTGCTAGGCCCGGGGATGACCGGCTGGGTCACGGCGACGGTGAGCGTCGCGGTCCGGTGTCCGCAGCCGCTGCCAGTCGGGTTCGTAGTCCGATTCGAACAGCAGGGCCGGTCGTCGGCGACCGTGCTGGACGGGTTCCCTGACCTCAGTCAGGTTGCCTACCGCGACTGTCCCTACGCCGACCCGACCGCGAGGGGCACGATCATCATTACTCAGTCAGGGACCGCGGTGACTGTCGAATCCGGGCGAGGGCATTCGTATACCAGGTAGAAGAGAGCTTCCAACCACTCGAGGGAGTGCGGCGATGACGAACTACCTGATCAGCATCTACTCCCCGGCCGGCGACCCGCCGCCGCCGGAGGTACTGCAGCCGATCATGACCAAGCTCGCCGATCTGCGCAATGAGATGAAGCAGGCAGGCGCCTGGGTCTTCAGCTCCGGTCTGGACGCGCCAGAAGCCGCCACCGTGCTGCATCTCGCCGACGGCGCGGTGATGGAGACTGACGGCCCCTATACCGAAGGCAAAGAGCACATCGGCGGGTTCACCATCCTCAAGGCGGACAGCCAGGAAGAGGCGCTCGACTGGGCCCGGCGGATGGCGGCGATCATCACCCTGCCGCTCGAGCTGCGCCCGATGCAAGACGTGCCTACCTGAGCGCCACGCCGCCAGCAAGCGGCGCGCTTGGCTGGCAAACACCGGAAGCACGGACTGCGGACGGCAGTGCGCAGTCCGTGCTGCCTGGCCCGTCAGCTGACCAGATCGGGCGTGTCTTCCGCGAGCAGTACGGACGGGCGGTCGCGGTCCTGGTCAGGCACTTCGGCGACATTGACATCGCTGAGGAGTCGGTCCAGGACGCGTTCGCCGCCGCGCTGCAGCGCTGGCCGGACAGCGGCCTGCCGCCAAGCCCGGCTGGCTGGATCATCACCACGGCCCGAAACCGGGCGATCGACCGGCTGCGGCGCGAGGCGGCCCGCGATGACCGCCACTCCCAGGCCGCGCTGCTTCACGCACCTGACGAGCCCATGGAGGAGGTCGCCGTGCGCGATGACCGGCTGCGGCTGATCTTCACCTGCTGCCATCCGGCGCTTGGGCCGCAGGCGCAGGTTGCGCTGACGCTGCGGCTGCTCGGCGGCCTTACCACCGGTGAGATCGCCCGCGCGTTTCTGGTGTCCGAGCAGACGATGGCTCAGCGGCTCGTGCGGGCCAAGGGCAAGATCCGCGACGCGCGGATCCCTTACCAGATCCCGAGTGAGAGCCAGTTGCCTGATCGGCTCCGGGCGGTGCTCACGGTCTGTTACCTGATCTTCAACGAGGGTTACGCCGCGACCGCCGGCGATCAGCTGACCAGGCCGGATCTAAGCGCGGAGGCGATCAGGCTGGGGCGGCTGCTCGCCGAGCTGATGCCAGATGAGCCCGAGGTGGCTGGATTGCTCGCGCTGATGTTGCTGATCGAGGCCCGCCGCCCGGCCAGGACCGATGCGGACGGTGCCTTGGTCCTGCTGGCCGACCAGGACCGCAGCCGGTGGGACCGCGCGCTGATCAGCGAGGGTCAGGCGATCGTGCGCCAGTGCCTGCGTCGAGACCAGCCTGGTCCCTATCAGATCCAGGCCGCGATAAACGCGGTGCACTCGGACGCGCCGACGGCCGGCGCGACCGGCTGGGGGCAGATCGTGGCGCTGTATGACCAGCTCTTGCGGATCGCGCCGACCCCCGTGGTCGCGCTGAACCGGGCGGTCGCGGTCGCCGAAGTGGCCGGGCCTCGGGAGGCGCTCGGCCTTCTCGAGGGTTTGAAGCTCGACCGGTACTACCTGTTCCATGCGATCCGGGCCGATCTGCTTCGCCGAGCCGGTGAGGAGGTCCAAGCGGTCGCCAGTTACGACACCGCGATCGAACTGGCAGGCAACGCTGCCGAACGAGACTTTCTCATCCGGGCAAGGCAGGAGCTGGGTGCGGGCTAGCGCCGCGATACTCGGTCGCCTCGACCCCTTGCACCGCAAGCTCGGCTACGACGTCACCGGCAAGGAATTGCTTGGCTTCCGGCCGCTGCCGCAGCGAGGCGTCCAGATGAGCAAGCGTGAGGCCGCGGGTAAACGAGTGCGCCGCTCCTCCCGAGCACAGTTCGGAGATCGGCCGCATGGCGCCAGGAATCCATGCCGCGTCCCCGGGAAAAGTCATCGACCGGACCGCCTCGTGCACGACCTCCACGTTGTCGAGGAAATGCTGATGATCGGCTCGCAGCAAGGTGAACATGCGCTTAGTCGCCGGAGTCCGGTCAAATAGCTCGGCCACGCCGTCAGCCGGGATCCCCACGTCGCTGTCAGCAGCGAGATATAGCGTGGGAATGTCGCGGCCCCAGGCAATGTCGAGGCGCAACGGAAGGATGCCGGGTTTCGGCTCGGAGCTACCGCCAGGCGCGAACGCGGCGACGGCACGCACCCTGGGCTCAACGTTGGGCGTGGCCAGGGCGGTCCAGCCGCCGAAACTGTGACCGACCAGGCCGAGCTGGTCGAGGTCCAGCGCGATATCGACCACCGCCTGCGCGCGGCGCCCGGCCGCCGCTGCTCCGTCCCCGATATCGCTCGCTTGTGACGGCTCACCGGAGACCAGATCGGCGAGCAGGAAGCACACGTCGGGAACTCTGCTGGCAATGATCGCATCGACTCTGACGGCCCGCTGCTCAGGCGTCTCGCCGGGCCGGGAAGCCAGCTCGGGTGCGGCTACTTCTGAGTGATCCAGCGCCGCCACCGCATAGCCGTGGCTGGCCAGGTGCCGGCACAGAAAACTCGACACCCGCCGTCCTCCGCCGCTGAAGTGCGAGTACACGACCAGCGGGTGCGCGCCTGGCAACGGCGCCGCGTCGCGCAACTCGCCGTTATCGTCCGCCTCGCCCGGGGTTCCTGCGGGTCGTCCCCCCTGGCTCGTGCCGCCCGGCCGGTCAGACTCGGCCGGATACCAGATCTCGCAGGTGAACTGCCGGTCTCTGGCCTCATCGCGTGCTTGCCAGGTTCGCGATCCAACCGGATGCGGCCCGGTCACAAACGGGTCATAGTCGCCGCTCGTCATACTTCAAGTATGGCGGGCCAGGTAGCGTGGGCACCGCCATGACCGGATCACACGCAGCCCGATCGCAGCTAGCACAGTCGCAGTCAGCACAGTCGCAAGTGACGGTGCTGATCACCCTGACGGGCCGGGACCGGCCCGGCGTCACGTCCCGGCTATTCAGTGTGCTGTCCGCGCACGAGATGACCGTGCTCGATGTGGAGCAGGTCGTTATCCGCGGGCGACTGATCCTCGGCGTGCTGCTGGCCTGCGGGCCGGCACCCGATCTGACCACCATTCACTGGCAGGTGACCTCGCTCGCCGCGGACTTGCAGATGGATGCCGAGATCACCATGGGATCGGGCGAGCAGGCACCAAGGCTGCGCGGGCGGCTGCACGTGACCGTACTCGGCAACCCGCTCACGCCAGCCGTGATCGCGGCCATCGCCGGGCGGATCGCGGCCAGCGGCGCGAACATCGACAGCATCGGACGGCTGGCCAGCGGGCCGGTCACCTGCATCGAGTTCGACGTCTCCGGTGCCGATCCCGAAGGCCTGCGGACGGCACTAGCGCGCGAGTCGGCGACGCTCGGCGTCGACGTGGCCGTCCAGCGCGGCGGTCTGCATCGCCGGGCGATGCGCCTGGTCGTCATGGACGTAGATTCGACGCTGCTGACCGGCGAGGTCATCGACGAGCTAGCCGAGCGGGCCGGGTGTGCCAGCGAGGTAGCCGCGCTGACGGCGGCGGCGATGCGGGGCGAGATCGACTTCGAGCAGGCACTACGCGAGCGGGTCGCGCTGCTCGCTGACCTCGATGCGAGCGTCCTGATCGACCTGCGACATCAGCTGACGCTCGCCCCCGGCGCGCGAACGCTGGTGCGGACGCTGAACCGGCTCGGCTACCGGTGCGGCGTGGTCAGCGGCGGCTTCACCCAGGTCACCGACTGGCTGACCAACGAACTCGGACTCGACTACGCAGCGGCCAACACGCTGGAGATCTCCGACGGCAAGCTCACCGGCCGCCTGACAGGACCGCTGATCGACCGGGCCGGCAAGGAGCGGATGCTTAGGCAGTTCGCCGACCAGGCCGGGGTGCCGCTCAGCCAGACCGTGGCCGTCGGCGACGGGGCCAACGACCTCGACATGATCGCCGCCGCCGGGCTCGGCATCGCGTTCAACGCCAAACCCGCCGTCCGCAACGCCGCCGACGCTTCAGTGAGCGTGCCGCATCTCGACGCGATCTTGTACCTGCTCGGCATCTCCCGCGACGATGTGCAGGCCGCCGAAGCTGACGACGGCCTGCTCCGCAGCCAGCCGGTCCCGGCCTAGCCGCTCACTCCTGGCCGCTCGCTCCTGGCCGGTCACGCCTGACCGGTCACATCGCTGGCCGACGGCGCGGCCCGCGACTGCTCGTAGACCTCCTCGATATCGGCGAGCGGCCCGAGGTGCCGCAGCTTGTCCCTGGCGATGACCGACCGGATCGCCGTAACCTGCCCGGCTGCGATGTCGAGCACGACCACGTTGATCAGGGAGCCGTCGCTGGCCAGGAACAGCGCACCCGGCTGGCCATTCACGGTCATCGGCCGCATCGCACCCGAGATCAGATGCAGTTGCCTGACCAGGCCAATCCACAGCTGGCTGACCCGCTTGATCCCAGTAATCGGCCCCGGCCAGGACGGGCGCATGCCGCCGGCGTCACCATAGACGGTCACATCCTCGGCGAGCAAGTCGACCAGGCTGTCCACGTCGCCATCACCGACCGCGGCGAAAAACCGCGAAGCCAGCTTGTCCCGATCGGTTAGCGACACCTCGAACCTCGGCCGGTGCTCCGTGACGTGCTGACGGGCCCGCCGGGCCAGCTGGCGGCAGTAGTCCCGCGACTTGCCGACGATCCGCGCGGTCTCGTCGTAGTCGTAGCTGAAGACGTCGTGCAGCAGGAACACGGCTCGCTCGACCGGCGTCAGCCGCTCAAGCAGCAATATGAACGCCATCGAAAGCGAGTCGGCCTGCTCGGCCAGCGCGGCCGGATCGGCCGGCACCGCCAGGGCGCCGCCGATCGGCTCGCCGGAGATCAGCGGCTCAGGCAGCCACTCCCCCACGTAGGCCTCGCGCTGCTGCCTGGCCGACCGTAGCTGATCGATGCACAGCCGCGTGGTCACAGCCGCGAGGTACGCCTTGGGCGAGTCTGGCTGGGCCGAGTCCGCCATCGCCCGGTGGTAACGCAGGAACGCTTCCTGCACGATGTCCTCGGCCTCGGTCACCCGGCCGAGCATCCGGTACGCGATCGAGAACATCAACGGCCGCAGACCCGCGTAGAGCTGTGCTGTGCTAGCCCGCTCGCCTCCGCCTCGCTCGGAACTTACGCGCTCGTCGCCGATTTCCCCCGCCCTTGCCTGATCCGCGCGCACCTTAATCACTCCCCAAGTCCGCAGGCAAACCCTTCGCGCCAGGATGACCAGCGCGGCTGCCAGCCGAGTTCACGCTTGGCCTTGGCATTCGACGAGCCTCGCACCCGCGTCATCATCGAGACTCCCACTTCCCCGGCGGCGATCCGGCCGAGCCAGGTCGGCACCCGCATCGGTGACTTGGCGCCGATCGCGGCCGCGACGACCGGCAGCCACCGGGCGACCGGAGCGGGCTCGTCGTCCACAATGTTGTACACCCCGGCCGGCCCGCGCTCCACCGCCGCCACTGTCGCCAGCGCCGCGTCGTCGACATGGACAAAGGACCAGACCCCAGCGCCATCGCCGACCAGCGGGAACCGGCGCTTGCCGATCATGGCGGCGATCTCGTCGGCGGTGCCCGGACCGTACAGCATGCCGTACCGCAGGGCCAGGCCGGCAATACCGTCCGCGTTCTGGACGGTTCGCTCCAGGTACCTGATCGCCGCCATCGACGCCCTCTGATGGGCGGGCGGATCCGGGTCGAGCGGATCTTCTTCGGTCTTCACCGGGCCGCCGGTCCTGATGTTCGGCCAGCCGGTGTAGCTCTGAGTGATCACCCGAGGAGTACCGGTCGCCAGCGCCGCCGCCATCAGGTGATCCAGGCCCTTGGTGCGCAGTTCGTTGGTGACGGCGAAGACATTGTCGAAGTTGCGCAGTCCGGCGGCGGCCGGGATCGCGGTCATCTGGTGCACGATCACGTCGGGCTCAGCCTTGGCGATCGCCTCCCCGACCGCGGTCGCGTCGAGCCCGTCCAGAACGACCGGCGTCGCGCCGGCCGCGCTCAGCGTCGTGGCGTTGGCCGGCTTGCGCGTGCTGCCGGTGACCTCGTATCCGACCGCGACCAGGGCCGGCACCAGTCGCCTGCCGATCGCGCCGCTCGCTCCGGCGACGAATACTCGCATGGCTTTCTCCTGCCCATTGGCTCATGGCTTCAGCCTCTGAGACGAAAAGCGCCCCCGGCCCGTGACAGCGGGCCGGGGGCGCGCCCCAACTTGGAGTTCGCTACCGAGCAGAGAGCACAGGCTCGGCGGGCAGGCCGGCCTTGGCGGGCAGGGCGGTCCTGCGACCCGGCAGCCAGGCCAGCCAACGCGGCAGGTACCAGCTACGCTCGCCGAGCAGCGCGAGCGCGGCGGGCAGCAGGATTCCGCGGACCACGGTGGCGTCGATCAGCACGGCGGCGGCCAGGCCGATTCCGAGTGTCTGCAGCTGGATGATCGACAGGGTGGCCAGGATCGAGAACACCGCCACCATGATCACGGCGGCGCTGGTCACGACGCCGGCGCTGGTCGAGATGCCGCCGACCACCGCCTGCCTGGTGGAGGCGCCCCCGGCCCGCAACTCGGCGATCCGGCTGAGGATGAACACGTGGTAGTCCATGCTCAGGCCGAACAGGAACACGAACATGAACAGCGGAACCCACGGCACGATCCCGCCGTAGCCGGTGTAGCCGATCAGTCCCTGCAGCCGACCGTCCTGGAAAATCAGGACGATCAGGCCGTAGGAGGCGGCCACCGAGAGCAGGTTCAGCCCGACCGACAGCAGCGAGATCGGCAGCGACCGGAACGCGATCAGCAACAGCACGAACGCCAGCAGGGCCACGACCGCAAGCACGAGCGGCGTGCTGGTGTCCAGGGACTTGATGTCGTCGTAGTTGTTCGCGGTATCACCGCTGACCGCGTAGCTGACGCCGCCGACCTTCCCGAACGTCTCAGGCAGCACCCGGTCGCGCAGCGCCAGCAGGGCCCGGTCGGAGGTGGCGTTGATGCCGTTCCCGGCGAGCCGCACATCGACGATCAGCGCGCGACCGCCCGCGACCAGGTTGGTGGTGACCGGCGGACGGATCAGGCCGGTCGCCGACGCATCGTGCCGCAGAGCGGTGACAGCGGCGCTGACCGACGGCCCGGCCAGGTCAGAGCCGGTGACGACGATCTGCGCTGGAGAGGGCGCCTGCGGGAAGGCCCGCTGCATCGCGTCGATGGCCTTGATGATCGGCAGATTGCCAGAGAACCCGCCGTTCGGCGGGTTGGCCAGCCGCAACCCGAAGGCGGGCAACGCCAGCGCGATCATGGCGATCGCGGCCACGCCGCCCCAGGCCGCCGGCCGGCGCATGACGCGGGTCACCAGCGCGGTCCACAGCGCAGACGGCTTCGATGCCGTCCGTCGGCGGCCAAGGAAGGGGATCTTGCCCCGGTCGGCCCACTTGCCGAGCCAGGACAGCAGGGCAGGCAGGACGGTCAGCGACCCGGCCACGGTGATGCCAACGACCGCGATCGTGCCGATCGCAATGCCGGTGAAGACGTCGTAGCCGGTCATGAACAGTCCGGCCAGCGCGACCATCACAGTCAGCCCGGAAACTACGATCGCCCGGCCCGAGGTGGCGGCGGCGATCCGCAGCGCCTCGGCCAAGCTCGCGCCCCGCGCCCGCTCCTCGCGTTCCCGGCGCAGGTAGAACAGCGAGTAGTCGACCCCGACGGCCATGCCGATGATCAAGATGACTTCCGACGTGCTCTGACCGACGGGCAGCCACTGGCCGACGACCGAGGCCAGCGAGATCGCGCTGATCACTGCCGTGGCGGCCAGCAAGAGCGGTATGCCGGCCGCGATCAGCGCGCCGAAGACCAGCAGCAGCAAGATCAGCGTGATCGGCAGCGAGGTCGTCTCCGCCTTGCGGAAGTCACGGCTGATCGTGGCGTTCGCCACCCGGTTGACGCTCGCGTCGCCGACCTCGCGGATCCGCAACTGCGGGTTTGCCGCCTGTACTGAGGCGACAGCCTTGAGCGCGGGAAGCACCGCCTGGGTTTCGTTTTTCCCGCTGACGTTGAAGGTGACGAGCGCGGACCTTCCGTCCGGAGAGATCAGCGGACCGTTGCCAGGCACCAGAGGTGAGGCGATATGAGAGGCGGTCGATCGGGGCAGCCGGTGCAGCGCGGCGATGACCTCAGTAGCCGCGCGCCGCATCGCCGCATCGGTGGCGAACCGGGCGGCGGGATTGCGCGCCTGGATCAGCACGCTTTCCGCGGGCGGCGGCCCGTTGACGTTCAGCCGGTTCAGGGTCCGCTCGGCCTGCCCGGACTGGCCGGGATCGTAGGAATTGACGTTGCTCGAGCCGATGTGCTGGCCGAGGACGAAGATCACCGCCACCAGCAGCACCCAGCCGAGCACGGCGGTTTTACGGTGCTTGATGCTCCAGGCGGCGATCCGCTCGACGACGGGCCGCCGATGCAGACCGGGTTGCGGGCTAGGTGGCGGTGTTTTGGGCAATACTGAGCTGTGCGACGAGTGCATCGCGGACTCTCCAAGGGTTGATGGTGCGGTCTTGTCGCGTCTGGCCCTTGCCCGCGAGTGCCAGCTCCCGGGCAAGGGCATCGGTCTACTGCGGGTTCGGATGCAGAGGGCTCGGATGCAGAGGGCTCGGATGCAGGGGACCAAGCGGACCTGGTGTGGCCAGCGCGGCCTTGACCTCGGCTAGCGGGTCGGCGGGCGGGCGGAGCAGGGCTCGCGCGACCCGGGCGTGCATCCGCGCGGTCGCCACGATCACGTAGTTGAAGATCAGGAGGCCGACAAGGCCGGCCGCCGCGACGATCAGCGCTTTGGGCAGCGTGTCGACGAAGATGCCGATCGTGCCCGCGCCGCCGGGGCGGCGGTCTTGCGGGAAATAGAACCCGAGCTGCATGCCGTGGTACTTGATGCCGTGATAGTCGGTCCACGGCGCCCAGTACCACAGCGGGAGCGTGATCCAGGACGCGAACCACGCCCAGATCGCGACCACGACCGTGTCGAGACAGAAGAGCGGCGGAAAGAGGCCGACCAGGTAGGCGAACTCGCGCCAGGTCGCCCGGTCCGTCCAGCAAGCGCGGGCGCGGGCGAGCAGGCCGCGCGGCGGCAGCGGCGGATAGCTGGCCTTGACCGGCGCGTCGAAGACCGCGCGCAGCCGCCAGCGCTCAACGCCGGCGCACCAGTGCACCGCCCACGCGGCCGCGATCGCCAGCGGGATGCCGAACAGCGTGAAGGACAGCGCGCCGACGGTCGTCACGACAGCCAGGGCGATCGCGAACAGCAGCCCGCTGAACACCAGGTAGCCAGTCAGGTAGCCGACGGCTCGCCACAGGCTGCGCGAGAACAGCAGCCGCACCGGATCAAGCCTCAGCACCAGCTTCGACCGGCCGAGCTGGCCGGCCGCCAGATCGGCGCTCATCCGACATCTCGCATGAGCTGCTCAACCGCATCGACCTTCGCCGTCAGCTTCGCCAGCTCGGACCGCAGCTCCTGCTGGTTGTCCACCGCGTCCAGAGCGAGCTTGCGGTACTCGGCCATGGCAACCGCGTCGGCGCGGTGCGCCTGCAAGTTGAAGTACGCCCACACGATGACGGCGATCGCCGCGCAGATCACGAACGGGATGCCCACGCTGATGATGACCGCGGTCGGGTTCAGCGTGTGAGTGGAGGCGCTAGAGGCCAGCGCGATCATAGGTCGCTCGCATTCGTCTCGGGGGTCTGCATGTCCAGCTCCTGTTGGCTCTCGCCCGCCGGGGCCGCCCGGACGGCCTCGGCGATCTTCTCGGCGGTCAGGTACAACTCGAACGGCACGATCTCGAAGTACTTCATCGCCTTGCCGTCCCCGGAAAGCTCGAGGTGCCCGGCGATGAGCCCCGCCTTCTCCAGCCGGTCCAGGTGCATGTACAGCAGCGGCCGGGAGATGCCGAGTCGCCTGGCCAACTCACTGACGTGCACTGGGCCGTCTGACAGCTCGGCCACCACCCGCAGCCGGAGTGAGTTGGCCGTCGCCGTCAGTACGGCGAGAAGTTCGGCTTCCGTAATCAGTGCTAGCTCCCGGGTTACACCAGTCGGCTGTCGCCTACACCTGTAAGAGAAATATTACACATGCTAGAAACGCTGTCAATCCAGTTTGCGCGAGGCGTGGAAGGCATGAACCTTGACGGCGCGGCGGACGTGGAGTGATGCTCGGACTCGTGTCCGCCGAGCCGCCTGCGCACCTGACGCCGAGCGATGGCGGCGCGCAGGCGCGGGCGGCCGGGCTGATCGCGGTCGCCGAGGACCTGGCCGGCGAGTTCTCGCTGCGCCCGCTGCTAGAGCGGATCCTGCTGCGCTGCACCGAACTGCTCGGCTGCGATGCCGGATCGATCTGCAGCGTCGACGAGGCCGCGGGCACCTACCGCAAGGAAGCCGACATCGGAGTCGCCTGCCAGTCCGGCCGGGTCTTCCCGCTGACCGAGGGCATGACCGGCGCGGTGGTGGCGCGCCGGGCGCCGGTGTGGTTCGCACGCTATGACGACGTGCCGGGCGGGCACGTCTCGCCCGAGTCGCGGGCGACGCTGCGCGGCGTGATCGGCATGCCACTGGAGTGGCGGGGCCGCATCATCGGCGCGTGCATCGTGTTCAGCCGGGACGAGCGGCGGGCGTTCGGGCCGGACGACGCCGACCTGCTGCGGCTGTTCGCCAAGCACGCCGCGATCGCACTGGCCAACGCGCGGATGCACGAAGCAGCCGAGGAACGGGCCAGGTCCGAGGCGGTAGCCGCCGAGCGGGATCGGATCCTGGCCGAACTCCACGAGACGCTGGCGCAGCGACTGGTCAGCATCAGGCTGCACATCGACAGCGCCGGACGTGACCTGGAGACCGGCCTGGACCTGACCGCGCATCTGCGTGAGGCCAGCGCACTGGCCGGAGACGCGCTGGTGGAGGCGCGACTGACCTTGCTCGGGCTGGCCGCCTCGCCGCTGGACGGGCGGACCCTGGAAACGGCGTTGCGCTCGGAGGTGGCCTGGGCCGAGAGCATTGGCCGGCTGGAGGTCAGGTTTGTCACCGCCGGCCCGGCTGTGACGCTCGAACCGCAGCGGTCCCGTGAGGTGCTGCGGATCGCCAGGGAGGCACTGACCAACATCGTCGGGCACGGCCAGGCCCGCACCGTTCGGCTCGGGCTGCTGTATGAGGCCGGCGCGGTGTCGCTGCTCGTGCAGGACGACGGGCAGGGGTTCGACCCGAAGTCAGGCTGGCAGGGCGATCAGTTCGGCTTGCGGGCGATGACCGAGCGGGCCAGGGAGGTCGGCGCGACGGTTGAGGTCGATTCGCTGCCTGGCTGGGGCACGCGGATCCGGGCCCGGTTCCCCTATCTGCCGGACGCCGAGCCGCAGGCGCCGAGGCTGCGGGTGCTGGTGGCGGCGCGGCAGCCGGCGCTGCGAGCCGGGCTGGCCCGGCTGCTGGCCTGGACCGAGCCCGGGATTGAAGTGATCGGGGAGGTCGGCACCGCGGCGGAGGCATCGCAGGCCTGCGCGGAGCTGCGACCGGACGTGGCCCTGGTGGATCTCGGCCTGCCGATCGAGCGCACTGCCAGCGAGAACGGCATCGCCGGGCTCCTCATCGGCCAAGACGGCGGGCTCGTTGTCGTAGGCGTGTGCGATGCTCAGGACGAACGGGTCGCGGTGGCCATGCGAGCCGGAGCGCGGGGCTGTGTCGACGCGGCGGTGGACGGGCCGGAACTGGCGCGGGCCGTGGTGGCGGCCGGCCGGGGCCAGGCCATCTTGTCGGGCTCGGCGCTGCGGCAACTGCATCGCGGGCTGCGGGCAGAGGCGGATGAGCGACCCGATGCGCTGACCGAGCGCGAGCGCCAGGTACGCGGCCTGATGGAGCAGGGCCTCCCCGACAAGGTAATCGCCGAGCGACTGGTGCTCTCGGTCAAGACGGTCGAAAAGCACGCAGGCGCGGTCCTGCGCAAAACCGGCTCCCGCAACCGCACCGAGCTGGCCGCCCTAGCAAGCCGCTCAAGAACCCGCTAGCCAGCTCAGCCTGGCACTTGACCCCGGCAGCCCAACCCAATCCGCCCAGACCTCAACGCCGTCCCGGCAATACATGATTCTTTGGCGATAACGCATTGCGCGTGGTCTAGTCCCAGCCACCAGAGCCGGATCACCCCCAACCGCCCACTCCCAGGCCGCCACCCCCACCCGCCGCGAGCCCCAACTCCCAGGGCGGGCCAGTCACCGAGTCCTGGATCGCCCACACCCACCGCCCCCCGCCGGATCACCTCTGACCCCCAACCCCCAGCACTCAGCCCCGGGCCAGTCACCAACCACCACGCCCAGGCCACCACCCCCACCCGCCGCGACGCCGACCGCAACCCCAGCACCCAGCCCCGGCCGAATCACCAACCACCACGCCCAGGCCACCGTCCCTCCCGCCGCGACGCAGTCCGCGCACCCCGATGCTGGCTCCGCGCTGCACTGCCGACGCGGCCTGCGTAGATCAGGCCGACTGCCAACCTCATGTGGCCCGGCAGGCGCAACTGCCACATCCGTTTCTGGCGAGCGCGCTGCTTGACTGGTGCGGCGCAGATGAATGCGCGGATTCATCCTTGAAAACCCGGATGAATCCGCGCATTCATCTTTCGGACCCACCTGCACGTTGACCTTTTTGCGCCTATTTACGTGGTTCGCATCGCCAGCCCGGCCGCGCCAGCCCCGGACCGGGGCCCGCAGCGGGGTGACCGCCGGAGACCGTAAGCCTTCAGATTCGCCGACTCCTTAAGTCTTCTGACCGCATCGAAATCTCTCTTTTATTCAAGATCAACTAAAGAAAGTTAAGTTATTTGCTTTGACATCTTCAGGAAGTCGAGATAAACATGGATCACAGGATCAAGCCGGGAGTGAGGGAGCCCAGGGTGGACTGGCAGGAGTTGACGGATCTGACCGGGGGCCAGACGTTCGTGGTCGAGCGGGTCCGCCTTACCGGGAGCGGGATCGCGGTCGAGGGTCAGTTCGAGCCCCCGCAACTAGCCCAGCTCAGCATCGACGACCAGGTGTTCGTTGCCGCGTTCATACGGTCGCACGGCTCGATCAAGGAAATGGAGCGGGTTTTCGGGGTGAGCTACCCGACGATCAAGTCCCGGCTGAACCGGATCGCCGAGCATCTCGACTTCGTCGACATTGACCCGGCGCCCACCAGCGCCGACGTAGTTGACCGCCTGCGGCGGGGAGAGATCAGCGCCCAGGAGGCGCTGGCCGAACTGGAGAAGCCTCGATGATCCCGCAACTGGTGACCGTACGTTACCGGCGTCCCGGCGGCCGCCGGCTGCGACTGTATGTCCCGGTACTGCCGGTGCTGCTGGTGCTGTCGCCGCTACTGCTGCTTGTGGTGCTGGCCGGATTCGTTGCCTGTCTCCTCTTCGAGGTGAGCCCGGCGGCCGCGCTGCGCAGCATCGGGAAAGTGCTACGGGCGCTGCCCGGCACCCAGATTGAACTTGCGGACGGCCAGATGGCCATCCAGGTGAATGTCAGGTAGATCAGAAGGAGCAGGAATGAACGAACAGCGCCGCCAAGTCCTGCAGATGCTGGCCGAGGCCAAGATCACGGCGGATGAGGCCGAACGGCTGATCGACGCCATCGACCAAGACCGGCCCGAGCCGCCGGTGGGTACCGTGTCCCGTCCGAAGTCCCGGCCCAAGTACCTGCGCGTGGTCATGATGGACAGCTCTGCGGGCGAGGACCCGAGCCGGATCAACATCCGGATTCCGCTGCAGTTTCTGCGCGCAGGCGTCCGGCTTGCGAGCCTCGTCCCTCCGCAGGCACTCACCAAGCTCAACGAGAAGCTCAGCGAGTCCGCGGTACCGATAGACCTCACCGAACTCAAACCACAGCAACTTGAAGAACTCATCGACCAGCTCGAGGACGTGACCGTCGATGTCGACGACTCCGGCAGCAAGGTGCAAGTGTTCTGCGAATAGCGCCACCCACTGGTGCTGGCGGGCCGGGTGGGGGATGTCCCTCCGTTGAAGATGGGGAATTTCACCGATTCGGGAGGGCTTGCGGGCGCGTAGGTTCGCCATAGTCGCCGCGAGGAGGCTAGGTGTGCCTGTCGTTCCGCTGAACCAGATTCTCGACCGGGCGTTCGCCGAGCGATACGGCGTGGCCGCGATCAACGTGGTCAACGGCCTGACGCTTGAGGCCGTACTGGCGGCGGCCGTCGAGCAGCGCTCGCCCGTGATCATTCAGACCTCAGTGAAGACGGTCCGGTCAATTGGGCTTGACCTGCTGTTCGCGATGTGGCGGGAGCTGACGGCAGGCATCGAGGTACCGGTTAGCCTGCACCTTGATCACTGCCCCGATCGGTCCGTGATCACCGCCTGCCTGCGCAAGGGCTGGAACTCGGTGCTGTTCGATGGCTCGTCGCTGCCGGTGGCGGAGAACCAGTGGCAGACCGTCGAGGTCGTGGTCGAGGCCAGGCAGTACGGCGCGCAGGTGGAAGGTGAGATCGAGGCGATCACCGGGGTCGAGGACGACATCGGCTCGGACGAGGTCGCGGCGACCCAGTCGCTGCCGGTGGCGCTTGAGTTCATCCGGACGACCGGTATCGACGTGTTCGCCCCGGCGATCGGCAATGCGCACGGCGTCTATCACTCCAAACCGAAGCTGGACGCGCAGCGGGTCTCGGACATCGTCACCGCCCAGCCGATCCCGATCGCGCTGCACGGCGGGACCGGGATGACGGACGCGCAGTTCACCGACCTGATCGCACGCGGCTGCGCGAAGGTGAACATCTCCACCGCGCTGAAGGTCACGTTCATGCGGGCGAACCTGTCGTTCCTGCGGGACGCCGAGGAGCGAAACAGCTGGGACCCGCCGTCGCTGTTCCAGGCGACCAGGGCCGCGGTGGTGGAGCTGGCGGCCGACCACATGCGGCGCTTCGGCAGCGTCGGCAAGGCCTGGTGAGCTGACCTTGGGCTCCGGCGATACGCAGATCGCGCTCATCTTCGACTGCGACGGTGTGCTGGCCGACACCGAGCAGTACGGGCACCTGGTCGCGTTCAATCAGACCTTCGAGGAGTTCGGCCTGCCGGTGCGCTGGAGCGTGGCCGAATACCGGGAGAAACTCAAGATCGGCGGCGGCAAGGAGCGGATGGCCAGCCTGCTGACGCCGGAATTCATTGCACGGGCCGGTCTGCCCGCCGATGCCGAAGGCCAGCAGGCCGCGGTCGCGGCCTGGCACCGGCGCAAGACCGAGATCTATACGCACCTGGTATCGACGGGCAAGGTGCCGCCGCGCTCCGGGGTTGCCAGGGTCATCGCCGACGCCAACGCGGCGGGCTGGCCGGTCGCGGTGGCCTCGACCTCGGCCGAGCCGTCGGTCCGGGCCACGCTGGAGCGGGCCGCAGGAACCGAACAGGCCAGGCCAGTCAAGATCTTCGCCGGCGACATCGTGCCGAAGAAAAAGCCCGCGCCAGACATCTACCTGCTGGCACTTGGCCAGCTGGGCCTGGCCCCAGACCGGGTCGTGGTGATCGAGGACTCAAGGAACGGCCTGGTCGCCGCTACCGATGCGGGCCTAACCTGCGTGATCACCGTCAATGACTTCACCGCCGGCGAAGACTTCAGCGAGGCCGCGCTGGTCGTGTCGGCGCTCGGCGATCCAGATGGCGAGCATGCCGCCGTGCTGGCCAACCGCAGCCACGCCAATCCTGGTCACTGGATCACCCTCGATGACCTCGCCAGCGTCCTGCCGACGCCGACCTAGGAGTAACCGTGTCCAAGGCAAGCTTCAGCGACGTGGAATCCGCGGTCCTGACGATCGCCACCGTCGCGGTCGAGAACGAGAAGTACTTCGGCGACCTGGACGCGGTGGTCGGCGACGGCGACTTCGGCTACTCGATGGCCAGGGGCTTCGAGCTGGTGATCCGCGACTGGGACAGCTTCGACCGCGCGAACATCGGCACCTTCCTGAAGAAGGTCGCCGTCGTCATCACCAGCCGGATCGGCGGAACTTCAGGGCCGCTCTGGGGAACGGCCTTCCTCCGGGCGGGCGCGGCCGCCGGAACCGAGACCGAGCTTGAGCCGGCGCAGATCGTGGCGATGCTGCGGGCCTGCATTGAAGGCATCAAAATGCGCGGCAAGTCTGACGTGGGCGACAAGACCCTGCTCGACGCGCTGGTCCCGGCCACCGACACGATCGAGGCCAGCATCGGCGCCGGGCTGGACGCCGCGGCGACGACGCGGGCCGCCGCGAGCACCGCGCGGGAGCGAGCCGAGGCCACCCGCGAGATGCAGGCGATGCGCGGCCGGGCCAGCTACACCGGCGAGCGCAGCATCGGCACGCTCGACGCCGGGGCGGTCGCGGTCGCCGTCATGTTCGAAGCCCTCGCCGACAGCAAACAGGACCCGCCGAGCGAGTGAAACTCAACCCACCCAGCGAGTGAAACCCAACCCACCCAGCGAGTGCTCCAACCCTTCATCGGAGGTATGCGTGAAGAAGTTCGTGAATGATCCGCGGCAGTTCGTACCCGAGATGCTCAAGGGCATCGCGCTGGCGAACCCGGACACGCTCAAGTACGTGCCTGAGTACAACCTGATCATGCGGACCGACGCGCCGCGCGATGACAAGGTCTCGGTGGTCCAGGGTTCCGGTTCTGGCCACGAGCCCGCGCACGTGATGATCGTCGGCAAGGGCATGCTGGACGCGGCCTGCCCGGGCGATGTGTTCGCCGCCCCGCCGATGGACTACGTCTACGAGACCAGCAAGCTGCTCGCCTCTCCTAAGGGCGTGCTGCACATCATCAACAACTACACGGGCGACCGGATGGCCTTCGAGATGGGCCAGGAGATGGCAGAAGCCGACGGCCTGACGATCGGGACGCTAATCGTCGATGACGACGTAGCGGTCAAGGACTCGACCTACACGGTGGGCCGCCGGGGCGTGGCCGGGAACTTCTTCGTGATCAAGACGGTCGGTGCCGCCTCCGAGCGGGGCGCCGACCTGGACGAGCTGCTGCGGATCGGGAACAAGGTCAATTCGGTCACCAGGACCATGGGCATGGCGCTGACCTCGTGCACTCCCCCGGCCAAGGGCTCGCCGCTCTTCGATCTGGGCGACGACGAGATGGAGATGGGCGTCGGCATCCACGGCGAGCCCGGCCGCCGCCGGGAGAAGCTGACCACGGCTAACGCGATCGTCGATGAGCTGCTCGAAGCGGTCGTCTCCGACCTGCCGTTCAGCAGCGGGGACGACGTGGCGCTGATGGTCAACGGGCTCGGCGGCACCCCGATCAGCGAGCTGTACCTGCTGTACGGGCACGCTCACGAGGAACTGGCCAAGCGCGGCATCAACGTCCGGCGGAACTACGTCGGCGAGTACTGCACCTCACTGGACATGGCCGGCACCTCGATCACGCTTAGCCGGCTCGACCCGGAGATCGACGAACTGCTGGGCGCCCCGGCCGAGATCGCGATCAGGACCTTCTGAACCTGCCCGGAGGTGCGCGACGGCCGGCGGTTCCCGGCCGGGTCCGATCGCTAGCCATCGGGCCCGGCAACGGGTCCCGGCCGGCCGTCGCGCACCGGACCTGCCGGTTGCGAAAGCGCGATGGGCTGGCTGGGTACCTGATCAGGTCGCGTGGGGGGCACTTTGCTGTACCCATAGCGACAGCAGAGTGGCCCCCACGCGGGGCGACTGGTTGCAGCCGTCACCACCGGCTCATCGACGACATCCGTCGAGGTAGTCGGTAATGAGGTCGGCGCGGACCTGCGGTGTGGCTGGGCCGATGTTGATGAGTTCGAAGCCCCATCGGGCGTATTCGTTCTCGTGGATCCGCTCAAACCGCAGCGACTCTGAGTAGCTGATCCGGCGCGCGGCCGTCGGCTCGATGAAGCCGAGCGGCCGGATGAAGAACACCCGCCGTTGATAGATGGAATGCTCGATGATCCTGGCTAGCTCTGCCGTCAGGACTGCGGATGGCTGGTAGCCCGAGTACGTGGCCAGGGCCTGGGTGCAGACCGGCGAGCGATCGTAAAACTCGACCGGCCCGGTGTCGTCACCGTGCTGGTCGAGTTGCCTGGGCTGGTCGAGTTGCTGGTCGAGCTGCCTGGATCGCTGTAGTTCGATGATCTTGTCGATGAACGCCGGGTCTTGCCACGGCTCACCGATCCCGCGAGCTTGCTCGGCTGAGATCACGTCGGTCGCGGCCTCGGCGATGACTGGATAGCCGCGAGCGGCCAAGATTCGCAATATGGAGGTTTTGCCTGACCCCGGGGCTCCGGTCAGGATGAAGCGCTGCATCGAGCACCTGCTTTTCTGTTCTTTCCTTTTGTTATGAATTCTCTGGAACTGGCGCCGCGCCCCCCGCGCGCCTTCGCACACGCGGCGCCAGTCCAGATGCCCCCCGGATGAAGTCGTTGGCGTTACTTGAGGAAGC
>DASYAT010000224.1:0-8374 GCA_036501205.1 Streptosporangiaceae bacterium | reverse complement strand
TCGGTAGGCTCGCTACGCAGGAGCAGGAGGTCGCATGCTTTCCCCGTTCGGCTTTCAGGCCGTGTTCACCCAGTGGCAGTCCGCCCCGGTAGTCACTGGCGGCGTAATCGTCGCCGCCGCCCTCTACCTCTGGGGCGTGATCAGGGTCGCGCGACGTCATCCCGCTCGCCCCTGGCCAGCCTGGCGGACCGGCATGTTCCTGGGCGGCCTCGCCGTCATAGTCCTCGCGCTTCAAAGCGGCATCGGCACCTACGACGACACCCTGTTCTGGGACCACATGGTCCAGCACCTGATGCTGGTCATGGCCGCGCCGCCGCTGCTGATCTTCGGGCAGCCGATCACCCTGCTGATGCACGCCAGCCGCAACCCGCTCCACACCTGGGTCAAAAAGCTAATTCGCTCCAAGCCAGCGAACTTCCTGACCTGGCCGGTGTTCGGGTTCGCCGCCTACGCGGCCGCCATCGTCGTCGCGCATCTGACCGGGCTGGCGAACCTCACTGCCGCCAATCAAACCGCCCACGAGACCGAACACGTCGCGTTCCTGGTCATCGGCTACCTGTTCTTCCTGCCGATCATCGGCTCAGAACCGATCAAACACAGGCTGTCCTACCCGACCAAGCTGCTGCTCCTGTTCCTGGTAATGCCAGTCGACACCTTCACCGGCCTGGTCCTCACCTACGGCAACAAAGCCACCCCCGGCCTGGTGACCGGCCCCCGCCCAGCCTGGGCTGGAACCGCGATCGGGGACATGCACGCGGGTGGCGCGGTGATGTGGGTCGGCGGTGACGCGATCATGTTCGCGCTGATGATGATCGTGTTCTTCATGTGGAGCACCGACACCAGCACGGCCAACCGCGGCGCCGGCTGGCTGGAGGCCGCCCGCCGGGCCACGGTCACCCCGAACGCCCCGGCCGCCACCAGCGACATCGACGACGACGAAGAACAGCTCGCCGCCTACAACGCCTATCTCAAAGGCCTGCACGAGCCGGGCGCGGCCTCAGCCGCAAGCCAAGCAGGCCACGGGCCAGACCCGCGACACGCCGGCTAACACTCTCTACGCCAATCTAGGGTTCTCGCTAGATGGCCCCATAGGCTGCTATGCCGTGGATCCAGTGCGAAACCCGTACGCTCCTGGCGCCGGCCAGCGCCCGCCAGAGCTAGCTGGGCGGGACTCAGAACTAGCCCAGTTCGAAGTCGTGCTCGAACGGGTAGCCAAGGGCCGGCCAGAACGCAGCATCGTCCTCACCGGCCTGCGCGGCGTCGGCAAGACCGTGCTGCTCAACTCGTTCCGCTCAATGGCGATCCAGCACCTCTGGGGCACCGGCAAGATCGAGGCCAGACCCGACCAGTCGATCCGGAGGCCGATCGCCGGAGCGCTGCACATGGCCATCCGCGAACTCGCTCCCCGGCATCGCGCCCCCGACCGGATCGATGACTTCCTGGGCGTGCTCAAGGCCTTCATGACCCGCGACCCGAAGGCCCCCAAGGGTGCTCAGGTGAGCCATTTCGGCATCGACGTCCCGATGAAACGCGGCCGGGCCGACTCCGGAGACCTTGAAATCGATCTCACCGAACTGCTCACCGACGCGGCCGCCGTGGCCTCCGATCTGTCCGTCGGCATCGCGCTGTTCATCGATGAGATGCAGGACGTGCCCGCGCCGGACATCTCGGCTCTCTGCGCCGCCTGCCACGAACTCTCCCAGAACGGCGGTGCGCTGATCGTCGTCGGCGCCGGCCTGCCGCACCTTCCGTCAGTCCTCTCGGCCAGCAAGAGCTACTCCGAGCGGCTGTTCAGGTACGTAGCCATAGATCGCCTGGAGCGAAAGGCCGCCGACATCGCCTTGCTCGCCCCGGCCCACCGCGAGGGTGCCGACTTCAAGCCGGCCGCGCTCGACGCGTTGTACGCGGCCGCCGACGGGTACCCGTACTTCGTCCAGGCCTACGGCAAGGTGACCTGGGATGTCGCCGCGACCAGCATGGTCACCGAGGGCGACGTGGCGGTCGCCGCGCCGCTGGCCGCCGGCGAGCTCGCGGTCGGTTTTTTCGGCAGCCGGTACGAGCGCGCGACGCCGGCCGAGCGCGAGTACATGCGGGCGATGGCCCAGCTCGGCGATGACCCGGTGCCGACCGCGCAGGTCGCAGACGAACTGGGCAGAAAGCCGTCGAGCGTGTCCCCGGCCCGCGACAGCCTGATCAAGAAGGGCCTCATCTACAGCTCCGAGCGCGGCCTGATCGCCTTCACCGTGCCGCACTTCGGCCGCTTCCTCCGGGCCCAGCCGACCTGAAGATCTGGGCCTGTATTCGACTCTCTACAAAAAAACCAATATTCATTTAGAAAGCTTCATAGGGGTTTGGGTCCCAGCCTCCAGATGCCAGTCGCCCACAGGGAACTGCCGCCACTCACATGCGAAAGACTTCGCGTCACCTAACACCCTCAGCTCTTCCGGCTAATGAACTCTCAGATGCGGGCGCCGTCCCCAGGCGCCGATGAACGCGAAGCCGCAACCCAGGAAGTCCGGATCGTCGAGCCTGCCCTCGAGCCGGGCTTCCTCCGCGGCGGTCATCACTCCCGAGGAGACCAACGGTCCGGCCGTGGCCGCGACGCTGAGTCGGTAGAACTCCGATAGCTCGGTGCCTGGCCGTACGATGTCAAGCTCCGCGTCGGCGCCGACATCCTCCAGCCCGAGCTGGTGGATCTGCCGGAGAACCGCCCTGCCTTGCACCAGCGAACCGTTAGGGAATGCCTCCTGCCAGGCACCAGGAAGCGCGGCCCGGATCGCATCGAAATCGGCTAGCCACATGCCGAAGTCGCACTCCTCCGCCAGCAGCCAGCCACCTGGTGCCAGCCAGGAGGCCATCCGCCGCAGCACTGCCATCCGGTCAGGGAGGTGCATGAGCACCGCGCGCACGTGCACCAGGTCAAAGGCCCCGTCTGGGAAGTCGTCGCTGGTCACGTCGTGACGGAGAACGTCGAGATTCGGCAGTGATAGCTCGGACAGGAAGCTGGTCTCCAGGTCGGTCGCCGTGACCCGGCCAGTCGGGCCGACATACTCGCACAACCAGCGCGCAATTGAACCGCATCCGCCTCCGACTTCTAGGCATCGTGCGCCTGGAGCCAGGTCAAGTGCCTTGATCCTGCGCGCCGTGAGCGGATCGAGACGTTCCGCGAGGAGCTCCAGTCGGCGACCCTCATTCGCGGCGGAGTGCGGGAAGGCGTAGTGCCTCGCGTTGTCAGTCATCTGCTCGCTCCGATACGACACTGCGGCGCCAGGCCAGACGTTACGGGACCGTCACACGCTAGCCGATGTGGTCCATCCGCGTGATCGCGGGCGAAGTCAGGCCCTACCTACGGAAGCCGGTCGCACCCTGGCCATCGACCGGCGGGTTAATCCGACCGCCCGGACCCTGGCCAGCTGCTCTCTCGGCTTGGGAAATCGCCCCCGGTCGATACGCCAGCTTGGCCCGCCGGGCGACCCTGACCCGCGCCCGAGCGTGCTTCGCACCAGTCGCCGGCCAGGTCAGCACGGCTCCCGTCGCGGTATCGACCAGCGCTGACAGCACGGCGGGCTTGCGATGGTGATCGAGCCGGATCGCGAACACCAGCTCGGCGTCCTTGCCGGCGGCCCGGCTGGGGAAGGCCATGTACCGCCAGCACAACTCGCGCCATACGTCGGACGGCTCCCGGTTCGCGATCAGGTCGGCATGCTTGCGCCATTGCGTGCTGCGCTGCAGGGCCGCGAACGTCTGATCTGGGTTGTCCACTCGCAGCTCGCACGGCGCCGAATAACCGATCCTGACCATGATCTCGCGGATCTCAGGCGACAGCAGCGCGAGCAAAGTCAGCTCACCGGCGATCAGCAGCGCCAGCGTCCCGGCCGAGTTACTCAGCGTCTCAAAGCCGTGCACCGGCAGCTGCATCGTCACCAGCGCGGCTACCGCCAGCAATGCGGACCGTGCGATCGTGCGCCAGGTGACCGGGGCGGTGCTGAACTCGCCGAAGCAACCGCAGCCGATATCCGGACGCACGCTCCTGAGCTCGATCAGTGCGGCCGTGGCGACCAGGAACAGCAGGCCGGTCGCCAGCCTGATCAGGGTCGCCGGCGTCCCGCCGCCGAACCGACCGGCGGTGACGATCAGCCCGATCCCGCAGCCGAATTCCGTGGCGCACATCGCGATCGCAGCCGGCCTGCGCAGCTTCAGCGGGAACATCGCCGTCGGCCCCAGCCCGGCCGCCATCGACTTGGCTTGCATCACCCGGACGAACTTCGACGCGCACGCGCCAAGCAGCAGCGCGGCGAGCAGCGGGATCTGCACCTCGCGCAGCAGGGTAAGCATGGTCAACGACCGATCGTGAGCGTCGCGTTGAAACAGCCCTGCTCGAGTTCGCCGCCGAGCGCGACGAAGCTCGCCAGCGTCAGGTCGGCGATGCGGCCGCGCGGCGAGGTCTTGCAGGCCACGCAGTGATCGTTGAACAGCCGGGCGGTCGGCGAGCAGCCGGTGACCGGCAGCGTCCAGGACATGTTCGTGCACTCGTTGCGCACGGTCAGCGCGGAGCCGATGGCCAGGTAGGGCAGCTCGCGGAAGGACTGGGCCTGCCCGGGCGCGACCTTAGCGGCGGCATCCTCGAAGCACCCGGTGGCCGGGTCGACCGCCGGGTAGAAGACGCCGAGCACGCCGTACGGCTCGTGGGCAGGTTCGTGCCAGACCGCCGATCCGGTAATGGAGTCAGAAAGCCAGCCGGCGGCTGGCCGATGAGGCGGAACGTGATCGCTGCGGTACGGCGGCTGGGGGCTGGTCGCGACGATCCCGTACAGCACGTCCTGGTGCCGGACACCGATGATGTCGATCAGGTAGCCAGGGCGCAGGTTCGGCGCCTTGACCATGATCCGCACGCTGGCCAGCGGCGAGATCTCGACCAGTTGCGGCTCCCGCATCGCGCATTCAGCGACGACCAGGCGGTTTCCCTCGGCCTCGATAATCGTGCCGCACACTCGCCCGATATTCGCCCAAATCCGATCGGCAATCCCGGTGCCGGACTGAGACGGGATAATCCTGATCACGACATCGTCGCCGATCGAAAGGGCCGACGGGTCTAATGGCTCGCCTCGCCAGGCGGTAGCTTCAGCGGTCAGCGCAATGCGTCGCTCGCCGGCCACGTGGCCTATCGTCACGAAATGCGGGCTAATGTCGGTGATTTCGCCGCTTACCGCGCGGTAGACCGGCCGGCTGGCTGGATCGGGTTCGCCGCTTGACTGATGCGCGGCGACCACCTGTCCAGCGCGTTCTGGCCTGGCCTGCGGGGGTTCGTCATCGCGGGGGATTCCGGGGGGTCGCCCCCCCGGGTCTGCACTGCGCGTGCCGGACTGTGGTTGAAATACCGCCGCCTTAAGCAGACGACGACGGGCGAAATGGCTTGTATCGGTCGTGTTAGCGGCCGGACAGCGATCACAGCACATTGTCGCCGATTTCACCCGGGTTACCGACCTTTCGCTGTCGCGCGATCATTTCCAGCGATTCGACGATGCTTAGTTGGCCGCTCTCAGTCAAGCGGTTTCGATGATCTTCTAGGCGACAAGTCTGACGTAGACCCGCGTGTCACCCAGGGTAGTTGACTGACTGCGGAGGGTCATAGGTACCGTTGACGGGTGAGGGTCGAGCCACCGAAACCCAGGTCAGGGGACTCTTCTGGCCTGGTTGACGTGGATTTCCAGGAGTTTGTGGTCTCCCGAGGCCGGTCACTGCTGCACTCGGCTTATCTGCTTACCGGCAATCTCGCCGATGCTGAGGATCTGGTCCAGTCCGCGCTGGCTAAGACCTATCAGGCCTGGAACCGGATCGAGGACCGAGGCGCGCTCGATGGCTATGTCCGGCGCGCCATGGTGAACACCCATATCTCCTGGTGGCGCCGCCGCAAGGTGGATGAGTACCCCACCGATGAACTGCCGGACCAGCCCGTCGATGACGCGACGGCGTCCAGCGAGACGAGTGACGCGCTCCGGCGCGCGATAGACCGGCTGCCGCAGCGGATGCGGGCAGCCGTGGTACTGCGCTTCTTCGAGGACATGACCGAAGCCGAGGTTGCCGACGTTCTCGGAGTCAGCCAGGGCACTGTCAAGAGCACCGTTTCGCGAGCGGTCGCGAAGCTGCGTACCGATAGTGAGCTGTTCACCGAGTGAACTGGCTTGCTGGCTAGTGAATTTTCGCCCTGATCATGGGACTATCCACCCCATAGATGTTGGACGCAGGAGGTTACCGGTGCGCAGCACGATGATGGATGTCCCGCTGACCGTCACGAGAATCATGCAGTACGGCAGCACCGTGTTCGGCGACCGCGAAGTGGTCACCTGCACCACCGGCGAGAGCCGCCGCCAGACTTACGCCCAGACCGGCGTGCGGGTCGCCCAGCTTGCGCACGCGCTGCGGTCGCTGGGGGTGGACGGCGACCAGCGGGTGGCGACGTTGATGTGGAACAACAGTGAGCATCTGGAGGCCTACCTCGCGATCCCGTCGATGGGCGCGGTGCTGCACACCCTGAACCTGCGGCTCGAGCCCGAGATCATCGGCTACATCGCGACCCATGCCGACGACGAGGTCGTGATCGTCGATCCGAGCCTGGTGCCGCTGCTCGCCCAGGTGCTGCCGCAGGCCGCGACGATCCGGCACGTGCTGGTGACCGGCGCGGACGGCGTCACCGAGGAGTTCCAGGCCGCGCTGGCTGGTCCCGGTCGCGAGGTGCACTCCTACGAGGCACTGCTCGCTGACCAGCCGGAAGCCTTCGACTGGCCTGCGGTGGACGAGAAGCAAGCCGCCGCAATGTGTTATACAAGCGGAACGACTGGCCATCCAAAGGGAGTCGTCTATAGTCACCGGTCCATGCACCTGCACTCGATGGCGGTGTGTACCGCCCAGGTGTTCGGCGTTGCCGAGCCCGACCGGGTGCTGCCGGTGGTTCCGATGTTCCATGCGAACGCGTGGGGGCTGCCGTACGCGGCGTTCATGGCCGGTGCCAGCCTGGTCATGCCGGACCGGTTCCTGCAGCCAGAGCCGCTGGTCAAGTTCATCGAAGCCGAGCAGCCGACGATCGCCGGCGCCGTGCCGACGATCTGGAACGCGCTGTTGCAGCACGTCAGGCAGCACGGCGGTGAGCTGAGTTCGATGCGGGTGGTGCCGTGCGGCGGGTCAGCCGTACCGCATTCGCTGATGGAGGCGTACGAGAAGGAACACGGCGTCGTGATCCTGCAGGCCTGGGGGATGACCGAGACCTCACCGCTCGGCAGCGTCGCCCGTCCGCCGGTCGGCGTTACCGAAGAGGAGAGCTGGCGCTACCGCGACACCCAGGGCCGGCTCATCTGCGACGTCGAGGCCCGCCTGATCGGCGAGGCCGGGACGCCGCTGCCGCACGACGGCGAGGCGGTCGGCGAGGTTGAGGTTCGGGGGCCGTGGATCACCGGGGCCTACTACAAGGACGACGATCCGGAGAAGTTCAGGGACGGTTGGCTGCGTACCGGCGATGTCGGGACCATCGACCGGCTCGGCTACGTCACGCTGACCGACCGGGCCAAGGACGTGATCAAGTCCGGCGGCGAGTGGATTTCGTCGATGGAGCTGGAGAACGCGCTCATGGCGCACCCGCAGGTGCTGGAGGCCGCGGTGATCGGCGTCGCCGACGAACGCTGGGGGGAGCGGCCGCTGGCGACCGTGGTGCTGGCCAGCGGAGCCAGTGTCACCGCCACTGAGCTGCGTGAGTTCCTCGGCACGAGCGTCCCGCGCTGGCAGCTTCCCGAGCGCTGGTCGTTCATCACGGAGGTACCGAAGACCAGCGTCGGCAAGTTCGCGAAGACGAAGATCAGGGACGCGTACGCGCGCGGCGATTACGAGGTGATCGAGGCTAGGTAGCAGCTTGGCGATGGCTTTGCGGAGCATCGGCTGGTGCCGGTAACCTAAACCCGCGATCGGCGCTCGGTTCGCTTGGCAGTGGGCGTCGGCACGCGAGGAGGCTTCGCCTAGTCCGGTCTATGGCGCCGCACTGCTAATGCGGTTTGGGTTCGCGCCCATCCGGGGTTCAAATCCCCGAGCCTCCGCTCCGTGACCTGGGCTTCCGTGAAATTGCTGCGGATGCCCAGGTTCTAACCCTAGTGATCATCTTGCCCGTTGCTGCTGACAGGCCTCAGCCCGTCGGCGAACTACCGCCCTGCTTGAGCGGCAGCCGATAAAGTCTTCCGGTGGCCGGTGCGCCTGCATGTGACTGGTGACCGGTTATGCGACGCTTGCGTCGAACGAATATTCGCTCAGCTGGTGCCATGACTGCTTTGCGCGGTGCAGGAGGTTTGACGTGGGCGAGCTGACCTGCTTGGAGATCTGCGCTGGCGCTGGC
>DASYAT010000223.1:0-23305 GCA_036501205.1 Streptosporangiaceae bacterium | reverse complement strand
CGGATCAGTCCGGTGAGTGGCGCCTTTTGCTGGTAAAGGCCGCAAAGCGGCGAAGGGGCTACTACGTGCCGTCGGAGTCTCGTTCCGTGCTGGGCCGGCGATCCTGCGTTACGGAACTGGGTGATTGATCCGGGATCGCGGTTCGTGAACCGCTGTGAGCGCCCTTCATATTGTGTTTCACAAAGTGAGAACTGCTCGCTCAGAAAGGCAACCCCCGCCCAAATTTATAGGCGGTTATTAAAAGGGCGACGCCGGGTGGCTACGGGGGCAAACCACCCGGCGTCGCGATCATCGGCGCTCCGACGGGGGCCCGGAACGCCGGCAACGGTGCCCCAGCGGGGGACCAGAGCACCGGTAAGCATGTTACACCGAACCTCCCCCATGTGCGTCAAGAGCAGATTAGAAGCGAATCTGGGGATCGAGGCTAGCTAGTACCGACCTGCTTCGCCGTTTTGCGTCCGACATTGGTACCTAGCTGCTCCGTTACGGAGAAACACGCCGGGCTTGCCCGGTGTGCCGCAAGGAAGCAAGAAGCGACGCTCGGCCGGGCGTGTCGTAAATCACTTGCCGCTGTCCGACTGTGCGCCGCCTTGGCTCTGTCCTTGACTGGCGTCAGGACGATAGCGCTCTGGCAGTCTCGGCTCGTATGGCCGGAATCCCGATGCACTGGCCGGCTGTCGGCTGTTCGCGATCACGACGGCGAAGTAAGGCAGGCCGATCGCGCCAACCGCGGGAATGACGGTCAGCCAGCCCGCGTGATTAACGAACATCACCACGGTCACCACGAAGCACACCAGCCTCAGGCCCATCATCAGTAGGTACCTGCGCTGACGCTGGCCGATCTCTGACGCCCGCGACTGAGGTGCCTCAGTAACCAGGTGGGCCTGGTCACGCCCGGAGCTGTGATGACTTCGCACTCTTTCACGTTAGGCCCGATCCCCCCGCAGTGCTAATCCGCCCCGGCCCTGGCTAATACGCCCCGGCCTGGCCGGCTGGTAGTAGTTGTACCGCCAGCACGGGCAGACCGACCGAGGCCTCGCTCCAGCAGACGGAGGAATCAGATGACCGACCGCACATACCGGGTGACCGAGATCGTGGGAACCTCACCAGACAGCGTCGACGCGGCCGTGCGCAACGGCTTGCGGCGGGCCGCGCAGACGCTGCGGCACCTGGACTGGTTCGAGGTAACCGAGATCCGGGGCCAGCTCGACGGCGGCGAGATCGCGCACTACCAGGTCGGCATGAAGGTCGGATTCAGGCTCGAAGACTCGTGAGCCAGCCGGGACAGGCTCGCCCGGGCGGCTTCTGCGATACTTTCTCGCGCGCGGGTAAGCGCACGCAGGGCGGGAGAACGCGAGCGGCAGGAGGCAGCTGATGGGGCGATCGGTCCTGGTAACCGGCGGCAACAGGGGCATCGGGCTGGCCATCGCCCAGCGCCTGTCGAAAGCCGGGGACGACGTGACGATCACGTCCCGTTCCGGCGCCGAGATCCCTGGCCTGACCGTGGCGACCTGCGACGTTCGCGACATGGCAGCCGTCGACGCGGCGTTCGGGGTGGCCGAGGCGGCCCACGGCCCGGTCGAGGTGGTCGTCGCGAACGCGGGAATGACCAGCGACCAACTGCTCGCGCTGATGTCGGAGCAAGCTTTCACCGACGTCGTCGACACCAACCTGGCCGGAGCCTACCGAGTCGCCAAGCGCGCGGTCCGGCCGATGATCCGGCTGCGCCGGGGGCGGATCATCTTCGTCTCCTCGGTTGTCGGCATGCTCGGTTCGGCCGGGCAGGCGAACTACGCGGCGTCCAAGGCCGGCCTGATCGGCATGGCCAGGTCGCTGGCCAGAGAGCTGGGCAGCAGGAGCATCACCGTCAATGTCGTAGCGCCCGGATTCGCCGACACCGATATGACCGCCGGCCTGTCCGATGACCGCAAGAAAGCGATCCTGGCCGGGATACCGCTCGGCCGCACGGCAACGGCCGACGAGGTGGCCGGCGTGGTGCAGTTCCTCGCGGGTCCGGACGGCGCGTACATCACCGGCGCCGTCATCCCGGTCGACGGCGGCCTCGGCATGGGTCATTAGCCAGAGGGCGGGCCCGGGCGGGGCAGCAGGGCGGGTCAAGGCGGGCAGAAAGTACCGTGAGCAGAAAGGCATCTGATGGGGCTTCTTGACGGCAAACAGATCCTCGTGACCGGCGTGCTGACCGATTCCTCGATCGCCTTCCACGTCGCGAAAATCGCGCAGGAACAGGGTGCGACCGTCGTGCTCACCGGCTTCGGCCGGCTGAGCCTGGTCGAACGGATCGCCAAACGGCTGCCTGACCCGCCGCCAGTCCTTGAGCTCGACGTCACCAACACCGATCAACTGGCCTCGCTTGCCGACCGGCTCACCGCGCACGTCGACCGACTCGATGGCGTGGTGCATGGCATCGCGAACGCGCCGATCAGCGCGCTGGGCGGCAATTTCCTCGACACCGAGTGGCCGGATGTGTCCTCGGCGCTCCACGTCTCCACCTACTCGCTCAAGGCGCTGGCAATGGCCGCTCTGCCGCTGATGAAGGAAAACGGGGGGGCGCTCGTCGGAATGGACTTCGACGCCGCCCTGGCCTGGCCGGCCTACGATTGGATGGGTGTCGCCAAGGCCGGACTCGAGTCATGCGCGAGGTACCTGGCCAAGTACCTCGGCCAGTACAAGATCAGGGTCAACCTGATGGCCGCCGGACCGCTGCGCACCATGGCAGCCAAGTCGATCCCCGGTTTCGAGCAGTTCGAGTCGGTCTGGAACGAGCGAGCCCCGCTCGGCTGGGACCTGACCAATCACGAGCCGGCCGCCCGCGCCGTCGTGGCGCTGCTTTCCGACTGGTTCCCGGCGACGACCGGGGAGATCGTGCACGTCGACGGCGGCGTGCACGCGGTCGGCGGCTAGCCGGGAAATCGTTACCTGGCAATCTTATTTTACTCGGCTCGTTATCGCTGCGTAGTAACCCGGAGCCCACGGGCCATCACAGCGCGCTGCAAAACTACCGTATCTCGTTGCTCTTGTCCGCAACCTGGGTCACATCAGCACCCGTGGTCACAAGGGCCACGTAATTCACCTTCTGGTTAGGTTCTGCCCAACCGCGCATTGATAACAAGTTGTGACAGTTTCGGCCTAGGAACGCTACAACTTCGAATCTACGCTTCCCGTGATCCCCGAACTGGGAACGCCGGTCTCTCCCCGTGACCAGCGCACACCGTGCGGGCCAACAAAGGAGGCGGCGAGCGAGTCGCTCGGCTGCGGAGTATCAGCGGCGACAGCCAGGACCGACTGTGAACGGATCCGAGTAAGCCGTCACATGATCCAGGAGGATTGAAGATGACATTTGCCCGTACGGCCACCAAGATGGCGGCGATAGCCGTCGTCGGCGTGACCGCGCTGGCCGCCTGCGCCAAGAGCAGCAGCACCAGCACAAAACAGCCGACGACCAGCGGTTATGCAGGCATCCCAACGCCGTCCAAGAACCACGTGCAAGGCGGCACAGTTACGTTCGGCATGGCCGCCGGGGCAACGCCCACTTACATCTTCCCGATTACGCCGGGCGCCAACTCCTCGGTGTACACCGCCAGCTTCTTCCAGAACCTGTTCTGGAAGCCGCTGTACTGGACGCCGACCGGCCACGCACTGGACGTCGACTACGGGCTCAGCCTGGCCAGCAAGCCGGTCTTCAGTAACGGCAACAAGACCGTCACGATCAACATGAAGTCCAACTACAAGTGGTCGAACGGCCAGCCGGTCGATGCCCAGGACCTGATCTTCTTCATCGACCTGGTCAAGGCGGCGGTCAAGATCAGCCCGGCCGACTACGGCAACTACTCGCCGGGCTACTTCCCGGACAACCTGTCGAGCGCGACCGCCACCAGCAAGTTCACGCTGCAACTGAACTTCAAGAAGGCGTACAACCCCGGCTACATGTTCTACGACCAGATCCTGCTGCTCACCCCGCTTCCCAGCGCGTCGTGGGACGTCGACGCGGTCGGTGGCAAGCCGGTTAGCTACACCACGCTGGCCGGTGCCGAGAAGATCTACAAGTTCCTCAACGCGCAGTCGCTCAAGCTCGCGACCTACGCGACCAACCCGCTGTGGCAGGTCGTCGACGGTCCGTTCAAGCTGACCCAGTTCAACCCGAGCACCGACGCCAACACCATGGTGCCGAACCCGAACTACAGCGGCCAGAAGGCGTCGATCACCAAGTTCCAGGAGGTGGCGTTCACCTCGGACGAGGCCGAGTACACCGCGCTGCGCTCAGGTCAGCTGACCGTCGGCCTGATCCCGTCCACCGACTACCCGTCGATCCCGTCGCTGAAGAAGCAGGGCTTCAACTCCTTCGGCTTCGGTGACCTCGGCTGGGATTACATGGTCCCCAACTTCAAGGACACGACCGACCACTGGGACAAGATCATCGGTCAGCTCTACGTCCGGCAGGCGCTGGCGCACCTGGTTGACACTGAGGGCTATGTGTCGGGCATCTTCCACGGCTATGCGGTGAGCGCTGACGGTCCGGTTCCCTCGGTTCCGCACAGCCCGTTCACCCCGGCCAACGCGACCAAGCCGGTCTACCCGTTCAGCATCAGCGCTGCCAAGTCTCTCCTGGCCGCACACGGCTGGAAGGATGTCGGCGGTACGCAGGTCTGTGAGTCCGCGGGCACGAGCTCCTCACAGTGTGGCGCGGGTATCCCGAAGGGCACCAAGCTGTTCTTCACCCTCGTTTACAACAACGGCTCGCCCGCAATCACTGCTGAGGACACCGCGTTCGCGTCCGACGCCAAGAGCGCCGGCATCCCGGTCACCCTGGTCGGGAAGTCGTTCAACTTCATCCTGCAGAACTACTACGACGCCGCCGCGCCGGCCAACATTCAAAAGTGGAAGATGGAGGACTTCGGCGGCTTCAGCGAGGCGCTGTTCCCGACCACGAACACCATCTTCAACACCGGTGGCACGTTCAACATCGGCGAGTACAGCGACCCGACCGCCGACAAGCTGATCCACGCCTCGGTTTTCGGCTCTAGCGCATCAGCGGTCAAGACCGAGGCTTCCTACCTCGCCACGAACCTGCCGGCGCTGTTCCAGCCGAACGCAGAGCACGTGTACGCGTGGAAGACCAACCTGTCCGGTCCGCAGTCCTCGTTCTGGGAGCTCACTCAGTTCTCCATGAACCCAGAACAGTGGTACTTCACTAGCAAGTAACGGACAAAAAGACGGATGCCTGCCGGTAGCCATTCCGGCCGCCGGCAGGCATCCTGTCAGCAAGGCCCCTTTCACCCGGTGCGAGCAGGTTCGGCGGCTATGCCGGACCGGCCACGTCGTACCTAACGGCTCTACCTAAGGCTCAGCGAGGAGACGCGGAGAATGACCACCTACCTGCTCCGCCGGGCAGCGTCTTCAGTGATCATCCTGGTCGGCATTTCGATACTCGTGTTCTGGATGCTGCACGTGATTGGCGGCGCACCCGGCCGGGCCGTGCTCGGCCTGCGGGCCTCGCAGGTGTCAGTCGACGCGTGGAACAAGTCACACGGCTTCGAACGGCCGCTGATCATTCAGTACCTGACTTACGTCGGCCAGTTGCTGCACGGCAACCTCGGCACGTCCTACAAGCAGAACCAGTCGGTCGACGCGATCCTCGCCGAGCACGCGCCGATCTCGGCCTACCTGAGCGGGCTCGGCCTGTTCTTCGCGATCATGATCGCCTTCCCGGTCGGCATCTTCCAGGCGGTCAAGCGCAACACGCTGAGCGACAACGTCGTGACCACCGCCGCCTTCATCACCTACTCGATGCCGGTCTTCCTGCTCGGCCTGCTGCTGATCCAGGTCTTCTCGCTCACCTTCCACGTTCTTCCGGCCCTAGCGCCGGCCGCGGTGAGCCAGAACAGCTCGCTGATCGGCGCCATCACCAACCCGCAGGCCATGGTGCTGCCGGTAGCCACGCTGACGCTGGTGTCGGTCGCTAACTACTCCAGGTTCATGCGGTCCTCGGCGCTCGACGCGCTGGCGCAGGATTACATCAAGGCGGCCCGCGCGAAAGGCCTGCCAGAACGGCTTGTGCTGCTGCGCCACCTGGTCAGGAATGCCAGCCTGCCCATGGTGACGCTGATCGGGCTTTCGATCCCGGCGCTGCTGGCGGGCAACCTCATCACCGAGAACGTCTTCAACTATCCCGGCCTCGGCATCATGTTCATCAACGCGCTGAACCAAGAGGACTACCCGGTCCTTCTCGCCTACACGCTCATGGGCGGTGTGCTCACCGTCGTAGGCAACTACGTCGCCGATATCGCGCTGACCGTTGCCGACCCTCGGATCAGGCTGGCCTAACCAGGCTGACGCTGACCAGGCGACGCTGGCTGATGGCTTCAGGAGGCCGCAGTGTTTAGGGAAATGGAAGCTCTGCCCGTGACGGCTCCGGCCACTGTGGCTGAGGGCGGTGAGGTCACCGTCATCCAGAGCGGCTGGCGGCTTGGCCTGCGGTCGTTCGCTCAGAACCGGCTCGCCGTGATCGGCCTGGTCCTGATCGTGTTCTTCGTGCTGTTCTGCTACTTCGGCCCGTTCCTTTACCACGGCAATACCACCGTCGCCGATGTGGTCAACTCGAACTCCGCGCCGGTGCAGGGCCACCCGCTCGGCACCGACTCGACCGGCTTCGACGTGCTTGGCCAGATGATGGTCGGCGGACAGGCCTCGCTTGAGATCGGCTTGCTCGCGGCTGCGATCGCCACGCTGGTGGGAACGCTGTGGGGCGCTATCGCCGGCCTGGCCGGCGGGGTCGTCGACGGGCTCATGATGCGGATCGTCGACGTGGTGCTGTCGATTCCGCTGCTCTTCGTCGTCTTGATCGTCGGCGCCAAATGGGGCTCAAGCGTCGTGAGCCTGGCCCTGATCATCGGCGTCTTCTCCTGGCTGGTACCGGCCCGGCTGGTGCGCGGCGAGGTACTGACGCTGCGCGTCCGCGATTTCGTCGCCGCCGCTCGCGCGGCCGGCGCGAACCGCTCCAGGCTGGTACTGCGGCACCTGATTCCCAACGCGCTCAGCGTGGTGGTGGTGAACATCACGTTCCAGGTCGCCGACGCGATCCTGCTGGTCGCCGCGCTCGGCTTCCTCGGCTTCGGCCTCAACTTCCCGACCTTCGACTGGGGCGACATGCTGTCGGGCGGCACCACGAACCTGATGAACGGCTACTGGTGGCAGGTCTATCCGGTCGGCATCTGCATCGTCCTCTTTGTCATGGCGATGAACCTGATCGGCGACGCGCTACGTGATGCCCTCGACGTCCGGTTGCGCCGGCGCTAAGCCGCTGCCACCCCCCAGAACCCCCGTCATTAACCCCAACTAGGAGCACCCGTGGCCCCTGTGCTGGAGATCAAGGATCTCTCTACTCACATCAGGCAGAGCACTACCACGATTCAGGCCGTCGGCAACGTCGACATGTACCTGGACCCTGGTGAGACGCTCGGCCTGGTTGGTGAGTCCGGGTGCGGTAAGTCCATGACCGGGCTGTCGATCATGGGACTGCTGCCGCCTGGCGGGCAGATCGTGAACGGCTCGATCAAGCTCGAGGACAAGGAGCTCGTCGGCCTGCCTGAGCGTGACCTGCGCAAGGTACGGGGCAATGAGATAGCGATGGTCTTCCAGGACCCGCTGACCTCGCTCGACCCGACTAAGACGATCGGCGCTCAGGTCGCCGAGCCGGTGCAGCTGCACCGGGGGGCGTCCAAGAAGGAGGCGCTCGACCGGGCCGCCGAGGTGCTGTCGCTGGTCGGCCTGCCGCGCCCGAAGGAACGCCTGTCGGATTTCCCGCATCAGCTCTCAGGCGGCCTGCGGCAGCGCGTCATGATCGCCATGGCACTGTCCTGCGAGCCCAAGGTACTGATCGCCGACGAGCCGACCACGGCGCTCGATGTCACGATCCAGGCGCAGATCCTCGACCTGCTCGATGACCTCAAGAGCCGCTTGCATATGGCGATGCTGCTGATCACCCACGACATGGGCGTCATCGCCGGGCACGCCGACCGGTGCAACGTCATGTATGCCGGCCGCCTGGTCGAGACCACCGAGACCGACAACTTGTTCAAGCACATGCACCACCCGTACACCCAGGCGCTGCTCGCCTCGATCCCGCTGCTGACCCAGGACCGCAGCCAGAAGCTGCTCAACATCCCTGGCCTGCCGCCCGACCTCGGCCATCCGCCGGCCGGCTGCCGGTTCGCGGCCCGCTGTCCGAAAATGACCGAGAAATGCCAGTTCGACGAGCCCACGCTGATCGGCGAGACCGCCGCGCACCTGTACTCGTGCTGGCACCCGGTCGACGGGCCCCTGAAGGCGGAAGAGATCGAGGCAGCGGCGGCAGCCGCCCGGGCGGCTGCCGCCGCCATGGGCGTGGAAGTGATCGCGCCGGTCGCGATCATCGACGATCCGCCGATCCTGGTCGAGGACCGGAAGCTGCCGCCGGACGAGGCGGGCCAGATGCTGCTCGAGATCAAGGACCTGGTCAAGGAATTCCCGGTGACCTCGGGAATCTTGCAGCGGTCGATCGGCTCGGTGAAGGCAGTCTCCGGCGTCTCGTTCTCAGTCCGGGCCGGAGAGACCTTCGGCCTGGTAGGCGAGTCCGGCTGCGGCAAGACGACGATCGGCCGGATGATCGTCGCGCTCGAGCGGCCCACGGCTGGCGAGGTGACGCTGCACGGCACCGACATCTCCCGGCTGAAGGGCCACGAACTGCGCAAGCGCAGGCGCGACCTGCAGTTGATGTTCCAGGACCCGTACAGCTCGCTCGACCCTCGGATGCGGGTCGGCGCGATCATCAAGGAGCCGCTGACGATCCAGCACATCGGCAGCCGCAAAGAGCAGCAGGACCGGGTCTTCGAGCTGCTCGGCGAGGTGGGCTTGCCGCGCAACGCGGTCGAGCGCTTCCCGCACGAGTTCTCTGGCGGCCAGCGCCAGCGCATCGGCCTGGCCCGGGCGCTGACGCTCAACCCGCAGGTCATCGTCGCCGACGAGCCGGTGAGCGCGCTGGACGTGTCGATCAGGGCGCAGGTGCTGAACCTGATGAAGCGGCTGCAGGCGTTGCACGGCCTGACCTACGTGGTCATCTCCCACGACCTGGCCGTCGTGAAGTACATCTCGGACCGGATCGGCGTGATGTACCTCGGCAAGCTGGTCGAGCTCGGTGACAGCAACGACATCTACGAGCGGCACGCCCATCCCTACACCGCCGGCCTGATCGGCGCCATCCCGGTCCCCGATCCGGCGATCGCCAGATCCAGGCGCGGCATCGGCATCACCGGCGAACTGCCGAGCCCGATCCATCCGCCGTCGGGCTGCCGGTTCCGCACCCGGTGCCCGCTGGCGCAGGAGATCTGCTCGGTGCAGGAGCCGGCGCTGCGGTCGTTCGGGCCTGGGCACGTGGCCGCGTGTCACTTCCCGCTGCAGACCGCGATGGGCGACTCAGTGAACGGCTCGCAGTCGGTCAGCCTGCCCTCGGCCGACGCCTCCCGGTAAGAGCGACCGCGAATCGGCTGGCGTAACCGCACATTCGCTTGTGCGCGGGGGCGCCTTCGACCGATACTTCAGCTATGCGGCCGTCTAGTAACCGGCTCGTGACTGGCCATGACGGCCTGTATGGGCAAGCACCGGCAGTGCGGCCGGCGGACGGCAGTCCGCCAGCCGCACTGCGAGCCTCTGACGCCGAGCGCGACCACGCGATCGGCGAACTCAGGGATCGGTTCGCTGAGGGACGGCTGAGCCAGGACACGTTCCTGGTCCGGATGGGCGTCGCGCTGCGGGCCAAAGAGCGGGCCGAGCTGTCGGATCTGTTCACCGATCTGCCGGAAGCCCAGCAGCGCGGGTTCGGCCGGGCATTCAGGCTGCGGCTGGCCAGACTGCGCCAGCGGATGACCAGGCACAGTCGCCTTGACTACCCGGCCGCGCCGCCCGGGCCAGTACCGCAAGAGATGCTGACCTACGCTCCAGGACAACCTGGCTGGCACGTGATGCCCGTCGCCAGCACCGCGGTCAGCGCTGAGCCGAGGCCGCTGTGCCTGCCACGGCACGAGGACCGGCGGTTCACGATCGGCCGGGCCCCGACGTGTGACTTCACGGTCGCGGATCTGAGCGTCTCCCGCTGCCACGCCCGGCTGCACCGGGAGGAAGACAACTGGCTGCTGTCTGACCTCGGCTCTACCAACGGGACCCGGCTCAATGGCTGGCGGGTGACGCAGTCCGTGCAGGTACAGGCCGGCGATGAGATCTCGTTCGGCACGGTCACGTTCGTCATCACCGACCGTCCCGCCGTCAAGGACCGGCCCGAGCCCGTCCTCTAGCGGCCGGCCGGGTCAGGCCGCAAGCCCTGGGGCCGTAGAGTCAGTGGGTGACCTTGGTCCTCATTGTGCGGCATGGCCTTACGGCGGCGACCGGCTCCGCGCTGACCGGCCGGACTCCGGGTATCTCGCTTGATGATCGGGGCCGGGCCCAGGCGGCTGCCGTCGCGGCAAACCTGGCCGAGGTGAAGCTGGACGCGATCGTGTCGAGTCCGCTTGAGCGGTGCTTCGAGACCGCCGAGGCGATCGCCTCGGCCCAGCAGCAGGCGGTCGTGCCGGTGCGGGCCGACGAGCGATTCATTGAGGTCGGCTACGGCGACTGGACAGGAAAGCCGCTGCGCAAACTCGCCCACGATCCGCTCTGGCGGGTGGTGCAGGCCTACCCGAGCGCGGTAACCTTCCCCGGCGAGGGCGGCGAGGCGCTAGCCGACATGCAGCGCCGGGCGATCATCGGGATCCGTGACTGGAACGCCAGGCTCGGTCCCAGGGCTACGTACCTGATCTGCTCGCACGGCGATGTGATCAAGGCCATCCTGGCCGATAGCCTTGGCCTGCACCTCGATATGTACCAGCGGATCAACATCGATCCCTGCTCGCTGAGTGTCATCCGCTTCACGCCGCTCCGCCCGTTCGTCGAGCGGCAAAATGACACCGGCGGAAGTGTGGCGACGCTGATCAGATCTGACAAGAAGACGGCGGGGACGGCAACCCTGCCGCCAGGTGATGCGCCCGTGGGCGGCGGCGCGGGAAGATAGGTTCTATGCCGGTCTACACGTACGACCCGCCGGACAGGTTCATCGCCGGAACCGTCGGCCAGCCTGGCGAGCGCGCCTTCTACCTGCAGGCAACCGGCGGCGGCCGGATGACCAGCGTCGCACTCGAAAAGGGCCAGGTGAGCCAGCTTGCCGAGCGGCTCGACGAGTTGCTCGATGAAGTGCTGCGGCGGACCGGGGGATCGGCTTCGATCCCGGCCACGGCGCCAGAGTCGCTGGCTGACGACGGGCCGCTCGAGCAGCCGCTGATGGAGGACTTCAGGGTCGGAGCGATCGCGCTCGCCTGGGATGGCGACAGCGAGCGGGTCATCATCGAGGCCCAGGAACTCAGCGACGAGCCGATTGAGCCGCTCACCGAGGACCTGCCGGACGACGGACCCGCGATCTTGCGGGTGACAATCTCGGCGGCGGCGGCGCGTGCGTTCGCCCGGCGAGCGCAGCAGATCGTGGTCGCCGGCCGGCCGCCGTGCCCGTTGTGCGGGCTGCCGCTCGATGCCGAGGGACACGTCTGCCCGCGCCAGAACGGACACCGGATTGGCCGCAACTGATCGACCAGGCGACCGGGCGAAACGTTCGGCCGGCCGACCAGGGAAACAGTCAGGTACATCGGGAGGCAAGCCCCCGCCAGCAGCTTCCGATCCGCCTCCGGTTACCGAGACGGCTTTGACCACCGATAATGCGATCGAGCTGCTCACCGCCGGCGAACTCGAGATCGCCGGAAGGCTGGTAGAGGCCTCCAACGCGACGCTGTACTGCATCGTCAGCCACGGCGACACCCAGGCGGCCTGCGTCTACAAGCCGGTCGCGGGCGAGCGGCCGCTGTGGGATTTCCCGAACGGCACGCTAGCCGGGCGCGAAGTCGCCGCCTATCTGGTCTCGCAGGCCTCAGGGTGGGGGATCGTCCCGCCGACCGTGTACCGGGATGGCCCGTTCGGCCCCGGGATGTGCCAGCTATGGATCGACTCCGACCCCTCGATCGATCTCGTCGCCCTGGCCCGGTCAAGCAGCAACGACGGCCTGCGGGCGATGGCGGTGTTCGACGCGGTCATCAACAACGCGGACCGCAAGATCGGTCATCTGCTCCCGGCTCCTGACGGGCACCTGTACGGCTGCGATCACGGCGTCAGCTTCGCCGAGGAGTACAAGCTGCGCACGGTGCTCTGGCAGTGGCGCGGGGATCCGCTGACCGACTCCGACGTGGCGGCGCTGACCCGGCTCAGCGAGGTCATTCACGACGGCGAGCTGGCGGCTCAGCTTCGCGAGCTGATCACCGATGAGGAGATCACGGCCGCCAGGATCAGGGTCGAGCTGCTGCTATCGCACCAGGTGCACCCGTTCCCGCCGGAGGACTGGCCCGCCGTACCCTGGCCACCGATCTAGGCAGGCCAGGCAGCTAGGCAGCCAGCCCGGCCAGGCAGCCAGGCCGGCTAGCTAGCTAGCGCGCCCGCCCTGCTCGCCACGCCGGCGCAGGTACCGCTCGAACTCCCTGGCGATCGCGTCCCCGCTGGCTTCCGGCAGGTCGGTGGCGTCCTTGGCCTCCTCGAGCGCCCGAACGTAGTCGGCCACCTCGGTGTCCTGCTCGGCCAGCTCATCAACGCCGCGCTCCCACGCCCTGGCCTCTTCCGGCAGGTCACCGAGCGGCATCGGCGCGTCCAGGATGTCCTCGATCCCGCGCAGCAGCGCCAGCGTGGCCTTCGGGCTCGGCGGCTGGGCCACGTAGTGCGGCACCGCCGCCCACAGCGACACCGCCGGGATCTCCGCGGTCATGCAGGAGTCTTGCAGCACGCCGACGATGCCGGTCGGGCCGGTGTAGTCGACCGGGTCAATGTGCAGCGCGGTGGCCAGCTTGTCGTCGGAGGCGGCCACGGTGACCTGAACCGGGCGGGTATGCGGTGAATCGGCGAGCAGCGCACCGACCAGGATCACCATCTCGGCGCCCAGCTCGGTGAATCCCTCCACCAGGTCGCGGCAGAACCCGCGCCAGCGCATGTTCGGCTCGATGCCGTGCACGAGCACGACGTCGCGGCCCAGGCCCTCAGGATGGGCCAGCGCGAGCCTCGTAGTCGGCCAGGCCAGGTGCTTGGCCTTGCCGTCGGTCACCTCAAGGACCGGCCTGGTCACCTGAAAGTCGTAGTAATCCTCGGGATCGATCTCCCCGATGGCGGTCGCGTCCCAGATTGTGCTCAGGTGAGTCACGGCCGCGCTAGCCGCCTCACCAGCGTCGTTCCATCCTTCAAAAGCCGCGATGACCACCGGCGAATTCAGCGCCGACAAGTTCTCCGCCGACATGCCGTCGAACTCGATCTGAAGCCACCTCCACGACCCGCTCTCCCGTGCGCCCGCCCGCAAGCCGGCGCTGCCCTTAGCTGACGGCCCCAGCCTACGTGCCCGGCGATGGCCATAGGATAGGGCCATCATGCCGCGTGACGCCGACCAGCCCCAGACGCCCCGCCCGTCGCTGCGCGATGCCCTGGCCGAGCGCGTCATCATCGCAGATGGCGCCATGGGCTCGATGCTGCAGGGCAGCGACGCGACCCTCGATGACTTCGCCGGCCACGAGGGCTGCAACGAGATACTAAACATTACTAGGCCCGACGTGGTGCGCAGCGTGCACGACGGCTACCTGGCGGTCGGCGCGGACTGCATCACCACCAACACCTTCGGCACCAACCTCGGCAACCTCAGCGAATACGGCATCGCGGACCGGATCTACGAGCTCGCCGAAGCCGGCGCCCGGATAGCAAGGGCCAGCGCCGACGACTACGACACCCCGGACAAACCGCGCTGGGTGCTCGGCTCGATGGGTCCAGGCACCAAGCTGCCCACTCTCGGCCACGTCAGCTACGCCGAGCTGCGGGACTCCTATCAACTCAATGCGGCCGGGCTCTTGGACGGCGGAGCCGACTGCCTGATCGTCGAGACCTGCTACGACCTGCTCCAGGCCAAGGCGGCGATCGTCGGCGCGAAGCGGGCCATCGAGGCACTCCCGGCGCATGAAACGACGGGGCCAAGAGACATCCTGCTGATCGCCCAGGTCACGATCGAGACCACCGGCGCGATGCTGCTCGGCAGCGAGATCGGCGCCGCGCTGACCGCGCTTGAGCCGCTCGGCATCGACGTGATCGGCCTGAACTGCGCCACCGGCCCGGCCGAGATGAGCGAGCACCTGCGCTACCTGGCCGCGCACTCCCGGGTGCCGATCTCCTGCATGCCGAACGCGGGCCTGCCCCAGCTGACCTCGAACGGCGCCTACTACCCGGTCACCCCCGACGACCTGGCTAGCGCACACGAGACCTTCGCAGGCGAGTTCGGCCTGTCCATCGTCGGCGGCTGCTGCGGCACCACGCCCGCGCATATAGCTGAGCTAGTCCGGCGGCTCGCCAACCACCCGCCGCGCAAGCGCAGGCCCCGCCCCGAGCCCGGACTCGCGTCGCTCTACAGCCACGTCCCGTTCCGCCAGGACACCGCGTTCCTGGCAATCGGCGAGCGAACCAACGCCAACGGGTCGAAGGCGTTCAGGGAAGCGATGATCGCCGGCGACCTCGACCAGTGCATCGAGATCGCCAGGGCCCAGACCAGGGACGGCGCGCACCTGCTCGATGTGTGCGTGGACTACGTCGGCCGGGACGGCGCCGCCGACATGGCCGAGATCGCCAGCCGGCTCGCCACCGCCGCCACGTTGCCGCTGATGCTCGACTCGACCGAGCCCGAGGTGGTCCAGGCGGGCCTGGAATGGCTCGGCGGCAGGGCCGTGGTGAACTCGGTCAACTACGAGGACGGCGACGGTCCCGACTCCCGGATCGCCAAGATCATGCCACTGGTGCGCGAGCACGGCGCGGCCGTCGTCGCGCTCACGATCGACGAGCAGGGCCAGGCCAGGACCGCCGAATGGAAGGCCGAGGTCGCCACCCGGCTGATCGAGGACCTGACCGGCAACTGGGGCATGCGGGTCTGCGACATCATCGTGGACTGCCTGACGTTCCCGATCAGCACCGGCCAGGAGGAGACCAAGCGCGACGCGATCGAGACGATCGAGGCGATCCGCGAGGTCAAGCGCCGCTACCCGGACGTGCAGACCACGCTCGGCGTCTCCAATATCTCGTTCGGCCTGAATCCGGCCGCCCGGGCGGTGCTGAACTCGGTCTTCCTGAGTGAGTGCGTGCGGGCCGGGCTGGACTCGGCGATCGTGCACGCCGCCAGGATCATGCCGATCTCGAGGATTCCCGACGAGCAGCTTCAGGTCGCGCTCGACCTGGTCTATGACCGCAGGCGAGACGGCTACGACCCGCTGTCCAAGCTGCTCGAGCTGTTCGACGGCGTGGACACCGCCTCGGTCAAGGCGAGCCGGGCGGCCGAACTGGCCAGCCTCCCGCTGACCGAGCGGCTGAAGCGGCGGATCATCGACGGCGAGCGGCTGGGGCTGGAAGCCGACCTGGAGGCGGCGCTGGCCGAGCGGCCGGCCCTGGAGATCGTCAACGACATCCTGCTGGACGGCATGAAGACGGTCGGGGAGTTGTTCGGCTCCGGCCAGATGCAACTGCCGTTCGTGCTCACCTCGGCCGAGATCATGAAGGCGTCGGTGGGTTACCTCGAGCCGCATATGGAGCGGACGGAAGAGTCGGGCAAGGGCAAGATCGTGCTGGCGACCGTCAAGGGCGACGTGCACGACATCGGCAAGAACCTGGTCGACATCATCGTCTCCAACAACGGCTACGACGTGGTCAACCTCGGGATCAAGCAGCCGATCTCGGCGATCGTCCAGGCCGCCATCGACAGTCGGGCCGACGTGATCGGGATGTCCGGCCTGCTGGTCAAGTCCACCGTGGTGATGCGCGACAACCTGGCCGAGCTGAACTCACGCGGCCTGGCCGACAAGTGGCCGGTGCTGCTCGGAGGCGCGGCCTTGACCAGGTCCTACGTGGAGCAGGATCTGGCCGAGCTGTTCGACGGCGAGGTCAGGTACGCCAGGGACGCGTTCGAGGGGCTCCGGCTGATGGACGCCGCGATGGCGGTCAAGCGCGGGGTGCCCGGCGCGAGCCTGCCCGCGCTGCGCGAGCGCCGGGTGCGGGCCTCGGCCCGGCCGACCGGCCCCGAGCCCGATGCCACCTCTGGCGACCAAGGCGGAGAACCCGCGCAAATTCGTTCTGACATAAAAACAGATGTACCGGTGCCGCAGCCGCCCTTCTTCGGCACTCGCGTGGTCAAGGGCATACCACTGGCCGATTACCTGAGCTTCCTCGATGAGCGGGCGCTGTTCCTCGGGCAGTGGGGCCTGAAGCCGGGCCGGGGCGAAGGCGGGGCCAGCCGCGAGGAACTCGTCGAGACGGAAGGCCGGCCGCGGCTGCGAATGTGGCTGGAGCGGGCCCAGACCGAGGGCCTGCTGCAGGCCGCCGTGGTGCACGGCTATTTCCGCTGCGTCAGCGACGGTGACGACCTGATCGTGCTCGACGACGACGGTGCGCAGCGGGAGCGGTTCACGTTCCCTCGGCAGCGCCGGGACCGGCGGCTGTGCCTGGCCGACTTCTTCCGGGCCAAGGGCTCGGGCGAGACGGACGTGGTCGCGCTCCAATTGGTCACGATCGGCCCGGCGATCAGCGACGCCACCGGCGAATTGTTCGCCAAGCACGCCTACCGCGATTATCTCGAACTGCACGGTCTCTCTGTACAACTCGCTGAGGCGCTGGCGGAGTACTGGCACGGGCGGACCAGGCAGTCGATGGGCATCTCAGGCGCCGATCCTGACGAGCTGGATGAGATCCTGCGGGTTGGCTACCAGGGCTGCCGGTACTCCTTCGGCTACCCGGCCTGCCCTGACCTCGAGGACAGGGCGAAGATGATGCGGCTGCTCGACGCCGAGCGGATCGGGGTGACGCTGTCGGAGGAGTTCCAGCTCGCGCCCGAGCAGTCCACGGACGCCCTGATCGCGCATCACCCTGAAGCCAAGTACTTCAGTGTCTGACGCGGCTGGATTGGCAGAGGCCGGCAGTGCGGCCCGCGGACGGCAGCCCGCAGACGGCGCTGTGCTAGCCGACACAGCAGGTGCGTTCTGCGGACGAACGTCGGCAGAACGCACCGCCTGGATTTTTTAGGTGGAAAATTTTGCGCGGGGTCTGGGCGGCCGCGCCAGGCCAGATCGAGCCCAGGCTGACTCGCCGCCCGCGCTGGCGGCGGTGCTGTTCGACATGGACGGACTGCTAGTAGACACCGAACCGATCTGGTTCGAAGTCGAGATATCCGTGATGGCCAGGCTCGGCGCTGGCGAGTGGACGCCCGCCGACCAGCACGAACTGGTCGGCGGATCGCTCACCAAGTCCGTCGCCTACATGATCAGCCGGGCCGCGCGGCCGGCCGATCCTGACCAGGTGGCCACCTGGCTGGTCGACGGCATGGCCGAGCTGCTCAAGACGCGCGAGGTCGAGCCGCTGCCCGGGGCGGTCGAGCTGATCGGCGCGGTGCGCGGGGCCGGGTTGCCCTACGCGCTGGTGACTTCGTCTGAACGGGTGATCGCCGATGCCGTGCTGAGCGCGCTGGCCCGGCAGGGCGTGCGGTTCGACGTGATCGTCTGCGGGGCCGACGTGGTGAACCCGAAGCCTGATCCCGAGCCTTACCTGCTCGGCGCCAAGTTGCTCAAGGTCGATCCGCGGCGCTGTGTCGCGCTTGAGGACTCGCCGAACGGAGTCGCCTCAGCGCTGGCGGCTGGCTGCGTGACGATCGCAGTGCCAGGCCTGGTCCCGATTGAGGAGCGGCCCGGCCTGCACGTCGTCGGCTCGCTGGCCGAACTTGACCTGGAAACGCTGCGCGGGCTGGTCGCCTCCGCGCCGTTAGGCGTTCTCCTTGAGGAACGCGCGGCTGGCTAGCCACAGGCAGAGCGCCGCGAGGCCCACCGCGACGCAGATGCCCTCGACCATGATCGAGTTGAAGTAGTGACCGGCGAACGCGTCCCGCATCGCGTTGATGATGTAGCCGAACGGCGTCGCCTTCGCGATTCCGCGCAGCCAGTGCGGGCCGAGCGTCATCGGCAGCATGATGCCGGACAGCAGCATCAGCGGCACCATGAACATGTTGAGCAGCGGCGCGAGCGCGTCTTCGCTCTTGAGCACCAGGCCGACGGCGTAGGAGACCGCTGACAGGCTCACCGCGACCAGAGCGACGAAGCCGAGGCCGACCAGCACGCCGCCGACCGGGGCCCGCATTCCGAAGGCCAGGCCCGCCAGGACGAGCACGATCGCCTGGACGGTCAGGGTCAGCACGTCGCGGAGCACCCGGCCAGCCAGCAGCGCCATCCGGCTCACCGGAGTGACCCGGAAACGCTCGATGACGCCGGCCCGCCAGTCCGCGATGATCGAGAACCCGACGAACGCCGCACCGAACAGCCCGAGCTGGATCAGCAGGCCGGGTACGAAGAAGCTGTAGGGGTTGTTGGCCGGGACGCCGAGTATTCCGCCCTTGGCGATCTTGGACAGCAACGGCCCGAAGAACGCCAGGTACAGGATCGGCTGGATCAGGCCGATGATCACCCAGGCGGGGTTGCGCAGCGACAGCTTCATCTGCCTGACGAAGATCAGCCAGGTGTCGGTGAAGAAGCCGAGCGCGGCTGGCTGCTGGCGCGCGGGCGCCTTAGCTGCTTCCGGGGTTTGCGGGGGCGCCGAGTCGGCTGGGGTTGTGGTTGTGGCGGTCATGGTCTGTTAGCTCCGTCCCGGGTGGCCGGCGCTGGCCAGCTCTTCGTCTTCGATCTTGTCCTGGTCGCCGGCCGGTCCCTGGCGGCCGCTCGCTGAGGACGAGTCGTCGCGCAGTGACCGGCCGGTCAGGGTGAGGAACACGTCGTCCAGCGTCGGCCGGGCGAGCTGGATCGAGGCCAGCGTGATGTTCTGGGCGTCGAGCGCGCGCAGCATGCCGGGCAGCGCTTCCTCGCCGTGCTCGACGGTCATCCTGATCGCCTTGTTGTCCAGGCTGATCTCGCGCACGCCGGGGTGGTCCGCGAGGATCGACTTAGCCTGCGCGGAGTCGCCGGTGACCGACAGCGTCACCACGTCACCGGAGATCTGCCGCTTCAGCTCGTCCGGCACGCCTTCGGCGATGATCTTGCCGTTGTCGATCACCAGCACCCGGTCGCAGAGCGCGTCGGCCTCTTCGAGGTAGTGCGTGGTCAGGAAGATCGTGGTGCCGAGCTCGGAGCGCAGGCCGGAGATGTGCTCCCACAGGTTGCTGCGGGCTTGCGGGTCGAGCCCGGTGGTCGGTTCGTCCAGGAAGATGACCGACGGTGAGTGGATCAGGCCGAGCGCGATGTCGAGCCTTCTGCGCTGGCCGCCTGACAGGGTCTTGCAGAGCCTGGGCTCGAGGCCGGTCAGGTCGAGCTGGCTGGTCAGCAGGCCGGCCCGTTCGGCGGTCTCAGCGGCGGACAGGCGGTAGGCCCGGCCCTGGATTGCTAGCTCCTCGCTGACCAGGCAATTAGGGTCGGTGCCGCCGGCGGTCATGCCGATCGCCTGCGGGACGTAGCCGATCCGGCGCCGTACCCCGAGCGGGTCGCGGAGCAGGTCGCAGCCGGCCACGGTGGCCGTGCCGGCGGTCGGCCGCAGCAGCGTGGTGAGCATCCGCAGCGTGGTCGTCTTCCCGGCGCCGTTCGGTCCGAGGAAGCCGACGATCTCGCCGCTGTCGACGGTCAGGTCCACGCCGCGGACGGCCTCGACCTTGCGCTTGCGGCTGGTAAAGGTCCTGGCCAGGCCGTTGGCCTCGATTATCGGCATAGTTGTTCACCATCTCGTGTCTTCATGCGTGCCTCTTGCCATTAAGTACTAGCTTGACCGATAGATCAAGTTATATCGCGTTCTTCGCCAGTGCCTGCGGCGCCGGTGCCTGGGTGGCCGGTGCCTGCGTCACCAGTGCCCGCGGTGCCAGTGCCTGCGGTGCCAGTGCCTGCGGTGCCAGCGTTCGCGTCGGCAGTGCTTGCGATGCCCGAGACCTGGGCGCGGAAGTCGGAGCCGCTGGGAACTTCGGCCCACTCCACGTCCTGCTCAGGAAGCCCGGCGAGGATCTTGGCGAACTCGTCGTGCCAGCGCACCTCGGTCTCGGCGTGCAACTGCGACCGGTACATCACCGCGGCCGAGAACGGGTCGAGGTAGCCCTTGGCGGTCAGCCGGCCGCGTTCGTCGGCCAGCATGGCCGCGCTGGCGGCCATCGCCTCGCGCCTGGCGTTCAGCCAGGTGATGAGCTCGTCCCGGTCAGGACCAGGACCAGCGAAGGTGAGCGCGACGCCAAGCTCGTCCGGACCCCAGCGCACCGACCTGACCGCACGCTCCCTGAGCATGGCGAACTCGACCCAGCCCGCACGGGTAATCGCGTAAACGGTCCTGGCCGGCCGCCGGCCCACTTGCTCGGTCCGCACCGGATCGACCAGGCCCTCGCCCTCCATAGTCCGCAATTCCCGGTAAAGCGCGCCGACGCTCACCCCGCCCCATTCGCCGACGTTGGTCACCTCGGCCAGGCGCCGGATCTCATGCCCGTGCCGAGGCCCGTGCCGCGCCAGCGTCGCCAGCACCATCAACCGCGTAAGATTCACGGGATTAGTATCACGAGACTAATCCCAAATGTCAAACGAGCTACTCGGCACGCGCCCACCCCAGCACGCGCCCACACCCCAGCCGCGTCCACCCCAGCCGCGTCCACCCCAGCCACGTCCACCCCAGCCGCGTCCACCCCAGCCACGGCGCCGCCAGCGGATCCGGCCAGTCCAAGATCAGCCCAAGCTAAATTCGTGGCCGCGCCAGCCAAGAGCCCGGCCTGACGCGTCCTGATCGTGGAGAGTTTCCGTGTCGTGGAGAGTTGACCGCGGGATTCCGCGGCAAAGGCTCCATCACGGTCGCGGTAGGGACCGGTCTTGCGACCGGCCCCCCGCGCAGATCCCGGCGTGCGGGATTACCGCACCGGGCTCCTGCCTTGGGTTCTGGCGTCGAAGCGCACGTTCGGGTAGGGATGCATCACGCGGGCTTTGGGGAGCCATCGGGCTTCGGTCCGCCTCATCCGTTCCCAGGTGGTCCGGTTCTTCTGGCTGCGGCGCCGCAGCGCCCTGAGCCAGTGCCGGGTCACCTGGCTGCGGAAAGCCGCGACTGCCTGAACGTTGCCGGGCACGGCGTAATACGCCTGATGCCCGCGCACCACGCTGGCCAGCCAGCGGCCCTGCTCAGGAACCGAGTCGTGCATCCGGCGCTTCAGCTCGGCCTTAACCTCGGCCAGCTTGACCCGCAGCCGCCTGGCGATCGTGATGCGCTTCAGCGCGAACCGCCCGTTCCTGGTCACCCCGCAGATATGGGTGAAGCCCAGGAAATCGAACGTCTCCGGCTTGCCCTTGCCCCGGGCCGCCCGGTTCACGGCGGCATACCGCCCGAACTCGATCAGCCGGGTCTTATCCGGGTGCAGCTCCAGGCCGAACTCCGCCAGACGAGGGCGGAGAACGTCAAGGAACCGCCGCGCATCCTGCTCGTACTCGAACCCGACGATAAAGTCGTCGGCGAACCTCACGATGATCACCTCGCCGCGAGCATGATGACGCCGCCACCACACCACGAAAAGATCCAGCACGTAGTGCAAGTACACGTTCGCGAGCAACGGCGACGCCGATGCCCCCTGCGGTGCGCCCGCACCCTCGCTCCAGACCCCCTCCTCCACGACCCCCGCGGCCAGCCACTTGCCGATCAGCCGCAGGACCCGCTCGTCCGCGATCCGGTGCCGGAGAAACTTCTCCAGCCAGCCCCGGTCAAGCTGACCGAAAAAGTCGCGGATATCCGCGTCCAGCACCCACTTCACTTTCTTCCGCTCGATCCCGACCGCCAGCGCATCCAGCGCATCGTGGGGCTTTCGCCCCGGCCGGAACCCGTAGGAGAACCCCAGGAAGTCCGCCTCGTAAACCGCGTTGAGCACCTCGACGACCGCCCGCTGGACCACTTTGTCTTCCAGCGCGGCGATGCCGAGCGGCCGCAGCCGCCCGTCTGCCTTCGGGATGTACACCCGCCGAGACGGCACCGCCCGGTAGCGCCCCTGCTGCACCTGCTCGTGCAAGTCCCGGAGATTAGCCTCCAGGTCCTGCCCCCAGGCCGCCCACGTCACCCCGTCCGTCCCCGGCGCGGCCTTCGGGCTCAGCGCCCAGTAAGCCCACCGCAGCCGGCTCACGGTGACATGGTGCAGCAGCGCCGTGAACCGCGCCTCCTTGTCCCGTACCGCTGCCTCCCGCACACGATCCAGCTCACTTGACACACCTGGCCCGGCACTGCGTCCGGGGCGTGTTTCACCGTCCGTGTTCCCCTTGGCCGGTCCCCTTCCCTCCCCCGCCTCCGCACCCGGGACCGCAGCCCCGGCCTTGTTCGGCGGGTTCGCAGGTACTACGGGACCGTCCGACTTCCCGTGCTCGTTCACCCCAGGATTACCGCCTCAGCGTTCCCTGGACGGCCCGCCCGGTGACCAGCCAGGCGGGCGAGACACGGGATCTCCCGGTTCTCGCGCATGAAGGTTCCGCACATGCCCTGGTTCTCCGACCGCGCGGGGCCCCCTGACAGCTCGCGCCTTAGCGCCGCCAGCGGTGTTGCCTTCCACTTTTCCGACAGTGTCGGCACCCCGGAACGATGATTACGCGGCTCAATAGCCCGGCCTGCACGTGCCCATGCCAACGCTTCGCCACGCCCTCGCGGGACGTCGACGCATGACTGAGGGCCGCCGTGGGACGCTAGCCCTTCGGCGTAGAGCACTCTCATCTCCTCCTTCATGCCGGTTTTATCCCGGCGCTTTCCGGAAACTCTCCACCGCAGGCCGGCGCCCGCCGGGAGCACGCCGGACGCCGGGAGCAAACCGGACGGCGGGCACTCGCGGCGCACCGCAAGTCACGAGCATGATCGAAATAACCTAAATGGCATTGGGCCGGCGCAGCCTCGGTGCCCCACTGGTGTCGTTGCGTCGGGGGTAGCTACCGCCTCGGTGCCTTCCTGGTGCTGCTATTGCCGCCTCGGTGCCCCGCAGGTGTCGTTCCGTCCCGGGCTACCGCCTCGGTGGGGCACCGAGGTCGCCGTCTACGGACCGGCCTCTGGGAACTGGCGCAACGAGCCCGCGCAATGCGTTTCGCATAAAGGTAGTTGACCTTGCGGGCAGTTGCTCGCAAGAGCGCTCGGCTCCCGGTAACACGACAGTGCCGGGCAGCCAAGCCGCCCG
>DASYAT010000222.1:0-9320 GCA_036501205.1 Streptosporangiaceae bacterium | reverse complement strand
CCTGGCCGGGGGCGAAGCGGTCGAGGAACCAGAGCTGCTCCTGGCCGAACGACAGCGGCAGGTCCTTGAGCCCCGGGTCGCGCGGTTCCAGGGCGGGCGGCGCGGGTGAGCCGGTCTCCGTCCGGTTCTTACGCAGTCGCAATGCCAGTGCGGTCCGCTGCGAGTCGGTCAGCATGAGCTGGACTCCCTCCGGTGCTTTGACTCGCTTCTGGCTTAGAGATCGGCCGGTCCGGCGGCCAGCTTCTCCACGTCTTCGATGCTTTCCTCGTCCAGGCTGGCGTCCTCGAAGCCGTGCTTTTCGCGGAGCACGTCGGCGAGTTGCTGGGCGGTCGGGGCGAGGAACACGGCACTGACGTCCAGATCGACGGCCAGAGTCGAGTAGAGCTGGGCGATGAGCTGCAAGGCCTGCAGTGAGTTACCGCCCGCGTCGAAGAAGCTGTCGGCCGCGCCGATGCGGTCGTTGGACAGGACGGTTGCGTACAGGTCGACCAGCATCGTCTCGAGGAGAGTGCGGGGCGGGACCGGCTCGGCCCGGACGATGACTGTTTCCGGAGCGGGCAGCGCGGCCTTGTCGATCTTGCCGTTGGCGGTGAGCGGCAGTTGGTCCAGTGCGATCAGGTAGGTCGGGATCATGTAGCCAGGCAGCGTCCTGGCCAGATGCGCGCGCAGATCGGCCACCGGCGGGGTCGATCCCGGTTCGGCGCGCAGGTAGCCGGTGAGCTGCCTGGCGCCGCTCTGATCGGTAGTCACGACCACGACGGCCTGGCCGACCTCTGGGTGGGTCAGCAGGGCGGCCTCGATCTCGCCGAGTTCGACTCGCAGGCCGTTGATCTTCACCTGGTGGTCGATCCGCCCGGCGAAGGCGATCGTGCCGTCGAGGCGGCGACGGGCCAGGTCACCGGTTTTGTACAAGCGGCCGCCGGGGCGGAACGGGTCGGGGATGAACCGCTCCTTGGTCAGCTCGGGCCGATTGAGATAGCCGCGCGAGACGCCGGCGCCGCCGATGTGGAGCTCGCCGGTGACGCCGACCGGGACCGGGTTCAGGTGCTCGTCGAGGATGTAGGCCTGATAGTTGGGCTTCGGCCGGCCGATCGGCGGCGGGAGCTGGGTATCGGGCTCCAGCTTCATGTACACCGAGCCGATCGCCGCCTCGGTCGGGCCGTAGCCGTTGTAGAACTCCATAGTGCCGCCGCCGTTGCGGAGCCAGGCGCTGAGCAGTTCGCTGGTGAGCTCTTCCCCGGCGGACAGCAGCGTGCGGAGGTCACCGAACTCTTCGCCGGTCAGCAGGCTGAGCACGGCCGGGGGCAGGCACGCGAACGTGACCTTGGAACTGCGGATCAGCGCGGCCAGGCGGGGCGGCGAATGCAACGTCTCCGGCGGGGCGAGCACGACCTTCGCGCCGGCCAGCAGCGGCATGAACATATCCATCACCGACACGTCGAACGTGTAGGCGGCGAACGACAACACGGCGCTGGCCGGGGTGATCTTCCAGGGCTTGATCATGCCGTGCAGGAAGTTGATCGCGTGCCGGTGCTCGACCACCACGCCTTTCGGCTGGCCGGTCGAACCGGACGTATAGATCACGTAGGCGACGTTGGACGGGCTGGCGGTTGGGATCTCGATCAGTTCATCAGCCTCGACGCCCGGATCCTGTTGATCAAGCTCGGCGTCGACCAGGCTCAGGATTGGCGCGGAGACCTGCGGCAAGCTTTCTGCGGAATGGTTGTCCGTAAGGATGACGGCCATCTCGGTGTCAGCGATCAGGTAGCCGAGCCGGTCTTTCGGCAGGTCAGAGTCGAGTGGCACGTAGCCGCCGCCGGCCTTCCACACTCCGAGCAGCGCGGCCAGGCGGGTCAGTCCGGTCTGCATGCAGATGCCGACCAGGACCTCCGGACCGACGCCGCGCGAGCGGAGCAGCCGGGCGATCTGGCCGGCGCGGCGGTTGAGTTCGCCGTAACTGATCTGCGCCGACTCGTATTCAGCTGCGATCGCGTCGGGGGCGCGGGCGGCCCGGCGTTCGAAGCCGGTGTGGATGCAGATCTGCGGGAACTCACTTGCCGTGTCGTTCCATTCGATCAGCTCGCGGTGCAGCTCGGTGTCGGTGAGGACCGGGAGCTGGGACAGCCTGGCGGCCGGGGTAATGATCACGCCCCGCAGCAGTACCTCTAGGTGGCCGAGCAGCCGGCAGATCGTCTGGGCGTCGAAAAGGGCTGGGGGATAGGTGGCGGCGATCTGGAGACCGTCGGGACCGGGGGTCGCGTCCAGGCCGAGGTCGTAGCGGCTCGCCGGGACCGGGACCGGCTCGGGCTGGAAGGTGACGCCACCGGCGGTCAGGTGCTCGTCGGGTTCGCGGCAGCGCAGCCAGGTCTGGAACACCGGGAACCGGCCGGTGTCGCGTTCGACGTTCAGCGCGTCGACGATCCGGGCGAACGGCACGTCCTGGTGCGCTCTCGCGCCGTCGAGCGCGGAGGTGACCCTGGCGATCAGCTCGGTGAACGGCGGGTTGTCGGTGACGTCGGAGCGGATGGGGAGCGTGTTCTCACAGAACCCGATCAGGGCCGCGAGCCCGGGCCGGTCCCGGTTCGGCACTGCGGTGCCGACCACCAGGTCGGTCTGGCCGGTGTAGCGATACAGCAGCGCCTGGACGGCTGCGAGCAGCACGGCCAGCAGCGTGGTGTCCGCCTCGTCGGCGAGCTGACGAAGACCGTCGAGGACGTCGACCGGAATCGTGGCCGGCTCGACGGCGCCGTCGTGACTGGCCAGCAGCGGCCGCGGGCGGTCGGTCGGGAAGCGGGAAACGCTGAAGCCGGCCAGCGTGCCCGTCCAGTAGTCAAGCCGGGCCGGGCCGTCCAGCCGGTCGGGCTCGGCTTGCGCGTAGTCAGGGAACGTGACCGTTAGCTTCGGCAGGTCAGCCGCGTTTCGGCCGGCGGCATCGGCGGCGGCTTCGGCCTCGTAGAGCGTGGTCAGGTCACGCAGCAGCACGCCGAGCGAGGCGTCGTCGAAGGCAAGCTGGTGGGCGACGAGCAGGATGACGTGCTGGCGGCGGCTGAAGTGGACCATGCTGAGCCGGACCGGCCATTGGGAGGCAAGCTGGAACGGCCGGGCCGATTCTGTGCTCGCTAGCTGGGCTAGCTTCTGGGTCGCGGCGGGTTGGCTCAGGCCGCCGAAGTCGACGAGCTCGCACTTGAGCGGCCCGGGCGGGTCGATGACCGCGGTGGGGCGGCCGTCTGGTCCGGCCGGGAACCGGGTGCGCAGCACGGCGTGCCTGGCGGTCAGGCGGTCGAGCGCGCGGCGGAACGCGGCCAGGTCGAGCGGGCCGTTCACAGTGATCTGGTAGGCCAGGTTGTGGGCGGGCAAGCCGTGATGGAACTCGTCGATGAACCACAACTGCTGCTGATTGCTGGTTACTGACTGGTTGCTGGTCATGCGGTCGGTCCATTCTGGTTAGGGCCGAGTGGCATTTCCTTGAGCCGGAAGACGGGGGAGAACGCTAGCCAGAGCATCGGAGTGGTGAGCGCGATCGTCGAGATCAAGATCGCGTGCCAGTACCCGACCGTGCCGCCGAGCAACCCGGCGAGCAGGGCGCCGACCGGCAGCGCGCCGAACAGCACCATCCGGTAGGTCGCGTTCATCCGGCCGAGCACGTTCATCGGGGTAAGCACCTGGCGCAGGGTGATGGTGTTCACGTTCCACATGCCGATTCCGAAGCCGTGCCCGTACCAGGCCGCCATCGACAGGGCGATCGATACCGCGCCGGCGTCGCGGGGGATGAGCAGCAGCAATGGCGAGGCGCAGACGCCGATGATGGCCAGGGTCAGGGTGCTGGGCAGCCCGATCAGGCGCTCGACCCGGCCGGCCAGCAGCGATCCGCACAGCGCGCCGGCCGCCAGCGAGCCGATCGCGAGGCCGAGCTTGTCCGGGCTGAAGTGCAGCACCCGGACGGCGTAGAGCGTGAAGATCGTGGACACCATGCCGAACCCGACGTTGAGCGTCGCGGACTGGCCGAGCAGGATCCGCAGCAGCTTGATGCCGTAGACGGCGCGGAAGCCTTCGGCCAGGGACTGCCGGATCGAGGGCCGGTCGCCGGACAGGTCAGGGGCTGGTTCGCGCTTGGTGATGGCCAGCAGGCCGCCGGCCGAGAACAGGTAGGAAACGGCGTCGACGGACAGCGCGATCGGCGCGGTGAGCAGGCCGACGATCACGCCAGCGAAGCCTGGCCCGGCGATTCCAGCGAACGAGATGCTGGCCTGGAGCTTGCTGTTGCTCTCGGTCAGGTGCTCACGGTCGACCAGGAACGGCACGTAGGACAGCGCGCCGACATCGAAGATGACGGTGAGCGAGCCGGCCAGCGCGATCACCACGTAGAGCAGGCCGATGGACAGGAAGCCGAACTCGGAGGAGATCGGGACGAGGCCGATCAGCGCCGTGCTGCCGAGGGCGCAGCCGATCATGATCGGGCGGCGACGGCGGCGGTCGAGCCAGACGCCGGCGAAGATCGCGATCACCAGCACCGGCACGAACTTCAGCGCGTTGAGCACGCCGACCTGGAAGGCCGACGCGTTCAGCGTGATGATCGCGACCAGCGGCACGGTGAACTGAGTGATCTGGCTGCCGATCTGGGAGATCGTCTCGCCGGCGAACAGCTTGGCGAAGTCGCGGTTCGACAGGACGCCAGCGGGCTTGGGGGCAGCTCGGGCGGCCGGCTGCGCGATTTGGTCAGACGCCATTGTGAATCCCATTCTGGCGGTCGCTTACTCTGCCATTGACCTGGTCCCGGTAAGACCGCAAGATCTCCTGCCGACGTGGTTTGAACTGGGAGGTCAGCAAGCCATTGTCGATGCTGAATCGTTCTTGGGCGATGACGAGCCCGGCGAGCTGCTCGTCCCTGGCGGACACGGCGTTGCACTGGGCGAGCCGATCGGTGATCGCGGCCCGGTCCGGCGGGTCCGTGGCGGGGGAGACGACGGCGACCAGGTGGGTCTGGCCGGGGCAGAAGATCACCGCGTCGCCGATCGCCGGGCTGGCCTTCAGGAACTCCTCAAGCGGGCGGACGATGACCTTCTTGCCGTTGTCGAGCACGATCACGTCGTCGGCCCGACCCCTGATAAACAGGAATCCGTCGTCGTCTACGTATCCGAGGTCGCCGGTACGGACGGTCCCGTCCGGTGCGAACACCCGCTCGGAGTCGCCCGGCTCGGCGTACTCGTAGCGCCAGTTGACCGGGAAGTCGGCGTGGATGCTGACCACACCGTCGGCGTCGAGCAGGACCTTCTTGCCCGGGAGCACCTGGCCGACGCTGCCTTCGCGGTGCGCGCCGGGATGGTTCTTGGCGACGATGCAGGTCTCGTTCAGGCCGTAACCCTCGAAGATGGGCAGGCCGAGGTCGGTGAAGAAGCGCAGCATCGACGGCCGGGCCGGGGCGGAGCCGGTCCAGAGGTACCTGATCTTGGTGCCGAAGAGCTGTCGGGCGGCGGTCGCGGCGTCGGCGGTCCTGGACTCGATGTGCTTCTTCGCCGACTCGAAGAAGCCGGGGACGCCCATGACCACGGTCGGCTCGACCCGCCTCATCATCGCGAACGCGGCCTCGTAGGTGCTGACCGTGAGGTCGTGGCCGAACGCCAGCGCTGAGTACAGCCAGTAGCGCTGCTGGAGTAGCGACAGCGGCAGGAAGCAGAAGACGTTGTCGCCGTCGGTGTGGTTGAACAGTTGCTGGACGGCGCTGATCGAGCTGTCGATGCTGCCGACGGTGGCGGCCAGGCCCTTAGGCTGACCGGTGCTCCCGGACGTGAACTTGATCGTGGTGATGTCGCGGGGCCCGTACTCGATCCCGGGCAACTCGAAATCCGGCTCGACACTGGCGATCAGCTCGCGGATTTCGCTCACTGGGCGGATGCCCGGGCTATGTGGGGGGCACTTTGCTGCTGCTATAGCGACAGCAGAGTGCCCCCCACGATCTTCGCCGTCGGCGCCCGGGGCCGCGTCGCGGTCGGCGAACAGGACTTTTAGGTCGTAAGCGGACAGCAGGTCTGGGCTCGGATCGAACTTGGCTGGCTCGAAGCCGGCCGTGATGGCGCCTAGCCGAAGGGCGGCCAGGTCGAGCAGGACCCATTCGAGGCGGTTTGCGGAAAGGATGCCTATTCGGTCGCCTCGGCGCAGGCCGAAAGCCGCCGACAGGGCTCCAGCGAGTCGGCCCGCCTGGTCGTAGACCTCGGTGAGCGGCAGCGAGGAGACGCCGCCCAAAGTAGCCAGCGTGAGCTGGTGACCGGCCTGCGGAGGGTTGGCCACGATCCGGTTGATCACGGAGTCGCTCATGTCGCGGCACCGGCCTCGGCTAGGGCGGCGGCCATCGCGTACGGGTGGCGGAGGTCGTACAGCCGGTCCAGCGTGATGCTGACGCCGAAACGCTTGCGGATGCCGGTGAAGATCCGGGCTCCGGCCAGCGAGTCGCCGCCCAGGTCGTAGAAGTCGCTGTCCGCCGCGATCGAGGAGGCCGGGACCCGGAGTACGGACGCCCAGAGTTCGATCAGGCGCGACTCCAGCTCGGAGTGCTCGCCGGGCCGGCCCAGGACAGGCGGCGGCTGACCGGCCCGTTCGGCGGCCGGCGTCAGGCCGGTGAGCTTGCCCCGGTCGACCTTGCCGTTGCGGGTAAGCGGCAGGTGATCGTGCCAGAACACGCTCGACGGCGTCATGTAGTCCGGCAGGTGCTCGCGCAACGCGACCCGGATCTCCTCATCGCTGGGCCGGACGTCACCGGCCGGGACGAGATGCGCGACCAGCCGGTCCCCGCGCGCCCCGGCCTGGCGGACCACGGCCGCCTGCTTCACCGCCTCGATCGACGCCAGCCTGGTCTCGACCTCACCGGCCTCGATCCGGTAGCCGTTGACCTTGATCTGGAAGTCGCTGCGTCCGGCGATGTCGATGGTCCCGTCCGGCAGATACCGGCCCAGGTCACCGGTGCGGTACAGGCGTTCGCGCCGCGCCTCGTCGAACCAGAACCGCTCGGCCGTCCTGGCCTCGTCTCCCCAGTAGCCCCTGGCCAGGCCGGCCCCGGCCGCGCAGATCTCGCCGGTTACCCAATCGGGGCAGTCCAGGCCGTCAAGATCGGTGATGTAGGCGCGGTTGCTGGCGTTCGGACGGCCGTAGGGGACCGGCTCCAGCTCGGAATGGGCAGACGCGATCGGATGCGAGATGTTCCAGATCGTGGTCTCGGTCGGGCCGCCGAGCGACATCAGCCGCAAGCCGGGCTTGACCCGCCAGAGCGCGGCCGGCAGCGCGGGCGGGATCCGGTCGCCGCTCATCATGACCAGCCGCAGCGACGCCAGCTTCGGATCGCCCGCTGTGCTTTCCTGGGCTCCGGCGACGCCGACCGCGGCCTGCTCGGCCATCAGTCCGGCGATCGCCGGGACCGAGTTCCAGATCGTCACGCCGAACCGGTCGCACAGTTCCAGCCAGTGGGCCGGGTCGGCGGCACGGTCGGCGTCCGGCAGCACGATCGCGGCCCCGGCCGACAGCGCACCGAACACGTCGTAGACGGACAGGTCGAAGTTGAACGCGCTCACCCCGATGAACCGGTCGGCGGGACCGACCAGGAACCGCTGGTTGCAGTCCTTGACCACGTTGACCACGCTGCGGTGGCTGATCATCACGCCCTTGGGCTCGCCAGTCGTGCCGGATGTGTACAGCACGTAGGCGAGGTCGTCGGCGCTCGCATCGGGCACCGGCTCCCAGCCGGACGCACCGACGGCGTCGAGTTCCAGGGACTCGATCGGCGAGCCGGGTTCTGGCTGCCAGCCAACGTTCGACAGCACCCGCCGGACCCGGCCGTCCGCCAGCATGTAGCGGATTCGCTCCGGCGGGAGACCGGCGTCCACGGGGAGGTAGGCCGCGCCCGCCAGGACAGCGGCCAGGATGCCGACGACCTGCTCGGGGCCGCGTCGCACGATCAGCCCGACCAGCTCGTTCCGGCCGACGTGACCGGCCCGCAGCCAGGCAGCGGCACCGGTCGCCCGGGCGGCCAGTTCGCCGTACGTCAGCTGCCCGGACAGAGAAAGCACGGCCGGCGCGTCGGGAGACTGCGCCGCCCGGGCCAGGAACGCCTGGTACACCAGGGAGTCGTCCCGCGGCCGCGCCGTGTCGTTGGCCGCCAGCCGCCGCTGACATTGATCAGCCGGCAACAAGTCGAACGTCTTCGCCGACCACGCTTCCGGTTCGCAGAGCTGGTCCAGCAGCCGCTGGTAGCCGCCTATCATCGCGGCGATCAGCCCGGCCGGGAACAGCCCGTCCACGGCGTCGGCCTGGATCACGACGCCACCGTGATATTCGAACGCGAACGCGTTCAGCCAGACCTGAGGTGTCTGACTGGACGTGTAAATCTCAGGACCAAAGAGATCAACGGCTGAGCCGTCTACGTCCTGCATCACGTAGCCGATTGTTGAATTGAAGGTGAAAGGCATGCGGGGGTCTGCATCGCCGTCGCGACGTGCGAGCTCCCGAAGTACCTCAATACCTGAGAAGTGCCGGTGATCGAGGTCGCGGCGGAGTCTGGTCTGCAGCGACTGAGCCCGCTCGATGAACGTCTGGCTGCGGTCGATCCCGATCTCGACCAGCAGCGTCTGGGAGAAGTTGCCGATCGCGCCGGCGATGTTCGGATGGATCGGCGGCCGGTTGGCGACCGTCGTGGTGAGAGTGAACCGGTTGCCAGCGCCCCATCGAGCCAGCGTCTCGGCGTAAGCGGCGAGCAGCACCACGGTGGGGGTCAGCCCGGCGGCGGCGGCCCTGGCCTTGAGCTTGGACCAGCTTCCGGCGCCGAGCCTGGCCTCGTGCTGGGTGAATCGCGGCTGCATGATGCTGGCCGGGTTCGCGGCCAGCGGCAGGTCCGGATGCGGAGGCAGGTCATCGAGCCGGTCCAGCCAGTAGTCACGAGATCGCCGGTACGGCGCTTGGCCGACCGAGGCATCAAGCGCAGCGATGTAGTCGGCGAACGGGACGTCATCTCGAGCCGGCGCTATTCCATCGACGTAGGCCTGGTGCCAGTCGATGAAGAACATGAACATGCTGATGCCGTCCATCACCAGGCCGTCGTGACCGATGTGCAGCCGCATCAGCTCGTCCGATAGCAGCGTGACGTCGACGGCGAGCATCGGCGCCCGGTCGATCGGAAGCAGCCGGTGCGAGCGCTGTTCACGGAGTTCGGCGAGCTTGGCTTGCTGCTCGGGCTCGCTGAGGTCCCGCAGGTCGAGCCGGCCGATCGCGACATCGACCGCGGGCTCGGTGACCTGCAGGCCGTCGTCGGTGAAGTACGTGCGCAGCATGCCGTGCCG
>DASYAT010000221.1:0-44489 GCA_036501205.1 Streptosporangiaceae bacterium | reverse complement strand
CGCGGGGGCGGTCATGACCTGGATGGTGCGGCGCTCGCTGCGCCCGTGCCCTTTTTCTTCTGTCACGTGCTGGACGGGGACGGCGGCCCAGTCCAGGGCATCGATGTCATCCCATAGCGCCGGGGTGTTCTGCTTGACGGTAAAGACGTAGTGCGCGCCGAATTCTTCGCAGATGAGCTTCGCGTGGGCACGGACGGTATGGCCGGCGTCGGCGGTGATGACGTGCCCGGCCAGGCAGCGGTACCCGTTCAGCCCGCGCAGCAGCGGCGCGAACTCCGGGACCTCATTCGTCTTCGGCCCGATCAGCCTTTCGGCCAGCACGGCGCCGGTGCCGCAGTCGGCGGCGGCCAGCAGGTACGGGATCAGGCCGTCCGGCCCGGCCGCGCCGCGGACCGCCTTGCCGTCCACCGCGACGGCCGGCAGCCATCCCGGCCCGGCCAGGGCACACGTCACAATGCCGGGGTTCGCGCGGCAGGCCAGGTACGCCCCGGCGCAGTCCGCCAGCATCTGCGCGCCCAGCGCGGCGAAGATCCGCCCCACGGTCTCCGGGTGCGGCGCGACCCGCATCCCCAGCGCGTTCCGCCTGGCCCCGGCCGCGGCCAGCACCTCCTGCGGCGCGGCGCGAACCCACGCGGTCACATCCTCCATCCCGGTGCTCCCGCACAGCACCGCCGCCGTGCACAGCGCCAGCACGCAGGGCAGCGAATGCCGGACCCCGCGCGGGTCCCGGGGATCGGGCACCGCCGCGAAGCACTCCAGCAAGTTCCCGCCGGACGCCGCCCGCAGCGACGCGGCACGGCAGGCCAGCACGCCCAGGGCTTCATCGGCAGCAGCGGGCGCGGGCATGCGAGACTGGACCGGCAACGGGGCCTCCCGGCAGGGAAAGAGACTTCAGCAATCCCTTGTCCTAGCCGGGTCCCCGCTGCCCGCACCTCAGCGACACGCGCACCTCAGCGACACGCGCATCACACGCAGCAGCCCACCGTCACGCGCAGTCACCAATCGCCCGGGCCAGGCGCCCCACGGCGCCCAGGGCTACCTCGCCCGGCCGCTACAGACGGTAACCGAAACGAGCGGCCCCCAGACCCGACCCCAGATCACCGCAGCAGGCACGCCCCGAAGCCAGATAGCACCGTACCTGCGCAAACGACTTTGCGGGCAGCCCTGCAGCGCAGGCCAGATGGCAAGCCATTAGGGATCATGCCTCTATTATCCGCGCAGGCTGTATTCAGGCATACGAAACGACCTCAGCCCTCAGACCTCAGACCTCAGCGGGAGCGGCGAGCCGATTTGATCAAGCTAGTGCGCAATCTCAGCGCTCTCGGGCGATGTCCCGGCCACCAGGGCGTCAAGATCGGCCACTTATCACGGCTCGCGTCAACTTATCACGGATAATCGACAAAGTATGTCCGGTTGATCCCGATCTCGTGGTCGAAAAACCGTGATAAGTGCGCGCGGGCTATTAAGTCGCGGGCGCGTCGTCCGTTTACCGCGCGGTAGCGGGGCCGGGCAGCCGGATGAATATGCGCATTCACACCCTGGATCCCAGATGAATATGCGCATTCACCCGGAATCCAGGTAGTCATGAACACGGCCGCCCGTGACTGGCGAGGCCCCCGGGGGCTAACATCGCGAAGTTTTCCGCTTGACAGACCAGGCGACCCTCAGCCTTTGCTCGGTTACCAGCGGTCCCAGTGCAGGACCTCGCTTACCGGGCGGCGGCGGACCGGGCCGAAGTTGCCGGCCGGCCAGCCGACTGGGATCAGGGCGTAGACGGTTACGTCGTTCGGGACACCCAGTGCCTGCTTGAACTTCTTCTCTTCGAACATGTGCCAGACCGTCAGGTTGGCGGCCAGGCCGAGGGCCCGGGCGGCGAGCAGCAGGTTCTGGGCGCCCGGATAGCAGCTGCTTGCCTGGGCCAGCAACATGTTTCGCTTCTTGGCGGCGTTGAGCATGAAGCCGAGACCGAGGTCGCGGATCAGGCTGGCGATCACCCGGACGTTACGGGGCACCGGCTGGCTCGAGTAGCAGACCGCGATCAGGGCCGGGGTCTCATCGAAGTGCTCGGCCTGGTAGTCGATCGCGGCCAGGGCGGCAGCGGCAGCGGGCATGGTGGCGGCCTGCGGGTCCATCCGGTCGACGATGGTCAGGTACTTGGTCTTCACCTCGCGCCAGAGCGTGCCGAGGCGGGCCATCTGGGCTCGGTCGGTGACCACGACGTAGCTGTAGAGCTGGCCGTCGCCGGCGGTCGGGCCCCAGGTGGCGGCGGCGATGAGCTGCTCAAGCACTTCCCTCGGGACCGGGTCCGGCTTGAGCCGGCGCATCGCTCGCATCGAGGCCAGCACGCCCATGATCGGGGCGTCGGCGCCGACGGGAGCCGGACTACCGGACGGGAGAGACGGAACTAGGACCGGGGCAGTCACTATTCCTCCAGCGGCGGGCATCGGGTTGGTATGACCGATTATCTAGTTTCTTAACCTCTCTGCGCCAGATCCAGGCCGACATTTAGCTAATCGAATCCGGGCGCGCCGCGACCCGGGATGAGCAGGGCATTTATAGAATCGCCCGGCGGCTCGGGTATTTGCGATAGTCGCCGGGTTGGTATTTGGCAGCCATTGGGAGATCATCAATGAATGTCATGAATAAGGTGGCGATCGCGGCCGCCGTTGTCGTCATCCCAGTTGCGTTGCTCGCGGCGCAGCCGGCGGTGTCTCAGGTTGCCCCTGGCGGCAACGGCGGGTCGACTGGAAGCAGTGGCGCGGCCGGCCACGTCCGCGCGGCGCGCCATGACCGAGCCGCACACCATGGCCGGGCGACGGGTAGCAACTGGGCAGCGGGCCACGACGCGGAGACGGGCAGCGGCGGCCGGGCCGGGCAGGCCGGGCAGGCCGGGCGGGGCGGGCAGGCCGGGCGGGGCGGGCAGGCCGGGCAGGCCGGGCGGAAGATCCTGGCGCTGGCTCGGGCCGAACTGACCAAGAACGACCTCCACTCGGTGATCGTGAGCGTCCGGGAGGGACGCCGCGTCCTCATCACCCGGGCGCTGGGCACGACCATGACCGGGATACCCGCCACCACGAAGATGCACTTCAGAGTCGGTTCGGTCGCGTTCGCTTACCTCAGCACGCTGCTGCTCAAGCTCAGGGACGAAGGCCGGCTGAGCCTGTCCGAGCGGCTCTCCCGCTTCTTCCCCAAGCTCCCCCACGCCTCCCAGATCACGCTGGCCGACCTGATCGAGACGCGGTCCGGCTACGCCGACTTCGTCGCCCAGCCGTCGTTCCTCAAGGTGCTGAACGCGCACCCGTTCCGGCACTGGACCCAGCGAGAACTGGTGGCGATCGGCACCAATCCGAAGCTGTTCGGGACGACGGGCAAGTTCAGGTACGCCCACACCAACTTCGTGCTGCTCGGCGAGGCGCTGACGAAGATCACCGGGATGCCGCTGGCCCGGCTCATGCGACAGCAAATCTTCACACCGCTAGGGCTGACCGGCACGAATATCTCAAGCACCCCGCAAATTCCCGCACCGGTGCTGCACGCATTTATCACGGCGCAAGGTGTCTATCAGGAATCGACGTATTGGAATCCGTCCTGGACGGCCGGCACCGGGGAAATCATGACCTCGGATATCGGTGACCTGATCCGCTCGGCGGTCGGCATCGGTACCGGAGCCCTGCTGACCAAGCGTTCCTACCGCCAGCAGATCTCGCACATCTCGCACGTTGCGCCCGGCGTCTACTACGGCATGGGGATCTTCATCAGCAACGGATGGCTGCTGCAGAACCCGCTGTTCTCGGGCTACAACGCGGTGATGGCATACCTGCCGGCTCGGCACATTTCGATCGCGGTGACCACCACCTTGGGTCCGCGTAGCGACCCGAACACCAACTACAGCACGGACCTGACCAAGCAGATCGCTGTCTACCTGGCACCACGGCGCCCAATCAGGTAGGGGCAGCGGTTTGCCGAAGAGTTTGCCGCAGAAAATCGCTGGAACGCGCGGCAAACTCTTCGCGGAACGACAACTCTTCGCCGAAATTCGGCATAAATAGGACCGACACTCATGATCGCGAAGACTTGCCGGCGACCACGCGGCAAACTCTTCGCCTAAATCAGCCGGCCAGCGCACTCAGACCCATGCCCGGGTCCAGAAACCCGCAATCACCTTGAGTCATGGCGGGCCAGTCTGGTGCCAGCGTGGCTAGCTCGCATTCGCGTGATTGATGTGGCCTAAGAGGCCTTCCGGCTGTCGCTTACGCCAGCCGTCACGGCAAGCCGATCCAGTACGACCAGGCAGACGCCTGAATCGGATCAGCCTCAGGAAAAGCAGGCCTGAAGCCGCGCAATTTTTATCCCAATATCATTTAGAAAGATTTGCGGGGCCGCGGCTAACCTTCTCAAAGCCAGTCGCCAGCGCCTGCGGTCTAAGACAGTTTGGTGGAATGCCCCGCCGGCGAGAGGTGGCGTCGCCGGCGGGGCTTCCCTTGCCAGCTACCTCCGATCCCGGCCGAAGTAGCTGGCGCGCACTCGGTCAAGCAGGATGGCCACACCGAGCACGCTGCCTTGGACGACCTGCTGGTAGTACGGGCTGACATGCAGCGCGAGCAGGCCGTTAGCGATGATTTCCAGCAAGATGGCGCCGGCGGCGACGCCGACGATCCGGCCCTCTCCGCCGAAGAGAGAGGCACCGCCGACGACGGCGGCGGCGATCGCGATCAGTTCCCAGCCGGGCCCGACCGACGGGTCGGCGACGTTCAGCCGGCCGATCTCCAGGACGCCGACGACGGCGGCCAGGACGGAACTGGCGACGTAGGCGGAGGTGATCCGGCGAGCGACCGGGATGCCGGCTAGCCGAGCCGCCTCCTTGTTGCCGCCAACCGCGTAGATCTGGCGGCCGACATAGGTCCGTTCCATGACGAACCAGGCGACCAGCACGGCACCGACGAAGAACAGGGCCGGCACCGGCACTTCCTGGATATAGAACGAGCTCAGGTCGCTGAAGATCGGATCGATGCCGTTGATCGGCAGGCCGCTGGTGATCGCGAGCGCGAGGCCTTGCGCCACGGTGAACGTCACCAGCGTGATCACGAATGGCGGCACCTTCAGCCTGGTCACCATCGTGCCGTGCCAGAAGCCGACCGCCGCGCAGATCGCGATGGTGATGATGATCGACAGCCAGCCAGGCAGACCCTCGTTGACGTTGAAGAACGCGGCGAAGATCCCGGCCAGGCCCGCCAGCGCGCCGACCGACAGGTCGATGCCGCCGGTCAGGATCACCAGGGACTCGCCGACGGCGAGGATTCCGACCTGGGCCAGGTCCCGGCCCATGACCTGCAGGTTGCCGACGCTGGCATAGGTCGGCGAGTTGATCGCGATAATGACGAAGACCACCACGCAAGCGATGATCACGCCCGCTTCTGGTGACTCAGCCAGCTTGCGCAGCAGACGGACGACGGCGTTGCGCTGCTGGCTCGGGATGGCCGGGAGATCCGGCGGCGCGAGCGTACCCGACGCGCTCATGCTGAGGCTCCGTTCTTGATCGTGGAGTTGCCGGCCATACTCGCGGCCGCGGTCATGATCCGTTCCTTGGTCGCATCGTCGTGGTCCATGACCTCCACCGTCCGCCCGCGGCTCATAACGGCGATCCGGTGGCAGATCAGCAGCAATTCCTCTAGCTCTGATGAGGCGACCAGCACGGCCATGCCGCCCTCGGCGGCCCGGTCGATCAGCTCGTAGATCTCCGCCTTCGCGCCTACGTCGACGCCGCGCGTCGGTTCGTCGAGCAGAAGCAGCACGGGGTCAGAGGCGAATGCCCGGCCGAAGACGGCCCGCTGCTGATTGCCGCCGGACAGCGAGCTGATCGGCTGGTCAACCGACTGCATCCGGACCCTGACATTCGATGCGATCTTCACGGCCTCATCGCGCTGCCGCCGCGGGCCGAGCACCAAGCCTCGGCTGATGCGGCGCAGGACCGACACGGTCACGTTGGACCGGATCGGCGCGAACGGGACTAGCGACTGTTCCTTGCGGTCTTCGGGGATCAGCGCGATCCCGGCGGCGGCACCCTCGCCGGGGCTCTTGGGTGCGTAGAGCTTGCCGTTCAGCCACATCGTGCCGCCGGTGGCCGGCTGAGCTCCCGCGATGGTGTGGATCAGCCGGCTGCGGCCCGAACCCATCAGGCCAGCGACGCCGACGATCTCTCCGACCCTGATCTCGAGGTCCACCGGGCCGAGGCCATCGGCGGTCAGGCCCTGCACCCGCAGGATCACCGGGCTGTCCGATGGCGGCGCGGTCGGCTTGCTATGGGTAATCTCGCCGCCGACCATCTCCCTGATCAGCCGCTCCTCGGACGCCTCCGCTGGCTTGAGGTCAGCCACCAGGCGACCGTTGCGCAGCACCAGGATCCGGTCGCTCACCGCGAGTACTTCATCAAGGCGGTGACCGATGAACAGGACCGTGCCGCCTTGGGTGGCCAGCTGCCGCGCCAGGTTCATGACCAGCTCAGCTTCGACCGGGCCGAGCGAGGAGGTCGGCTCGTCGAGGATCAGCAGCTTGGGCTCACGGCCCCAGGCCTTGGCGATCTCGATCATCTGCCGGGCGGGGACCGGCAGGGTTCGGACTTCGCGCTGGACGCTGATCGAGCCTGTCCCCAGGCCGATCTCCGCCAGCATGGCCTGCGCTTCGGCCCGCTGGGCCGCGCGGTCGACCAGAAATCGCCGCGATGAGTTGCGGGGGCGGCGGCCTAGGAGCAGGTTCTCGGTCACAGAAAGCTGGCCGACCAGCGGGAATTCCTGCGAGACCATCGCCACGCCGAGCTGGGCAGCGGCCGCCGTTGATCCGAGCGCCAGCCGCTGCCCGTCGATCTCGATCTCGCCGCCGTCCGGCAGGACCGATCCCGCAAGCATCCCCATCAGCGTCGATTTGCCGGCACCATTCTCTCCGACGACGCCAATCACCTGACCCGCGTTCAGGTCCAGCTCCGGCAGGTCGAGGACCTTCACCGGGCCGTAGGACTTGTGCACGCCCCGCAGCCGCGCGGTGACCGCGCGGCTGAGGGCGTCCTGCGGAACTGACATTCGTCAGCCGATTCCGAGCGAACTCAGCAGGGAGTTGTAGTCGGTGAGGTCGGACTGGGTAACGAGGCCGACTCCGGAGCTGAGGGTGGAGCCGTCAGATGACAGGTAGGGCTTGACGATCGCCGCGGTGGCGGCCTTGCCGATCACCTTCTCCGCCGCGAGGATGAACGCGCCGGTGTAGCCCTGCTCGTACGGCATCTGCACGACGGTGCCGGAGATGACGCCCGACTGGATGAACCCGAGGGTCTGCGCGTCGGAGTCGTCGGAGATGATGTGGACGGAACTGGTCTTTCCGGCCGACTTGACCGCCTGAGCCAGCGCGGGGCCGTCGTAGGAGTACACGCCGTAGAGGCCGTTGACGCCCGGGTTGTTCGCCAGGATGGTCTCGGCGTCCGAGGTGGCGGTGCTGGCCGACAGGTTGTCATTGACCTTCTGCACAATCTTGATGTTCGTGCCCTTCAACGCGGCCGTAAAGCCGGCTATGCGCTGAGTGGCGTTGGCCGCGGTCAGCGAGCCGACCAGAATCGCAACCTGCCCGGTGCCGCCGAGCACTGACTTCATCGCGGTACCAGCGGTGAAACCGGCGACTTCGTTGGGGGTGCCAAGGTAGAGCGACGAAGCCGCGGTTCCGGGCAGCGGCGAGTCGATCGCGAGGACGAAGAGTCCGTTCTTCACGTCGGAGGCGATCGCGCCCTTGGCCGCGGCCGGGTCGATCGCGGAGATCGAGTAGCCGGTAATGCCCTGCGAACGCAACGTCTCCAGTTCGGAGTCCTGCTCGCTCAGCTTGCCGTCCGGCGGCGCGAAGAAGGTGCACTTGCTGCTGGCAAGGCCCAGGGCAGCGCAGCCCTTCTGGAAACCGACCTGACCAGCCTTCCAGTAGTCGGCGGCGACGTTCACCACCATTGCGATATTGACGGCCGAAAGGCTCTTGCCCTTCATCGCGGCCTTGAGAGCGGCATCCAGCTTGGCGAGGTTGGACTGGTTAAACGCGATGGTGCCAGTCAGTGCGACCGAACTCGGCGAAGGCGCCGCGCTGCTGGACTTGGAGCCAGCGGGCTTGGAGGAGCTGCTGGATCCGGACGGGCTCTTGGAGCAGGCCGCAAGCAGCGTCAATAGTGCGACCGCCGAAACGGCCGCGATGGAGCGGGACTTCTTACGGATCATTGCTGTGCCTTTCTTGCGGGTGGGTTTGGTGCGCCTTTCTGATGTGCAGGGGTGATCAGAACCCTTGAGCAAGCCGGTAATACGCCTGGTTCCAGCGGAGTCCGTCGCGGAACTGGCGGATTGTGGTGTCGGCGTCGATGATCAGCAATTCGACGCCGAGCATGTCCGCGAGCAGCGAGAGGGCATCGGTGCCCACCGCCGCCGACAGAACGGTGTGATGCGGACCGCCGGCCGTGAGCCACGCCTCCGTGGAGGTGCGCCAGTCCGGCCTTGGCCGCCAGACCGCGCGGGCGACCGGCAGCCGCGGCAGCGGCTCCGGCGGCGGTACCACGTCGATCTCGTTGGCTATGAGCCTGAACCGGTCCCCCAGGTCGGCCAGGCCGACGACGACGGCCGGGCCAGGCGCGGCATCGAAGACCAGCCGAACCGGGTCGTCCCGGCCGCCGATACCGAGCGGGTGGATTTCGCATGACGGCGTCCCCGCCGCGATCGAGGGGCAGACCTCAAGCATGTGAGCGCCGAGGATAAGTTCCTGCCCGGGCTCGAGATGGTAGGTGTAGTCCTCCATGAACGAGGTCCCGGCTGGCAGGCCGGCGGACATCGCCTTCACGGTGCGCAGGAGCACCGCCGTCTTCCAGTCGCCCTCGCCGCCGAAGCCGTAGCCGTCGGCCATCAGCCGCTGCACGGCGAGACCCGGAAGCTGACGCAGGCCACCGAGATCTTCGAAGTTCGTGGTGAACGCGCCGAAGCCGCCAGCCGACAGGAAACCGCGCAGCCCCAGCTCGATCTGGGCGGCGTAGCGCAGGGACTCGTGCCTGGCGCCGCCTTGACGCAGCTCGTCGGCGACGCGGTAGGTGTCTTCGTACTCGGTGACCAGTTCGTCGACTTGACTGGCCTGCGTCGCATCGACCGCGGCCACCAGGTCGTTGACCCCGTAGGTGTTCACCGAGACGCCGAACTGCGCCTGGGCGGCGACCTTGTCGCCTTCGGTGACGGCGACGTCGCGCATGTTGTCGCCGAACCTGGCCAGCTTCAGGTTGCTCAGCTCGGTCCGGCCGGCCGCGGCACGGGCCCAGGTAGCGATCCGGGCCGTGACCGCCGGGTCGCTGACATGGCCGGCCACGGTGGTACGGGCCAGGCCCAGCCGGGTCTGGATGAACCCGAACTCGCGGTCGCCGTGAGCGGCCTGGTTCAGGTTCATGAAGTCCATGTCGATGCTCGCCCACGGCAGGTCGACATTGGCCTGCGTGTGCAGGTGCAACATCGGCTTGGCGAGGGCACTGAGCCCGGCGATCCACATCTTGGCCGGGGAGAACGTGTGCATCCAGGTGATCACGCCGACACAGCCGTCGCAGGAGTTAGCGTCCAGGCAGGCCCGGCGAATCGCGTCGGCATCGGTGACGACCGGCTTCCACACCACCTGGACGCCGAGACCGTCGGCGGCGTCCAGCGCCTGCGCGATCCGCTGCGACTGATCGGCGACCTGCCGGAGCGTCTCCTCGCCGTACAGGCCCTGACTGCCGGTCAGGAACCAGACTTCGCCGTGCTTGGGGCTGGTCGCCACATAGTCTCCAGGCGCCGGGTATGCGATGCGGTGCGCTAATTGTTAGCGCTAACTTTTACGATCGTCAATACCTCTTTGTCGGCAGAAAGCTTGGCGAAGGCCTTCTACTGGGCTGATAGAGGTTGATATATCCGGCGATACTGGACAACCAGTTTTGGCCAACCCGCACTGACCGGCGAGGGGATCCGTTGCGCAACTGTTAACGTTAATATTTGATAGCCCGGGCACCGAGGCGGCTCGGTTGACGGTGCTGACGGTTGACCGAACACCTGCGGCCAACTGGGTTGTGCTGAGCTGTAAGGACCCTTATCGGTTCTGATGAGCGGCGCCGCTACAGTTGGGGTGCAGCCTGAACTGCCCTGATAGCACCCGAGTGAGGATGGACGTTGGTCAAGCCCGCCCGCGAGCCGGCGATGACGGATGTCGCCAAGCTGGCCGGCGTCTCCCACCAGACGGTGTCCCGAGTGCTCAACGGCCACCCGAATGTCCGCACCAGGACCCGCATCCGGGTCCAGGCGGCGATCGAGGAACTCGGCTACCGGCCCAACCGGGCGGCTCGCGTCCTGGCGACCGGAACCTCCCAGGTCATCGGCTTCGTCTCGCGTTCCTCGACGCTCTTCGGCCCGGCGTCGATGGTGACGGCGCTGGCCGAGGCGGCGCTGCGGCAAGGGTTCACGGTGAACGTGGAAAGCATCCGCACGCTTGACCGCAAGCCGGTCTCCGATGCGATCGGCCGGCTGCTTGACCAGCGGGTGGCCGGCCTGGTGGTTATCATGCCGGTCGACTCGGCCAACGACGCGCTCGACGACCTGCCAGAAGACATCCCGCTCGTGAACGTCGACGGCGACCCGCGACGGCCAACCGAGCTGGTCACCGTGGACCAGGAGGCGGGCGCCAAGGCCGCCACCACCCATCTGCTCGAGGCCGGTCACCGGACGGTCTGGCACGTATCGGGACCTGGCAACTGGTTCGACAGCCAGGGCCGGATCGCCGGCTGGCAGCAGGCCCTGACCGACGCCGGCGCCGATGTGCCTCCGGTGATGCCGGGCGACTGGTCGGCTGCGTCCGGTTACAAAGCGGGTCAGATCCTGGCCAGGATGAACGACGTGACCGCGGTGTTCGCGGCCAACGACCATCTCGCCCTCGGAATCCTGCGCGCACTGCACGAGAAGGGCCAGCGGGTGCCAGAAGACGTGAGCGTGGTCGGGTTCGACGACGTGCCCGAGGCGGCTTACTTCATCCCGCCGCTGACCACGATCCGTCCGGACTTCGACGCGGTAGCGGCTGCCAGCCTCGACCTGCTGATCGCCCAGATCCGGGCGGGCCGCCGCCTAGGCGACCGCAGGATCCTGCCGCCCACGCTGATCAAACGCCAGAGCGTCGGCCCCCCGAGCTAGCTCTTCCAACCGCCCCGGCCGCCCGACCCAGGGAGTCATCGTGCTAGCTCTCCCAACCGCCCGGCCGCCCGACCCAGGGAAGTCATCGCCACCGGCCCACTGGCGCTAAATAGCCGCGGGGGTCACTTATCCCTGGCCGGGACGGCATATCCCTGGTTGGCGCATTCGTGATCGGGATCAACCGGACAAATTTTGTCCCTAACCAGGGATAAGACGCTCCGGCCAGGGATAAGTGGCCGTGGGATGGCATGCTCGCTGGCCGGCAGTGCGGGGTGCGGGGTGCAGGAGAGGTTCTGGTGGCGGTTGTGGCTGGAGCGGCGGGTGTGAATGCCGGCTAATCCGTCGCTGGCGGGCGTGGACGGGGGGATGCTGACTAGTCGGTGGCGGGCGGGCCTGCCGACCAAGGGTCGCCCCGGGGGTAGCTTTCTGCTTAATCGGCTTTTGATTTGTTAGCGTTAACAACTAGCTTGCGGGACTGCCAGCCTTGGTGGTGGAGTCGCTCGGCGCCGTCCAGGAGGAGATCGAGGGCGAACTCGAACTCAAACTGCTCGTCGCAGCCGGCGCCGACGCCGGAGAGGTCGCCGTCGGTGGCCGCCAGCGCTATCGCCAGGATGTTCGGGTAGCGGGCGGCGAACTCTTGCGCCATCGCCGCCAGTGCCTGCGGGTCGGGCGACTGCTGGTCTTGCGGCTGGCCGGGCTGGGTTTCGTCGAACAGTTCCGGGCTGAAGCCCCAGATGCGGTTGCCGATGGCATGCATGACGTGGTGGGTGAGGTCGGCGGAGAAGCCGCCCGCCAGGAACTCGCCGGCCAGCGAATCCTGGTAACCGAGGACGGCGGGCGTGCGGTCGGTGCGCGACTCGATGGCCTGGCGCGCCCAGGGGTGCCGCAGGACGGTTCGGCGGGCGGCGAGGATGCGCTGGCGGATGCGGTCCTTCCAGTGCTCGCTGGGGTCGGCGTGGCTGGGATCGGCCTGGGCGGAGTCGGCGTGGGCGGGGTCGGCCTGGGCGGGGTCGGCCTGGGCGAACTCGCCGATGATCACGTCGACCATGCCGTCGAGGAGTTCGTCCTTGTCTGCGACGTGCTTGTAAAGCGCCATCGGCACGACGCCGAGTTCCTTCGCCAGGCCGCGCATGCTGACCGCGGCGATGCCGGATTCGTCGGCGAGTGCGACCGCTGCCCGCAGGACGCGGTCGCGGTTCAGGCGTTCGCGGCGGACTGCCGTCGTCGCTGCTTTCGACGCCGCTGTCGCTGCTGGTCCGGCTTCGGCGCTTGACATGGTGTACATCGTACACCTAGCCTTCTCAACATGAAGGTGTACGACGTACACCTTGAGCTTCGGGAGGACCAGATGGACTCGCCAAGAAGGACGGCGATCGTCGCCGGCAGTTGCTATTTCGTGACTCACGTGACTTCGGTGGCGGCGCTCGTGCTTTACGGGCCGGTGCTCAACCGGTCTGGCTTCGTCACCGGAGGGGGCAGCGTGACCAGAGTGCTAGCCGGTGGCTGGCTCGAGGTGATCCTCGCGATCGCGGTGGTCGGCACGGCCGTCGCGCTGTATCCGGTCGTGCGTCAGTACAACGAGGGGCTGGCGATCGGGTACGTGGCTCTGCGGACGTTGGAGGCGGCGGTCATCGCGGCCGGCGTCGTCAGCCTGCTCGCGGTCGTGACCCTTCGGCAGCACGCGGGGGCCAGCGCGGATCCCGGTTCGCTGGTCGTGGTCGGGAAGGGCCTGGTGGCGGTGCACAACTGGACGTTCCTGATCGGGCCGGACTTCATCTGCGCGGCCGATACGTTTGTGCTCGCCTGCCTTATGTGGCGGTCCCGGCTGATTCCGCGGTTCGTCGCGGGGCTGGGCGTTGTCGGGGGTCCGCTGCTGTTCGTGTCCGCTACGGCCATTCTGTTCGGGGCCTACAAGCAGGTGTCGCTGCCGGGGGCTGTCGCTCCGCTGCCTGTTTTTGCCTGGGAATTGGGGCTGGCATTCTTCCTGATTATTAAGGGATTCAGGATTGCGGCTCCCAACCAGAGTCGGGATCGGGCAGCGGCGGGTACGCCAGTCAGCTCTATTGCCAGTCCGGTTTAACAATCACCTCGGCCCTGGCCCGATGCCTCGTCGCTGAGCCGCCTCAGCGACGGGGCATCGACCGCCGGGCCTTACCTGGGCCACACGTCCCCAATCACACCGCCGATCACGCCTGACACATCACGGATCACGCCTGGCGCTTAGTGATTGGATTTCCGTACGGATGAATACGCGGATTCATCTGGTTTTTCGGGGATGAATATGCGCATTCATCCGGTCTGAGTAATCGGCAGCACAATCACAACAACACCTTTTGCCTCAATCGCGCCATCAGCCGCAGAACGCTCTTGGGTGCGCTGGCTTAGCCGCCCGAGGGTCAGCCTGCGAGCACGGAAACGCTGGTGGCTCGGAAATTGGTGACGTAGATAACGTTGGTCAGGGGGTTCACGGCCACGCCGACCGGGACCGCGCCGACGGCTACGGTCGAGGTCACCGTGTTGGTTCGGCCGCTGATGACCGAGAGGGTGGAAGAGCCAGCGTTGGCGACGTAGGCGATGTTCGTCACCGGGTTGACCTCGACGCCCTCGGGGAAGGTGCCGACGGTGACGGTCGCGGCTACCGCGAGAGTCCGGCCGTTGATGACGGACATGGTGCCGGTGCCGCCACTGGTCGCGTAGACGGTGTTCGTGAGCGGGTTGACCGCGATGCCGATCGGCAGGGCGCCGACCGGGATCGTCGCGGTGATCGTGTTGGTCCGGCCGCTGATGACCGAGACGGTCGCCGTGCCGCCGTTGGTGACGTAGGCGGTGTTGGTCACCGGATTGACGGCCATGCCCAGGGGGCCGGTGCCGACCGGGATCGTGGCGGTCACAGTATTGGTGCGGCCGCTGATGACCGAGACCGTGCCGGCGCCATTGTTGGCGACGTAGATGGTGTTGGTCACGAAGTTGATCGCGGCGCCGATCGGGCCAGTGCCGACTGGGATCGTCGCGGTCACCGTATTGGTGCGGCCGCTGATGACCGAGACGGTGCCGGCGCCGTTGTTCGTGACGTAGACCGTGTCGGTGACCGGGTTGACTGGCGCCTGCTCGGGGCCGGAGCCGACCGGGATGGTTGCCGTGACCGTGTTGGTGCGGCCGTCAATGACGGAAACGGTGTTGCTGGTGAAGTTGGCGACGTAGGCGGTGTTGGTGATCGGATTGGCGGCGACGCCGCTGGGCAGCACACCGACCGGGATGGTCGCGATGACGACCGGGGGACCGGTTAGTGGCGCCGCTATTGCGGCACCGGATGACGCGAGCAGTCCGGCGCAGATAAGCGGACCGGACATTGCCAGTAATCCGGCCAGGCGCTTCTGATTCACCGATTAGTCTCCATTTTCTACGGGAGCAGCACGCAGCGAGGGTAACCTTGGCCGCCTGCTCGCAGCAATGGCGCTCCTCGACCGCTCAGGTCTGAGGAGGTCAACATGGCAGGCAGGACTGTGCCGCAGCGGCAGATCAGGGCGCTGTTCAACGTGCGCACCGTCACCGTCTACCAGGCATAAGCGCACGACATCGCCGATCGCGCACTGGCGGCCGAACGAAAGCTCGCCAGCCCTGATCTGCTGGCATCTACCTCTGGGAGATCCGATGAACGCTGAGCACGTTGCAAGCACAGGCCGCCGGCCGCGTCTGGCTGATCACTGGCGCATCATCCGGGTTCGGGCGGGCGATCGCCGAAGCGGCCCTGGCGGCCGGAGACACGGTGGTCGCCGCCGTCCGCAGACCCGCGGCGGTGGACGACCTGACCCCAGCGCACCCCGGCCGGGTGGCCGCGGCCGGGCTGGACATCACCGACGGCACGCGCATCCCTGCCGTGGCTGAGGAGGTCATCGGGCGGTACGGGCGTATCGACGTGCTGGTCAACAGCGCCGGACGCGCTCTGATCGGCGGGGTTGAGGAAACCAGCGACCGCGAGCTGCGCGAGCTGATGGAGGTCCACTTCTTCGGCGCGGCCGCGCTCACCCGCGCAGTGCTGCCGCACATGCGGGAGCGGCGCTCGGGCGCCATCGTGCAGATCACCAGCATGGGCGGCCGCATGTCCTTCCCTGGCGTCGGCGCCTACTCGGCGACCAAGTTCGCGCTCGAAGGACTGTCGGAGGCCCTCGCGGCCGAAGTCCGCCCGTTCGGGATCAAGGTGCTGATCGTCGAGCCCGGCGCGTTCCGGACCGGACTGCACCGCAGCGGCGCCCGGCAGGAATCCGCCGCGATCCCCGCCTATGACGACATCATCGGGCCGGTCCGTGCCCAGCAAGCCGACTTCGACGGAAAGCAGCCCGGCGACCCGGCCAAAGCGGCCGCCGCCATTCTCGCCGCGCTCGACGCGGAAAAGGCCCCGTTGCGCCTCCCGCTGGGCAACGACGCGGCCGACGCGATCTCAGCAAGCCTCGAAACCGCCCGGACGGAACTCTCCCTCTGGGAGCCCGTCACCCGAGGCACCGACCTCGACGAATGACCTGACCACGGCGACCGCCTGCTCGCGGCAAAGGCTCCCGAATGGCGTCTATTCGGCTTCGAGGTACTGGCGGAAGAAGGCGGATTCGGCTGGGGTGAGGCGGCGGGGGCGCTGCGCCTTGTAATCGAAGGGGGCCAGTACGGTCTGGGCGCTGGCGTAGAGCCGCTCGGCGTCCTTGATCAGGTAGCTGATCGTGACGGTCGAGGCGCGCAGGCCGCTGATCCAGGTCTCGATCTCCACCGGGTCGCGGCGGTGCAGGAGCGTGTGCTTGTAGTCGATCTCGTGCCTGACCACGACCGAGCCCTGGCGCAGGAAGCTGTCCCGCTCGCTGGGCGGCATGCAGGCAAGGAGGTCGACTCTCGCCTCTTCCAGGTACCGCACGATGGACACGTTGTTGATGACTCCGTAGACGTCTACGTCGGACCAGCGAAGGGGGCAGAGGAAACGGTGCCGCGCCATGGATCAGCTCCTCGCCAGGTCGTAGACGTAGCGGCTGGTCGGCAGGATGTCCAGGTTCTCGTGCGCGCCGAAGCGGGTGACGCTCTCGATCATCAAGGTGAGGCGGCGCTGCAACTCGGTGTCGTCGCCGCCGCTGCCATAAAAGGCGTGGACGTCGGTCATGGCTTCCATCGGAAAGAGTTCCTCGACTAGCGCATCGACGTGCTCGGTGCCGTGGACTGCGCGCAGGACGCGGTTCTGCGTGTAGCCGAACGTCGCCTGGGTTTCGATCGCGACGGTGGTGTGCAAGCCCTGCCAATTGTGCAGCCACTCGTCCGGAGTCAGGTGCCGCGGGATGCGCAGGAAGCCCAGCTGGGACATGGCCGGGCAGCGTTCGCCGTCGGGGGTGGGCGGCGGGACGAGCGGCGTGCGTTCTTCGACCTCCCAGCCCGCGCTGCGCTCGGCCGCGACGGCCAGGATCTCCGAGAACTTGGCCGGGTCGCTCTCGGTCCAGATGCTGACTATCGCGGCGACCGGGGGGTCGAACGTGGTGATGCGGAGCTTCGCCGGTGCCACGTCGGCGTCGTCGACGTTCACCTGGAGCCTGGTCGCGCCCGCGGCTCGGAGCGCGTCGCGCAGTTCGGGGGCACGCAGAGCCGAGTCAAGGGCCGCGCCCCACAGGGCGTACATGAGCTTCACTAGCGTTCTCCTATGGTCAGGAAGAATCTAGACGAGCGTCCGCTGGGGGCTGAGCCCCGGCCGGAGGAACTGCTGGCGCAGAGCGGGCTGACCGGGGTGGCGCTGGTGACCTCAGGGAAGACGGCCTGGAAGCGCGGTGACATTGACGCACCGTTCGTGATCTACAGCCTGACCAAGCCCGTCATCGCGGCGGCGCTGTTGTCGCTGGCCGCTGATCGGGTGATCGATCTCGATGCCGCGCTGCCTGACGGCCGGCTCGGCGGGGCCAGCGTCCGGCAGTTGATGCGGCATACAGCTGGGGTGCGTGACTACGGGCAGCTTGCTGAGTACCACCAGGCGGTTCGACGGTCGCCGTCGGAGCCGTGGAGCGACGAGGAGTTCCTGCGGCGGGCGCTGGGCGGTGACCAGAATCCGGGCTGGGCTTACTCGAACACCGGGTACCTGCTGCTTCGCCAGGTCCTCGACCGGCACGGTGGCCTCGCGTCCTTCCTGCCTGGACTCGGCTTCACGACCGCGACAGTGGCCGAGCAGCTGCCCGATCTGGCTCGGGCGGTACCGGCGCGCAGTTCGCTGATCGGTGACGGGGCGCAGTTGGTCGCAGGGCGTTACCATCCGGGCTGGGTTGGCCATCGGACCCTGGTGGCGACGGCACGGGAGCTGCGTCAGTTCTGGAGCAAGCCGCCGGCGGCCTTCACGGATCCGGCAAACCTGGTGACGCTCGGCATCGACACCCGCGGACTGTTCGTACGGCTAAGTTACGGGCTCGGCGTGATGGCCGATCCGGGCAATTCGATCGGCCTCGTCATCGGCCACGGCGGCGGCGGGCCAGGTTACTCAGCCGCCGTGTTCACCGCACCAGAACACGGCGCGATGGCGATCGTGCTCGAGCCGAATGAGAACTTCCCGGCGCAGCCGCTCGCCGCAAACCTGCTCCGGGCTGCCGTCCTGAGCAGGATCTAGAAGGGGGACATTAATGGAAGCTGAGATCTTTCCTTTCGAGTCGCCGTGGGGCCACGGCCGGCCGTTGGCCGGGCGGACGGCGCTGGTGACCGGGGCGGGGCGCGGCATCGGGCGGGGCGTCGCGGAGGAACTGGCCGCAGCGGGCGCTCGCATCGTGGCGGCTGACCTCGACCTGGCGGCAGCGCAGCAGACTATCGCTGGCCTGCCCGATGAGGGCCAGGCCGCGCACGTTGACGTGTCGGATCCGGCCTCAGTCGAGTCACTGATCGGCGAGATCACCGGCGCGATCGACATCCTGGTCAACGTCGCCGGGGTGCTCAGCATCTCCTCGGTTGTCGATCTGCCGGTCCAGGAGTGGGACAAGATCATGGGCGTGAACGCCAGGGGGACGTTCCTGGTGACGAAGGCGGTGCTGCCGGGGATGATCGCGGCCCGTTCCGGCGCGATCATCAACATTTCCTCGGCGGCGGGCAAGGACGGGGTGGCGACCGCGGCGCACTACTCGGCGTCGAAGTTCGCGGTGATCGGGTTCACGCAGTCACTGGCCAAGGAGGTGGCCGAGCACGGCATCCGGGTGAACGCGGTCTGCCCAGGCGTGGTGCGGACGCCGATGATCGCCGATGTCGCGGCGGCCTGGGAGATTCCGGCCGATCAGATGGTGAGCGACTGGCAGCTGATCAAGCGGGCGCAAGATGCCAGGGAGATCGGGGCGGCCGTGGTGTTCCTGGTCGTGATGACCTCGATGACCGGGCAGTCGATCAATGTGGACGGCGGCTCTGTGTTCCACTGAGGCGGCGGGCGACCGCGCTGGCCACGTAGTCGAGTCCTTCTTGGTGGGCGGGCTGGGCGGCGGGTTGACTGAAGAAGCCGTGCGGCTGGCCGGTGAAGCGGCGGTGGTCGACCTCGACGCCGGCCTGGACCAGGCGCGTCGCGTACAGCTCGCCATCGTCGCGGAGTACATCGTGCTCGGCGGTCAGGATGACGGCTGGCGGGAGTCCGGACAGGAAGACCGTCTGGAGGGGCGAGGCGTCCGGGTGCGACCGGGCGCGGATGTCGGGAGCGTAGTGGTCCCAGGACCAGATCATCGCGTCGCGGTCCAGCTGCGGCTGGTTGGCGGGGTCGGTGTAGGAGAGCGAGTCGAAGTCGCAGTCGGTGATCGGGCAGATCAGGATCTGCAGGTCGACGGCCGGGCTGGCGGCCGGGCCGGCAGCTGGACCGGCGGCGCGCTCGGCGGACCGGCGGGCCACGACGGCGGCTAGGTTGCCGCCGGCGCCCTCCCCCGCGACGATCAGCGGGAGCCGCTCGCCGGCGATCTCTTCCAGGTGCTCGGCGACCCAGCGCAGGGCTGACCAGGCGTCTTCTACGGCGGTTGGGTACCGGTACTCAGGGGCGAGGCGATAGCCGACGTTGACGACGGTAGCCCCGCAGTGACTGGCGATGGCGCGGGCGACCGGCCCGGACTCGTCCAGGCCGCCGAGCACCCAGCCGCCGCCGTGGAAGTACACGATCACCGCGCCCGGGCGGCCTGGCGGAGTCAGGATCCGCACCGGGATCCTGCCGCCGGCCACGGCTACCCGTAGCTGATTGACTGGCCCGGGCTGGGCCGGCTCGGAAGCCGAATAGAGCCGGCGCGCCTGCGCGACCGATAGCTGTGACAGCTTCTTACCAGGGGGCACTGGCGGCCTCCTGGGCAGCTGCCCCGAGGGCGAATCCCGCGTAGCCGTCGGCCGCGATCGCATCGCATTTCCTCCGGTAGACGCCGAGCCCGCCCAGGTAAGGCAGGAAGACGCGCGGCTTGCCGGGGATATTCGCGCCCATGTACCAGCTGTCGGCGGTGGGAAACAGCGTCGCGTGCGCCACCTCTTGCACATGCGCCGTCCACTGCGCCGCCGCGTCCGGCGTCGCCTCGATCGTCTCGTAGCCGTTGTCGCGCAGGTGACCGACCGCGTCGGCGATCCACTCGACGTGCTGCTCGATCGCGACCGGAACGTTGGTCAGCACTCCAGGGCTGCCTGGACCAGTGATCGTGAACAGGTTCGGGAAGCCGGGGATCATCAGCCCGAGATAGGTGTGCGGGCCGCCGGACCAGGCGTCGGCTAGGGAGCGACGGGAGCGGCCAACGGCGTTCAGGGCGAGGATCGAGCCGGTCAGGGCGTCGAATCCGGTCGCGTACACGATCGCGTCGAGTTCGTGCTCGCCTGAGCGGGTCCTGATCCCAGCCGGAGTGATGCGGTCGATCGGATCGGCGCGAAGGTCGACCAGCCTCACGTTAGGCAGGTTAAAGCTCTCGTAATAATTTGTGCCTATAGGAACTCTTTTTGTTCCCCAGGGATAGCCGTGCGGCTTCAGCTTTTCCGCGACTTCTGGGTCGGAGACGATTTCGGAGATTTTCGAGCGGACGAAATCGGCTACCACCTGGTTCGACTCCGGATCGGTGACGGCATCGGTGAACGTGCCGTCCAGGAACCAGATTCCGCCGCGCCGCCACGCCTCCTCGCAGACGGCGAGCCGCTGCGCCTGCGTGAGGTCGCGGGCCGCGTGCCGGGCTTCGGGGATCGGGATGCCGCCGGGGGTGAGCTTCGTGCGGCGGCGGATCTCCTGGTAGTTGGCCTTCCAGAGGGCGACCAGTTGCGGGTCGAGCGGGCCTTGCCCGGCGGGCGTGACGAACTGGGCGGTGCGCTGGAAGACGGTGACCGACCGTGCTTGCTTCGCGAGCTCGGGCAGCACCTGGACGCCCGACGAACCGGTGCCGATGAGGCCGACCCGCTGGCCGGCGAAGGAGACCGGCGCGTGCGGCCAGCTGGCGGTCGAGTATCGCTCGCCTTCAAAGTCCTGCGCACCGGGGAACTGCGGGAGGTTGGCTGCGGACAGGGCACCGACTGCGGTGACGACGATCCTGGCCGTCAGCACCGGGCCGCCGGCCGACCGCACCGTCCAGCGACCGGTCTCGTTGTCCCAGGTCAGGCCGGTGACGCGGGTCTCGAACGTGAAGTCCTTGGCCAGGTCGAGCCGGTCGGCGACGGTCTGGAGGTAGTTCAGGATCACCGGCTGGGTCGGGTAGCGGTCGATGAGCGGCCAGTCCTGCTCGAAGTCCGGGAGGAACGAGTACGAGTAGTACGTCGACTCCGAATCGCAGCGGGCGCCTGGATACCGGTTCCAGTACCAGGTGCCGCCGACGCCGGCGCCGGCTTCCAGCCCGCGCACGGAAAAGCCCAGCTCGCGTAGCCGGTAGACCATGTACAGGCCGGCGAATCCGGCGCCGATCACTACGGCGTCGAGGTCTGACTGCGCTTCAATGTCCGACATGTAGCGTGAAACCTCCCCCGAATGCCCGGACATTCATTGTCGGGCAAGTGCGGCGGGCGGGCTATGGCGGGGGTGGCGCCATCCCTGGCGGCCGTCTGCGGGCCGCTAGAGCCAGCCCTGCTCGTCGGCGGTTCGCACGGCTTCGGCCCGGTTGCGCGCTCCGGCCTTCGCGATCGCCGACGACAGGTAGTTACGCACGGTGCCTTCGGACAGGAACAGCTTCTCGGCGATCTCGGCGATCGTCGCGCCCGGGCGGGCGGCCACCAGCACGTCCCGCTCGCGCGCGGTGAGCGGGGAGGCGCCGGTGGCGAGCGTCGCGGCGGCCAGCGCCGGATCGACGACTCGCTCCCCCGCCGCGACCCGCCGGATTGCGTCGGCCAGCTGCTCAGCCGGGGCGTCCTTGACCACGAACCCGGACGCGCCAGACTCGAGGGCCCGGCGCAGGTAGCCTGGCCGGCCGAAGGTCGTCAGGATCAGCGAGCGGCACCCTGGCAGTTCCTTGGCCAGGACGGCGGCTGCGGCCAGGCCGTCGATCCCCGGCATCTCGATGTCGAGCAGCGCGATATCGGCCTCGTGGGCCTTGGCGGCCGCCACTACCTCGTCGCCCCTGCCCACCGCGGCCACCACTTCGAAATCGGACTGCAGGTCGAGCAGGGCGGCGAGCGCGGTCCTGATCAGCTCCTGATCGTCGGCGAGCAGCAGCCTGATCATCGGCCCGCTCCATCCGCAGCCAAGCCATCCGCAGCCAAGTCATCCGGCGGCAGGCAGACGGCCAGTCGCCAGCCGCGCGGGCGATTCGGGCCAGCCTCCACCGTGCCGCCGGCCGCCGTGACTCGCTCGCGGAGCCCGGACAGGCCGCTGCCGCCGGCAGCGCCCGGTGCCCCGACGCCATCGTCGGTGATCTCGATCCCGGCGGTGGACAGCTGGACCGCACAGGAGCTCGCGCGGGCGTGGCGAACCACGTTGGTGAGCCCTTCGCGTACCACCCAGCCGAACAGCTCGTGATGGGCCGGGTCGATTTCGTCGGTGGCGCGAGGCAGGTCGGCGGTGATGCCGGCGGCTCGCAGCAGCTCACGGCCGGCGGCGAGTTCGCCGTTGAGCGTGACGGCGTGATAGCCGGATACGGCCGCGCGGACGTCGGCCAGCGACCGGCGGGCGAGGGCCTCGACCTCAGCGATCTCGGTCAGGGCCCGGGCGGGATCGGTGGCGCCGATGCTGCGGGCCAGGCCAGCCTTTACGGTGATCGTGGTCAGCGAATGGCCGAGCAGATCGTGCAGGTCACGAGCGATGCGCGAGCGCTCGTTCTCGGCCGCGAGCCGGGCGAGCTGGGCCCGGGTCGTTGCCAGTTCCTGATTCGACTGCACGACCTGCATCATGGCTGCCATCACGATCGCGACGACCGGGATCGCGACCGGTGTGATGTCAGCGAAGGAGCCGGCCAGGCTGACATGCCAGGAGCCGATCGCGACCGGCACGAACAAAGCGGAGAGGGCCAGCGCGCCAACCACCGGAGCGCACCAGATCCCCAGCTTGATGACCGCCAGGATCGTGATGAACACGCAGCACACGAAGGTGGCCGCGCGTCCGAACGGCAGTTCCGCGACGAACAGCGCGAACAGCACGACGAAGAGCGCCCAGAACCACGGTCCGCCTCTCGGCGCGACCGCGACGGTGATCATCCAGGTCACGGCGAAGGCGGCCACGATCGCGTAGCCGGCGATCGCGGCCGCACCGCTGGAGTTCTGCCTGACCGAGATGATCAAGAACACGAGGTAGGCCAGCGGCACCCCGGCCAGGATCACTCTCTGCCAGTCCCTGGTCCACCACCGCTGTTCGGTCGGTCCGGGCGTACGGTCGATGTCCATTTCCATCCAGTTTAGGGTCGGCCGCTCAGACCCGGCTCGTGTCGCGCCGGTAGACCGCTACGGCCAGCGGAACCATCACCACGGCCCACCCGGCGATGACGATCCAGGCCAGCGCGGGCCAGACGGCGCCGCCGCTGGCGACCTTGCTTGCCTGCACCAGCCAGTACGACGGCAGCGCCTTCATGATTCCAAACAGCACGCCTGACTTAGCCAGCAGGAAGCCGTAAGAACCGCCGAGCAGCGCGAGCGCCGTCACCGTGCCGCCGACCACCGGAGCCATCGCGTCGCCGCTGACCAGGTGGCCCAGCGCGACGCCGAGCGCGGCCAGCGGGGCCAGGCCGACAAGCAGCAGGCCGACGAGCTTGGCCCAGTCCTCGGCCGGCAGCCTGACTCCGAGCGCGACGCCAGACAGGCACACCAGCGCGATCGTGATGATCGCTCCCAGGTAGCCGCAGATCACCTTCGCGGCGAAGTACGCCGGCGGCTTCAGCGGAGTGATCCGCAGCTGCCTGGTCCAGCCAGTGGTGCGTTCCAGTCCGATCCTGGCCCCGGTCGAAATCACCGCGATCATCCCGCCGACCACGGCCATGCCCGCCATGAAGTACAGCGGGAAGCCGATGCCGTCGAAGGTGTGGTGCCGGTTCGGCAACCCGACCGCCCAGAAGATGACCAGCGGATAGGCCACAGAGAAGAGCAGGAACCGCCAGTTGCGGAAGAGCTGAAGTACTTCGTAGCGGATGTAGCTAGCGCCGGTCATCGTGACTGTCCCTTGCTCGCAGCGCCGCCGGTCGCGGCGTCGTCTCGGTCGGTTTCTTCGGCGGTCAGGGCCAGGAACGCCTCTTCCAACTGGGCGCCTCTGACCTCGACGTCCCGCGCCGCCGGGAACTCGTTCAGCAGCGCCCGCAGCGCCGCCTCCGGCTCGGTGGCGGACAGGATCACGGCGTCGCCGTGCCGGTCGGCAGCGGTCACGCCGGGCAGCGCCGCCAGCCGGGCCAGGTCCGCGCCGGGCAGCGTGGCGCGGATCGTCCGGCCGCCCACCTTGGCCTTGATCTCGGTCGCCGGGCCGTCGGCCACGATCTCGCCGCGGCTCATCAGCACGATCCGGTCGGCGTAGGCGTCGGCCTCCTCGAGATAGTGCGTCGCGAAGACGACGGTCTTGCCCTGCGCCGCGATCGCCCGGATGGCATCCCAGAAGACCCGCCGGCCTTCCACGTCAAGGGCCACCGTTGGTTCATCCAGCAGCAGCAGATCCGGATTTCCCACCATAGATATGGCGAAACGCACCCTCTGGGTTTGGCCCCCGCTGAGCTTGGAGCACCTTCGATCGGCGAACTCACTGGTCCCGGTCGCGCGGAGTACCTCGGCGACATCAAGCGGGTGCGGATACAGCGAGGCCGTCATCGAGATCAACTCGGCCACCGTGAGATGCAAGTTCAGCGAGCCGGTCTGCAGCATGCCGCCGACCGCGCCGGCCGCGATCGCCTGGGCCGGCGGCAAGCCGAACAGGGAAACCGAGCCGGAATTCGGGCGGGCCAGGCCGAGGACCATCTCGATGGTCGTGGACTTGCCCGCGCCGTTCGGGCCGAGCAGCGCCACCGTCTCCCCCGGCGCGATGCTCAAGCTGACGTCGCGTACGGCCGCGACTGGTCCGTAGGACTTAGTTAGGTGGGTGAGGCGGATCCCGCCGCGCCCTTCGTTATTAGCTGTCATGCCAGCGACGATGCCGTGACAGCCGCTATTGCCTGTAGTGCCGCCGATCACCGGTAACTCATGACGAATGTCACAGGCCTCCGCCGGATCGGCGTCAGGGCCACGCTCTTACCCTGTTGATATGACGCTCGATATCACCGAGTTGATCTCCCGGGGAGATTCGGAGCCACCGAGATTCTCGGCGTTGTTGCACGAATGGACCGATCAGGACGCGCAGGCCAAGATCACTAGCCACCTGATGGAGCAGTCAGGTGAGGCGAGCTTGGTCAGGGGTCTGGGGCGGTTCACGGCCAGTCAGACCTTTGAGCAGATCACCCTCGATGCGCGCGTTCAGCTAGCGCTGCCCGCGCGCTACCGAATCGAATACGAACAGGATCGGGTGCCGAAGGCGCAGAGCATCGTCTGTGACGCAAAGCGCTTGTGGACGGTCTACGCCGACCGCGCCGCGGTCAAGGAGGCAAAGCGGCTGCCGCTTGGCCTTTCCCAGGTGGCTGACCTGTCGTAGCTGCTGGACGGGACCGAGCTAGCCAACGAAGGCAATCGATCCGTGGCTGGCCGAGACGCCGTCTTGATCTCCGCCGTGCCAACCGGCGACTTCATCGCGGGTCACGGCCCGCTTTCGAACATTCCGGTCATTGCCAACCGGGTAGAAACGGCCGTTGACGCCGAACTTGGCATCGCCTTGAGTCAGCTGTGGCACTACGACGATCAGCTGGTCATGCGAGCTGAGCTGACCGAATTCGGGGCGGACGTCGACGACAGCGCGACGGGAGACGAGACGCAAAGTGACGCCCCGCCTGCCCAGGCGGGGCGTCACTGACCGAGGGGATTACGGGGACGGGATCGTGGTGCCGGTGCCGTCCCAGGTGTTGCTGCTCCAGGTGTTGCCCGTTCCGGCGTGGTCGTAGTAGGCGACCGGGCCGTAGGCGCCGCCGGTCGAAAAGTAGTTCGTGGCGAACACGTTCCCGGTGATCACTATGTGGGTCGGGACGCCGTAGCTGGTCTCGTTGGTGGCGCCGGCGTAGATGCTGTAGGCGCCGCCGCCGAGCAGGTTGTTGGTGATGGTGCGGTTGGCCTGGCCGGAGAAGTCCTCGAACAAGCCGATGTCGTCGGTCTGGCCCAGGCTGTTGAAGATCGTGTTGTGGGTGATGGCCAGCGGCGTGTTGTCACCGTTCGACATCACCCCGTTGGTGTGGTCACCGGACACATAGCCCGGGTTGTGGATGTAGTTGTTCTCGACCAGCCCGGCCTCGACCTGCACGCCGGTCTCGAAGTTGGAGATGTTGCAGTGGTTCACGGTCAGGCCGGTGGAGTCGGAGAACACGTCCTTGATGGCGGTCATCAGCCGGTTGGCCCCGGAGTCGGTGCCGGCGATCGTGGTGTTCTCCACCGTCGCCCCGGAGGTGTGGCGCAGGCTGACGCCCATCGAGTTCGGGCCCCCCGCGACGATCTTGTCATCGTTCAGCGTGACGTTGTTGGCGACGATGTTCACGTTGTACGGGATGTAGAGGCCGGACAACGTGGCCCCGGCACCCGTGACCTGGACCCAGCCGCCGGCGTTGAGCGTCCAGCCGGTACCGGAAGACACCTGGCCGGCGCCGGTGCCAACGGTGGTCAGCTTGACCGAAGACGGCACCCCGGTGTTCGTAGCGTCCGGGTAGCCACACGCTGAGGGAGCGGCGGAGCAAGTCGTGCCCGCGGCTTGGGAAGCGGCTGGGTGCAGGACTGCGACTCCAAGGCCGACCGCGGCGACGGCGAACGCGGCGGCAGCAGTGCGGATGGTCGTGGCGGTGCGGGTGGCGGTGCGGGTGGCGGTGCGGGCGGCGGTCATGGGAGTGCCTCTTTCTTAATTCACTTCGTTGTTTTAAGCTCACCTCCAATCTCGCGGTTTTCTCGATTTCCGCGTAGAGCAGTAATCCTTTATTCGGCAGGACCATGTAACCATCAATTAGGCTCACTCAATAAGGCCCGATAAAGAAGGCCCAGCTAATTAAGCCCAGCCTGAATAGCCCCGTCATCAGGGCATGGGTACTTCGGCCCTAGCGGGCGAGCCGCCCTAGCAGGCGAGCCGATCAGGTCAGACGAGCGTGACCCGATACTCGGCCAGCCAGGCGTTGAGGTCGATCAGGAAAGCCAACGGAGCCCACGGGCTCGGCCGAAGGATCGAGATCAGGGGCAGCGTCGGGTCCGCGGCGAACGCCTCGGCCAGCCGGCCGTGATCGAAGAGTTCAAAGATCGGCGCGCTGGGCTGGGCGAGCAGGTCCGCCATCTGGGCCTTCATCGCCACTGCGAACTCGGGATCCATGCTCGCGGGATAGATGCTTTTACGCCGGCTGGCCACCTCAGGCGGCAGCACGTCAGAAACCGCCCGCCGCAGCAGGCCCTTCTCGATGCCGTCAATGCACTTGAGGTCCCAGGGCACGTTCCATACGTACTCCACCAGCCGGTGGTCACAGAACGGGACACGCACCTCAAGGCCGACGATCATGCTGAGTCGGTCCTTACGGTCCAGCAGCAGCGGCAGCCACCGGGTGAGCCCGTGATAGAGCACTTCCCTGATCCGGCGCTCGGCGGCATTCTCACCTGCGAGCCCAGGGACTTCGGCCTGCGCGTCGGCGTACCGCTGAGCGCCCCGCTCGTCCAGCCGGACCTGGGCGGCGACCTCCGGGCGCAGTATGGGCGCCCAGGACCCGGTTCCCCAGGGGAAGTTCGGCGCGTCGAGCATTGCCTGGCTGTGGTACCAGGCGTAGCCGCCGAAGACCTCATCGGCCGACTCGCCGGACAGCGCGACCGTTGAGTGCTGGCGCAGGTCGCGGAACAGCAGGTACATGGACGTGTACATGTCACCGAAGACCGGCAGGTCATGGGCCCGCCTCGGCCAGTCCTGGGCGCCGGTCAACTCGGCCGCGTCCAGCATGATCGTGGTGTGCCGGGTGGCGGAGTGTTCGGCTACCAGCTGGGCGAACGGCTCGTCATGGCTGGGGCGGTACAGATCCGGCTCGAAGCCGTCCTGGCTGCCGGGGAAGTCGACCGAGAAGGTGGAGAGCTTGCCCCGCCCGTCGCTCGCCAGCGCCTTGGCGGCCAGCGCGGTGATGGCGCTTGAGTCCAGGCCTCCGGATAGCAGCGTGCACAGCGGCACGTCGGCCACCAGCTGCCGGTCGACGATATCGATCATCAGGTCCCTGACGTGAGCGACGGTGGCCGCCTCATCGTCGGTGTGCGGGCGGGCTTCCAGCCCCCAGTAGGCCCGCGTGGTCAGCCCGGCGCGATTCACCCGTACCAGGTAACCGGGCCGCACCTCGCGCAGGCCCCGGTACACGCCATGGCCCGGGGTACGGGTTCCGAATGGGGCCAGCAGCTCTGAGAGTCCATCGGCGTCAAGCTCGGCCCGGAATTCCGGGTGGGCGAGGATCGCCTTTGGCTCAGACCCGAAGATCACGCCATCTGGGGTCGGCGCGAAGCACAGCGGCTTCACGCCGAGCCGGTCCCTGGCCAGCACCAGTTCCTTGCGGCCAGCGTCCCAGATCGCGAACGCGAACATCCCGTTCAGCCGGGGCAGGCAGTCAGCACCCCATTGCAGCCAGGCTCGCAGCAGGACCTCGGTGTCCGACTTGGTGCGGAACTCGTGCCCGAACCCCTCCAGCTCGCGCCGCAGCTCACGGAAGTTGTAGATCTCCCCGCTGAACGTCAGCACGGCGCCGGCGTCACCCATCGGCTGCACGCCTCCTGGCAGGTCCACCACGGCCAGCCGCCGGTGGCCGATGAGCGCGTGCTCAGCGGTCCACACGCCGCCCGCGTCTGGCCCCCGGCAGGCCATCGTGGCGGTCATGGCATCGACAACGGCGCGCTCGGAAGTTAAATCCCGGGAAAAATCGATCCAGCCAACGATCCCGCACATGCCAATGTGTCCTTCCCCGTAGGCCGCCTTTCCACCCAATCATGATTTAGCAGGATCCTCAACGCGCAGTCAGGCGCAAGAAACGACCCGCCCGGGGCGCTGGCAAAGCGCGTCCCCGGGCGGGCCGTTCAGCAGCTAGCGAAGGCTAGTGCTTAGGGTTCTTCACGGTGAACTGGACGGTCTGGGCAATCAGCCGGCCGGTGATCTTCACCGTGTACGTGCCGACGGCCCATCCCGTCGTGTCGATGGTGGCGGTGACGACGCCGTTGCCGTCCGGACCACTGACCGCGAGCGGCGTCGCGGCCGTGTTGCCAGGTCCGGAGATCGTGGCCGAGACGTTGTCCCAGGTCTGGCCAGGTACCATCGAGGTCGGGTCGGCGAACGGCGGACCCGTCACCCCGAACTGACCAGGCAGCGCCGGGAAGACGCCGAAGCCATCTTCGACGCTCGTGCCGTTCGGGGTCCGGCCCGGGATGAAGCCGTTACCGCTGATCGTGACGGTCTGGCCGACGGTCGCCTTGCGAGGCGACGCACTGATGTTCCGGTTCAGCGCGAGCAGCAGTTTGTGGGCCTGCCGGCTGGTACGGAGCGGTCCGTGCATGTTGTCGATCTGCTTGACCAGGGCAGGCACGAAGGTCGGCGCGAAGATGGTGCCCCAGCCCGACGCGATGTCGTAGCCAGGTCCGGTGGCGAAGCCGGTCACGCCGTAGGCGGTGTCGGTGAAGCCGGCCGGGACATCGACAAAGCCCGCCGCGGTGCCCTTCGGTCCGATCGCGGCCAGGGCCGGATCGATGAAGCCCAGGCGAGCATGGCGCAACTGCGTGGCCAGCGCCATAACGCCCGCGAAGGTGGGCGACGCCTGCGAGGTGCCGTCGGTGGCGTCCATCGAGATGTCCGGGTCGGCGCGGCCGGTAAGGCCGGCCAGGGCCGGGATTCCTGCCTGCCATGACGGCTGCGGGTAAATGGTGGATACTCCGGCGCTCTCAGCGTCGGAGTGGTTGTTCGGGGCGGTCCACAGCGCGTCCGGCGCGGTACGACCGGCAGTCGTGTTAAGGCCAGCGTTGGGGATGGTGCCGCCGACGGTGGTGATCCACGGGTTGTCGGCTGGGTGACCATCGGTGACGCCGACGGCCGGGGTGCACTGACCGGTGTCGCCGAGAACCGGCGGGTCGGTCGGTCCGCAGTCACCCGAGGCGAACATCACCGGGATGTGGTGCACGGCCGCGTCTAGGAAGGCCGGGTCCAGCGAGTGGATGGCCGCGGCCTGGTCGGCGGTCGGGTTGGTCGGGTCGTTGATGAACTCAGACTCGCCGTCGCCGAGGCTGACCGAGATCACGTCGGCGAGGTGCTCGTCCGCGATCATCTTGATGGCCTGGGCGACCTGAGGCCAGCCCTGCATGCCGATGGTCTCAGGCACGGACGGGTGCACGAAGATGATCTTCGCGAACGGCGCCATCGAGTGGATCGCCTCGGCGTCCAGTTCGTCCTCGCCGTTGCTGCACTCGACCTGGCACGTAAAGGCCGGGTTGGTCGGCGCCGGGAGCGCCATGTCAGTGATGTCCGCCGCAGGCAAGTTCATCTGGGCGTCGTAAGACGCCATCGACGCAACGAGCGTCGGGTCCGGGTTGGTGACGATGTAGGCCACGGTCACGCCGGCGCCGTCGATCCCGGTCTTCCACAGGTCGTTGACGCCGTAGTCGACGATGTCGGTCTGCGCGGTTGGGTCAGGGAAGCGCAGCCGGAGAGATTGGTTAGCGGCAATCTTCGCTTCGATCGCGTTGAACGTCGCCGTCGTCTCAGCGATGCGAACGGCCTTGGGCGGGAAGCTGGGATCCGGGTTGCCATGCTGCGTCGCAGCACTTGCCAGTCCCGGGCCCGCAAGCAGGGGGACGGCAAGCAGAAGGCTGGCAGCGGCGCCAGCAATCAGTCTGGGTCTAGCGACCATATGTGGGCCTCCAAGAGAAGGACGGCCTGCTTCGCGGTTTTCGCCATTGTTCACCTAGCAAGCCACCGAACACGTTAAATGATCATCCGATAGCGGACAAGACCTGGGGTCGGCCCCCGGCGGGGGATTGGGGGCTAGGCAGGGGACCGACCCCAGGTCAGCTCAGGTGCTGCCGTCCGCAGCGATGCGCGCGGTTAACAGCAGTGCACGGCCAGGATGTGAGGCACCACGGGAGTGGCATCGAAGTCACCCACGGCCCAGACGTTGCTGACGGTCGCGCCGCCCGTCAAGGCGGCCACGCCGCCCGTCGAGGCGGCCACGCCGAACAGCTCGCTCTCAGCCAGATCCGGGCTGGTGACCTGGGCCCACCTGGTGCCGTTCCAGTGCAAGATCAGCGTGCGGCTCCGACCGCCCGCGACAAACCCTCCGGTCGCCCACACGCTGCCCGCGGATGCCGCCGCCAGCCCGCTGACGACGCTGCCGAAGCCCGGGGCCGGACTGGCCGCCCGTGCCCATGCGCGGCCGTTCCAGTGCAGGATCAGGGCAGTGTCGACACCCGCCTTGTTCAGGCCGAACCCGGCCGCCCACGCGTCCGCCGACGAGACAGCGGTCACAGCGGAGAGCACGTTGCCGACCCCGACCGGGCTGGCCACCCGCGCCCACCTGCGACCGTTCCAGCGCAGGATCAGCGGCTGGTCTTGGCTGTTGGTGATGCTGAACCAGCCGACCGCCCAGACATTGCCGCCGGGCGAGGCGGATACAGCAGTCAGGACGTCGTCATGTCCAGGATCGGGGCTCGGCACTACCTTCCAGCTGGAGCCGGTCCAATGCTCGATCAGCGTCCGCTCGGTGCCATCGTTGCTCTTAGAGCCCACCGAGCCCACCGCCCAGGCGTCACGGGCCGAGACCGGACTGACGCTCTTGAGCTGAGCGCCCCGGCGGCCGAAGTCCTGGCTGGGTACGAGGGACCAGGTCTTGCCGTTCCAGTGCTCGATCAAAGGGCGCACGCCGGACAAACCCGCCGCCCAGGCATCCGAGCGCGAGACTGAGCTGACGCTGAACAGCTCTGAATCGCCACTGCCCGGGCTGGGAGTCGACGCAACCGTCCAGGCCGACCCGTTCCAGTGCTCGACCAGAGCCTGCTGGACCTGTCCGCTCCTCGCATCGCCAACGGCCCAGGCCTTGCACGGCGACAGCACCGCGACGCCGAAGAGCTCATCTTCGGAAGTTCCCGGATTCGGCGGCTGATCGACCGTAACGGCCCGGCAGCCAGCCGCACCAGAAGCCCCCGTCGTGGCCGCGAAGTGCATGGCGAAAGCTTGATGCGGCCCGCCGGTAGTGAACGCGCCGACCGCCCAGACATTGCCCGCCGAGCTAGCGGCGACACCGTCAAGCTCGGTCGCCAGGCCACGGCGGGGGCTCGGTATTTGCGCCCACGACTTGCCGTTCCACTGGAGTACCACCGTCTTATGCGCGCTGAAGGAGGTACCGACCGCGACGACGTTCCCGGCGGAGATGGCCACGACGCCAGACAATCCGTCGTCTCCCGCGGCGCCGCCCGTGGCGCCGCCAGGATTCGGACTCTTCACCCTCGCCCACGTGCGGCCGTTCCAGTGCAACACAAGCGTCTGAGCGCCACCCCCGCCCGAAGCTGAACCGACCGCCCAGGCGTCGCTGGCCGAGACGGCCGCTACGGAGCTAAGCGTGGTACCAGTGTCTCCTGGAGAAGGGCTAGACACCCGCGACCAGCGATGGCCGTTCCAGTGCAGAACCAGCGACTCGTCCCGCCTCCTAGTGAAGACCTGTCCCACCGCCCAGCCATCGCCCGCCGAACTAGCGCCTGCCGCCAGGAGGTCGCCCGGGGGCGAGAACTTGGCCACCGTCCAAGCCGTGCCGTCCCAATGCTCGATCAGCGTGTGGTCAGGCTCGCCGTCCGCAGCGACGGTGCCCACCGCCCACACATCGTTCGCCGAGATCGCCCGCACCCCGGTGAACAGGCTGAGCGGCTCCGGACTCCGGCTCGGGCTCTGCGTCCAGGACTTTCCGTCCCAGTGCAGCGCCAGCGTTTGGGTGCTGGTTCCGGAAAGATGGCCAACCGCCCAGATGTCGGTCGGCGAGAGCGCCTGCACCGCGGACAGGTCGAAGCCCTCGTCTGTCGGCTGCGCGATCGGCATCACCGTCCACGATGAGCCGTTCCAGTGCTCGATGAGGGCCTGATCCGGGCCGGGACCGATGATCTCGCCCACTGCCCAGACGTTGCAGCCGGACAGCACGGCCACCGAGTGCAGCTCGTTTCCCTCGGTCCCAGGGTTGACTGGCGCCAAGCCGGTCCAGTTCTGGCAACTGGTCATCGCCCCCGCGATCCCCGGGATGGCTGCTGCCGGAACAAGACCGACTTGCGCAAGACCTACAAGCAGGCCGGCCAGCAGCAGCGGTGACCCAAGCCCTCGGGTGAGGCGCCGCGCCAGAAGTCGACGTCGGTGGTTCGGCATTCATCGTCCTTATCGGCGTCAAGCGCGGCGCCAGCCCGCTCGGTAGGAAGCGATTTACTATGACCGGCTAGCCTTGAACGGCGCTGATGTGGCGCTGAAACCGCAGCCAGCGGACCCAAGGCGGCCGCCCGCCGGCCCTCGGCAGCCGGTTCGGGAGCCGGCCCGAACCGCAGTTAGCTCTGGCCCGTGCATGTAACCGGGGTAAAATTCTCTGACTAGGCAAACGGGGGTTTGTAGTGCAGGTCCGCCTGCTAGGCCCACTGGACGTCATGGTCGATGGCGCCCCGCAGACCGTGCCTGGCCTTCGCCGTCGGGCGGTGCTGGCCACGCTGGCGCTGCGAGCCGGCGAGGTGGTCGGGACCGACCAGCTGATCGATGCGGTGTGGGGAACGGCGGTTCCGTCCACCGCGGCGAACACGTTGCAGAGCCACGTCTCCTACCTGCGCCATCTCCTGCCGGGGAAGTCGGTGATCGTGGCCAGGCCGCCCGGCTACGTCCTGGACGTAGGCGAGGGCGGAACCGACGTCCTACTCGCCGAGCGGCTCCTGCGCCAGGGCACCCAAGCCGGCGACCCGGCCGAAGGCGTCAGGCAGTTGCGCGAGGCGGCCGCACTCTGGCGGGGCCGCTCGCTGGCGAACGTCACCGGCCTGGTCTGGCTCGAGGGTCAGGCCGAGCGGCTTGACGTGCTGCAACTGACGATCAAGCGGGCGCTGGCCCAGGCCAGGCTCACGACCGGCGAACACTCGGCGCTGCTCCCGGAGCTAGAGCAGCTCTCGGCCGAATACCCCCTGGACGAGCAGATCCGCGCCCAGCTGATGCTGGCGCTGTACCGGTGCGGCCGGCAGGCCGACGCGCTGGCCGCCTTCCAGCGGCTGCGCTCCGAGCTCGACGAGAAGCTCGGCCTGGAGCCGAGCCAGCCGCTGCGGGACATGGAGATCGCGATCCTGCGCCAGGATCCCTCTCTCGACCTGGCGGCCGCGCTCGCGACGGCGGCCAGGGCAGGGGCCCCGGCGGCCTCAGCGCCACCAGTCCCGCTGACCCCCGCGCAGCTTCCGTCTCCGGTACCGGGTTTCGCAGGCCGCCACGCCGAACTGCACATGCTGGAGACGATCCGCTCCGATGGCCTGGCCGACCCGGCCACCGTGACCATTGCGGCCGTGTCAGGCACCGCCGGCGTCGGCAAGACCGCGCTGGCCGTGCACTGGGCCCATCAGGTCGCCAAGCATTTCCCCGACGGGCAGCTGTTCGTGAACCTGCACGGGTTCGGGCCCGACGGCAGTGCCGTGAGCCCGGCGACGGCGGCACGCGGCTTCCTCGACGCCCTCGGAATGCCGCCGACTCAGATCCCCGATGGGCTGCAAGCGCAGACCGCGCTGTACCGCAGCCTGCTTTCCGGGCGCCGGGTGCTCGTGGTGATCGACAATGCCCGCGATGCCGATCAGGTCCGCCCGCTGCTGCCAGGCTCGCCTGGCTGCCTGGCGATCGTGACCAGCAGGCATCAGCTGACCGGGCTGGTGGCTACCGACGGCGCCCGCCCGCTAGTGCTCGACCTGCTCAGCGATGAAGACGCCCGCGACCTGCTCGCCCGCCGGCTGGGCAAGGCCAGGATCGCCAGCGACCCGCGCGCGGTCGAGGAGATCGTGACCGGCTGCTCGCGACTTCCGCTCGCGCTGTCCATCGCCGCCGCCCGGGCCGCGACGACCCCGGCCTTCCCGCTCGCCGCCGTAGCGACCGAGCTGCGCGAGGCCGGCAGCACGCTCGACCCGTTCGACGCCGGTGATGAGGCCACCGATGTGCGGGCCGTGTTCTCGTGGTCCTACCACGCCTTGTCCGCCGAAGCCTCCGCCCTGTTCCGGCTGCTCGGCCTGTATCCAGGCTGCGACATCGAGAGCCCGGCGATCGCCAGCCTGGCGGGAGAGTCCGTAGACCGGATCAAGATCCTGCTAGCCGAGCTGACCAGGGCCAACTTGCTGACTGAGTACCGGCCGCTCTGGTACTCGATCCACGATCTGCTGCGCGCCTACGCCGCCGAGTTGCTGACCGCACACGACAGCCCGCAGATCCACGACGACGCCCTGCGCCGGATGCTCGAGCACTATCTGCACACCGCCCATAGCGCCGTGGTCTTGATGGAGCCGTACTTCAACTCCCTCGGCCTGCCCCCGGCGCCCGGCGGGGTCATCCTCGCTCCGCTGGCCAGCGCCGGCGAGGCTCAGACCTGGTTCGCCACCGAGCACGCAAGCATGCTCGCGGCCGTCCACCTGGCCGCGGCGGCCGGATTCGATACCATCACGTGGCAACTCGCCTGGGCCCAGAGCATGTTCCTCCTGCGCAACGGCTCCTGGAACGAACAGCTCATGGTCCAGCGAATCGGCTTGGAGGCGGCTCGCCGGGTCGGTGATCAGGCCGGCGAAGCGCACCTGCTGCATCGACTGGCGTCGGGCTACGCCATGGCCGGGCGCATCGATGAAGCCGACGACCTGTTCCGGCAGGCACTGCGCCAGTTCCAGCTGATCGATGATCCGGCCAACCAGGCCGTCATCTTGTCCAGCATGACCGTCCTGGCCGGCCGGCGGCAGCGCCCGGGCGACGCACTCAAGTACTCGCTGCGCGCCCATGACCTGTTCCAGCTCGCCGGGCACCGGGCCGGCCAGGCGCTCGTACTCAACGACATCGGCTACGCCCACGCGCTGCTCGGCAACTACCGGCAAGGCCTCGCCTACTGCCATCGCGCCCTCCGCGCCACCCGCGAACTCGACGCGCGCAACTGGGAAGCCGCCACCTGGGACAGCCTCGGCTACATCCACCACAAGCTCGGCGACCACCGGCGCTCGATCAGTTGCTACCAGCGCGCTATCGAGCGCTACCAGGAGCGCGCCGACCGGTTCAACGAGGCCGACACTCTCATCAGCCTCGGCGACGTCTGGCTGACGCTCGGCCAGACCGACACCGCCTGCCAGGTCTGGCGCCAGGCGCTGACGATCTTCGAGGAGATCGGCCACCCAGACCGCGAAGGCGTCCAGACCAGACTGGCCAGAGCCCGCACCGAATCCCACGCCAGCTAATCGTCAGCACTTCATTTTGGCTGAAATTTTGCCCGGGCTTCTAGCTGGGTTGCCAGAGGCCAGTGCCTATCCAAGCCGGTCGAGCGCGTCAGTCAGGAACATGTCACGCCGCTCTCGCAGCAGCTCAGCGGTGAGATCCGTCCGGCCGGTCATGCTGGAGATCGCCGGCAACACCAAGCCCATGTCCGGCGGCGTGCACAGCATCGCGACGACGTCCCAATAGGCGACCGACTCGGCAGGCCGGCCGGCTTCGCGCTGCCAGCCGGCCAGCACATGATCGGCTGCCTCGATCCCGTAACACAAGGCCGCGTCGCCCCGCAGCGACCCGACGTCAATCCCGGCCGCCCCGAGACCAGCGCAGTCCCAGTCGATGACGGCCACCAGACGTTCCGAGCGCCACAGCGTGTTACCGCACCACAAGTCCCCGTGCACGAACCCGACCGGATCAGCGGGCATGATCGCGGCGACTCGCTCACGCGCGGCCTCCAGCAACGGCTGGGCCGGCGCGGCCGCCCGCATCTCGTCGAAATCGACATCCGGGATCGGATGCGCTACGGCCGGAAGCGCGGCAGCGCCGGGGTCGGTGACACTAATCCTGGCCGCGATCGCACCCAGCGCCTCCAGCCGAGCCTGGTCAGGTTCGGCCGGCTGCCGACTTGACCCGTCGATGTAGTGGAGCAAGAGCAACGCGCCGTCATCATCGGCCCGGGCAGCGATCACTCCCGCCACCGGCAACTGGTTGGCCTGGGCCACGCCGATCCCCTGCACCTCAAGCGCCTGCCGCCCGGCCACCTCGGGCCCGCTCGTCCGCAGCACGACGGCACCGCCGCCATCGGCCCCTTCATAGCGAACCAGCCATGGCGACCCACCCGCGCGCAGGCCGGTCACCAACGTAAGTCGCTCCCCGTCGACAACCCCCAGCACCCACCGCACAACCGCGTCCGCAAGAACGGCATGCGGCGGCTCGCCTTGGCGGGGACGGAACCCGAGGCTCTCGTAGAGCCGCAGCGCCGGAGCGTTGTCACTATCAACGCGCAGCGCAACCTCTGGCCGGGCAGATGCGCTGGCCTGGGTCAGGCAGCGCTGCAGCAGGACCCGGGCAAACCCGAAGCGCCGGTACTCCGGTTCAGTGAACAGATCAGTGATAAACGGGCAGTCAGGCGTGTCCTCCCACGGAGCCCGGTGCACGGCCAGCAGCACAGCGACCGGTAGGCCACCGGTCTCGATCACGCCGCTAGCCTCGGGCCAGAACTCGCCGAACTCCCCCCGGAAGAACGCACGAACTTCGTCAACGCCTTCGGCGACATCGCCGAGGTCGGCACCGGGGACCTGGCAGTCGAAATAAAGCCTGCCAAGCTGGTCCGCATCCTCCGGCCTCGGCGCGCGAACGGCGTACCCACCGGGCACACGCGTAGCGCTCCCGGCAACCGCGTTCGCGATCAGTGTCAGCTGCGCCACAACAAACGACCTCTCCGCAGATCCACAAGCTCCCGCCCTCCTTAATAATGCAGTTGCGGCCGAACCCAGCCCCGGTTGGCGTCGGCGTAGCCCGCGAGCGACCACCTCGGCATCCACGCCCGCCACACCACCAGCTAGGTGCCGGTCCTTCTACGCGGCCGCGATCACCGTGCGGGCCGCGATCAGCGGCTGCAGCAGAAAGGTTCTGCTGTAGCTCTGGACCACTGAATCTTGCGTCGAAAGCCGGCTGCATAGCGTGCCGGCGCGAAGAGCCTGGAACAGGCCGAGCCGCACGGCCATGAAGATCACGAATCACCACTGGAGCATTAGTCAATATTGCGAATTCTCCTTCCTGCCCGACCTGCATGCGACCGGATGAATGCGCATATTCACCCCCTAGATCCAGTATGAATATGCGCATTCACCCGAAACGAAAACGATCACGGAATCACCCACTGTGGTCAATGGTGCATTTGGGAATAGCGTGACTAACGAAGTGAGCCGGCGCGACCAGCGAGGCGGGCGGACCGATCAGCCGGGCGTGGCCGGGCGAGGGCCGGGCGAGGGCACGGCGGCCAGCGGGGCGGGCGCCGGGGGGCGGCGCGGCCGGCGGGACCAGCGCGGACGGACAGTCGGCGGGACCCGCGGCGCGGGCGACTGGCGGGGCGGGCGGGACCGGCGCGGACGGACAATCGGCGGGACCTGCGGGGCGGCCGCGTGGTTGCGGGTTTGCGGGTGGCGTGGGGTGAGACTGGATGGAGCAGTTGGTGGGGCGTGGCACGATGGAGTCGTTATGTATGCACGTGGATCGGCGCTTGCAGCCGGGTTTGCGGGTCATCACCTCGCGCTCGGTGGTGGCGGGCTTGGGCACTTCATTGTCCGGCTGTTCATCTGGCACGAGATCGGGCGGTTGATCCGCTATCTGTGGCACATCCCGACGTTCGGGCCGTTCATCGTGATCGGGCTCGGCGTTGTCGTCGTGGGACTGTTTATCTGGCGGCGGATGCGTGGGCCGGTTCGGTGGGGAGGCCGGGGGTCGAGGCCGTTCTGGGGCCGCAGGCGCGGCGGTTCGACTGGATACGGGAGCGGCGGCGGCCCGCGCGACTGGTAGGCAACTCCTCGCTGTGCAGTCGGCCGCGCCCGGCCCACTGGTCAAGCACCCGGTCACCGGCAATCCACAACTGGACGATGCCGAACGCCGCGCAGGAGCAGAGCGCGGAGGCGGCCTTGTGCCCGCAGGCTCAGTAGTACTTAAGCCAAATTAGACTGATTTACCAAGTCAGAAAGACCTAGCACAACTTGCGAATCACGACTTGCGAGCAGGGCTTTAGAGCAGTACTCTAAAAACCAGAGACTTCACGCAGGCAGGTTCTGCCCCCGCAGACTGCCTGCCCGGGTCGCTCGTTCACCCCCGTGGGACGAGCGGCCCGTTTTCTTTTCTCAGATCTGACCCCGGCTCTCAGGCCCGGCCCCAACTCCCAGGCCCGGCCCCAACTCTCAGGTCTGGCCCCGGCCGCGGCCGCAGGCGTCAGGCCCCGCCCCCACCCCCGGCCAGCCGCCACTCGTCACGGCGCTAGGACCCAATTCAGCCCGGGCCGTCAGCATGGCCATGTCCACCAGCTCGCTGGACAGCAGCTCCGGATTCTGCCGCAACCTGAAGATCGCGAGCCCGTCAAGCAGCGCGCAGAACCGCGTCGAAAAGCCCTCCGCCGACCGCGGCCGCTCAAAGCTCCCCACGGAAATACCCTGCTCCACGATCTCGGCCAGGTCATCACGCCACGGCAGCATCAGCTCATCGAGAAAGTCTGTGACCTCTTTGCTGTGCGGAGCCCGGGCCCAGGCCTCCATCCACATGATCCACACCGGGTCGTTGAGGTCGGTCGGCAGATACAGGTCCACGAACAGCCGCAGTCGCGGCCATCCCGCCGGGGCCTCCGGCATCTCAGCCTGGCGCTGCACGGTCTCCGCACGCTCGCGCCAGGCCAGGGTCTCCAGCAGGATCTGCTCCTTGCTGGCGAAGTAGTACATCACCTGGCCAGAACTCATGTCGACCCGGCGGGCGATCTCCGCTATCCGCACCCGGTCAAGCCCGACCTCGGTGATCAGCTCCATCGACGCCCGCAGGATCCGCTCGCGGCCCCGGCGGCCAGCCGCCGTGCGACCGCGCTGACCTGCGGACTCAGCTGCGGAACTCACCGGCAGTCAGTTTAGTTGGCGCCGCGCCTCAGTAGTTAGCTCCGGTAGGCCGGCCACCGCCGGATCGTAGGCGGTTCCGTCCTTAACAGCTCTGCAGGTGAGAAAGATTTGCGTTCGCCAAGCTTTCTCCTTGAAGCTTGTGAATTTTGCTCTTGAGCTGTCACACCAAGGCCCGGGCTGGTGTCTGCATGTATGAGAGCGAGTAGCTGATGGAGGAACCATGGCTAGCAAGACGAGGGTCCCGAAGACCGAACTGACCGGCGTCTACGGCGCGTTGGTGAAGCGGATGTCGCGGCGGATGTTTGGTGCCGTGCCCGAGCCCGCCGAGGTGATGTGGCACAACCGCAAGGTGCTGAACTTCGGCTTCACGGCCGGCCGCAAGGCGATGAAGTGGGACAAGTGCGACCTGAGCCTCAAGTCGTTCGCCCACATGGCGGTCGCCTGCCTGGTCGGCTGCAGCTTCTGCCTGGACCTTGGCTACTTCATGGCCAACAACGAAGGCCTCGACCTGGCCAAGGCGCGTGAGGTGCCCCGGTGGCGCGAGTCCGACGTCTTCACGCCGCTGGAGCGGGACGTGATGGAGTACGCCGAGGCGATGACGGTGACCCCGCCGACCGTGACTGATGAGCTGTCGGACCGGATACTGGAGGCGATCGGCCCGGCTGCGATGGTGGAGCTGAGCAGCTACATCGCGCTGGCGAACTTCATGACTAGGGGCAATGTCGCGATGGGCATCGAGTCGCAGGAGTTCTCGACCGCGTGCGGCCTTGAGCCGCTGGTCCGAGCTCAGGCGGCATGACCGGGGATCCGTTTGCTGATAACCGGAGCCTGCTGTTTACCGTCGGATACGAGATGCTGGGCTCGGCGGCCGACGCCGAAGACGTCGTCCAGGAGACCTGGCTGCGCTGGGCCGGCGTGGACCAGGCGCAGGTGAGCGACTCGCGGAGCTACCTGGTCAAGATCGTCACCCGGCTAGCGCTGAACCGGCTGCGGACGCTGGCCAGGCAGCGCGAGACCTATATCGGGCCGTGGCTGCCAGAGCCACTGCTGACCAGCCCCGATCCGGCGGCGCGCAAGCCGGTTACCGGAGCTGACCGGGTCGCGATGTTCCTGGTCCACGCGGCGAAGGTACCGGACTTCACGGCGGCGCCGGTGTGGATCAATGCGATGCCGGGGGCCCGGATCTTCGTGGCCGGCGGGCCTGGCGTCCTGAGCTTGGTCACCGAGGGGGGCCTGGTCACCCGGATCTACGCGATCCGCAATCCGGAAAAGCTGAGCTGGCTCGAGCGGCCGGCCGAGTTGCGGCGCTGACCTGGCGCTGGGGTGCTGGCCCGGCGCAGGCCCGTCAACCGTCGTGGCTGAGCTCGCGGCGCAGCGCCCTGGCCAGCGGGAGCGCGGCGAAGTACGAGCCGACCGCCGCGATCCCGCCCACGCCCAGGTCGACTGAGATCCGGCCCTGCCTGGCCCAGTAGACATCCTTGAGGTCAAGCAGCAGCGCGAACTCATCGATGATCAGGGCCAGCCCGGCGCCGTAGCTGATCGAGACGACCGGATGCGCGCGTTGCCGCTCGCTGCCGCGCACCGCGACCGCGCCGACGCCGGCCAGCAGCCCGATCCCCCACAGGTAGTGGTGCAGGTGCTCGCCGCCGACGCTGAAGTTACGGAACGGGCCCCGGCCGGCCCGGATGCTGTACGTGACTCCGCGCACCGCGCCGAACGTGGTGGTGAACGCCAGCCAGCTCGCCAGCGTCGCCCGCTGGCAGGGGTCGAGATCCTCGCTCAGGACCCTGAGCAGCTTCTGGTCTAGCTTCCTCGGCGGCTGGTCGCTCATCCTGGCACTTTAGCGGCCGGCCGGCGCAGGCCGCGTGATCGCGCGCCGGGGCTGATCGGATGGCCGGGCTACGATGCCGGTTATGCGCTTCGCGATCGCGATACCCCAGTTTTACGCCGATGGCGAGTTCGATCCCGGACAGTTCCGCGCCTACCTGAGCCGCGCTGAGGAGCTCGGTTTCGACGGCGCGTGGACCCAGGAGTCCGTGCTCGGCTCCGGCGCCCAGCTCGCGCCGCTGGAGGCGATGTCCTACGCGGCGGCGTGCACGAGCCGGATCCGGCTGGGCTGCACCGTCTTCGTGACGCCGCTGCACAGCCCGGTCCACCTGGCCAAGAGCCTGAGCACGCTGGACCAGCTCAGCGGCGGCCGGCTCGATGTCGGGATCGGGACGGGCGGCAAGGCCCGGCCGTTCGCGGCGTTCGGGCTGACCTCTGACCGGTACGTGGCGCGGTTCACCGAGGGACTGGCTCTGATGAAGGCGTTGTGGACGCAGCCGCGAGTCAACTTCGACGGGGAGTTCTGGCAGCTCAGCGACGCTGCGATGGAGCCTAAGCCGGTCCAGAAGCCGCATCCGCCGGTGTGGTTCGGCGCGAGCGCCGAGCCTTCGCTGCGGCGGGCGGTCCGGTTGGGCGACGGGTTCTTTGGCGCCGGGTCGTCCACGACCGCCGCGTTCGCGGACCAGTGCAAGATCGTGCGCCAGGCGCTCGACGAGTCGGGCCGGGACCCGGGCTCATTCCCGATCGCCAAGCGGATCTACGTCGTGGTCGATGACGACGCCGAGCGTGGCCGGACGCGAGTCAACGACGCCATGGCGCGGATCTACGGCCGACGGATTCCGGCGATCGAGGCCGCGGCTTTCGGCGGGACCCCGGCTGACTGCATTCGCGAGGCCAACGCTGTGGCGGCGGCCGGAGCGGAAATGATCCTGTTCACCGCTGTGGCCGATCAGCTGGAGCAGATGGAGCGGCTGGCTAGTCAGGTCATGCCGCATATCAACTAAACGACCACCTCCTTCGTACTTGGTAGGCGAAAGAAGGAGGTGATGGCGTGCAGGAAGCTCAGGACGCCGACGACGCAGTCGAGCGGCTGCTGGCCGAACGCGGCACCCAGCTGATGCGCACAGCGGTGCTTCTGGCCGGCAGCCGGCACGACGGCGAGGACCTGCTGCAGGCCGCGCTCGAGCGGCTGATCAGGCAGGGACGGCGGATCACGGGCGACCCAGAGGGATATCTGCGGCGGACGCTGTACAACCTGGCCGCCGACGGCTGGCGACGACAGCAGACCTGGCGTCGCAAGCTGCCGGTGCTCGGGGCGAGTACACCGACCAGCGCGCCCGACTTGACGGCCGCGGTCGATCTGCGGGACGCGCTGATCCGGGCGCTGCATCAACTGTCCCCGCAGCAGCGCGCGACAGTCGTGCTGCGGTACTGGGAGCAGTTGTCAGAGGCCGAGGCCGCCGAAGTGCTCGGCTGCTCCCCCGGCACGGTCAAGGCCGCGGCCTCACGCGGCCTGCGCCGGATGCGGGAGCTTACTGGCCAGCTCACCGGCCGGGCCGAGAACGATTTCGAGCTAACGGAGAACCGGAAATGAATCAGGAATTCGACGAAGAGGTCAAAGAGAGCATGAAGTGGTTCACCGAGGACGTCGAGGTTCCCACCGGGCTCGCGGCCCAGGCCCGTGACCAGGTGCGCAGGCAGCGTCGGGCCCGGATGACCTGGATCGCGAGCGGAACGGCCGTTGCGGCTGCCGCGGCGGTAGTCATTGGCGCGGTTGGATCCGGAGGTCCTGGCGCAGCGGCATCGCACCACGTGGCGGCCAAGAGCGGGACTCATCAGGTGGGACGCGGGCTGACCGTCGAGACAACCTCGGTGGTCATCAAGCGGGTCGATCGTGCCCTCAGCAAGGCTGCGACCGGCAATCCGGTGGCGTTCACCAGGGAGTCGTCGACGGGCGCCCGGCTGGCCGTACTGATCCCGCATTCCGGGCCGGTCGAGTTCAGCCCGGATCTGATCGCTGAGACCTGGACTCGGGGCGCCCTGACGAAGACCGACTACATGACCCCGGCCGGCCACGTCCTGTTTAGCCAGCAGTCCGATGTCAGCTCGGCCCAGACCGTCGATACGTCGGTCAGCTACACGCACCGCGCCTGGTGGCGCGGCACCTACTCCGTGCCCGCTTCGACCAAGCCCCAGGTCGCCTGCACGCTCGGCGAAACCGAGCTGACCAGGGCGCAATGGACGCGCGAGATCAAGAAGCTGCTCTCCTGCGGTGCCGCCACCTTCGCCGGCTACGAGCAGGTCGACGGCGTCAAGGCAGTCAAGCTCAAGCTGAGCAGCACGATCAAGAACGCCTGCGCCGCCAGCAACTCCCCCGGCAAGTGCACCCCAGTGGCCGTCGGCTGGAGCGGAGTCGTGTGGGCAAATGCGTCCTCCTACCTGCCAGTCCGCCTCATGGCCCACGGCGACAAATTCAGCTTCCGTATCGACTTCGGCTGGCTGACCCCGAACGCCGCCAACCTGGCCAAGCTGCGCCCGTCAATCCCAGCCGGCTTCCGGCACGTCTAACCCCTCCTGACGGGTTCGTCCCGGCCACTGCCAATGTCGCAGCGGCCGGGACGAACGACGTCTGATGAGCCGCAGTGGACTACCTGGACTCCACGACCATCCTCAGGTCGGGCGGACCAGGCCGCGCAATGCTTTCACCTTAAAAGTCTTTATCTTTATGATTTTCTTTTTTTGTTTTAGAAAGATTGGCGCGGGCTTTGTTTCCTTGCTGATCGAGGTTTACGGTGCGGGGACTGGCGCGAGCGTGTCGTCCCAGAAGTTGCCGTACCAGGCGTTCTCCGGGTCGCCAGGACGGTAGTGCGCGACCGGTCCGTAGTAAGCCGCCGTGCGGATAGAAGGCGTTGCTGA
>DASYAT010000220.1:0-57547 GCA_036501205.1 Streptosporangiaceae bacterium | reverse complement strand
GCGCTACGCCGACTCCGCTGAAAAGCCCCATGTCCGTCCTCCCGGATGCTTACCTCCGCAGATGCCCGACCCTCTGGCCAGAAGCACCCTTCGTCCCTATACTACAGTTCGTCGACAATCGACAATATTTGCGGTGGTTATCAGCCAGCGCGGTAGTTGCCGGAAGTGTGCGGGGGACGGAGGGACGCGTGGCGATAGGTCGGTTTGACGGACAGGTCGCGATTGTGACCGGTGGCGCTAACGGTATCGGCCGCGCGATCACGCAGGCGTTCACCGAGGCGGGCGGATCTGCCGTGGTTTGTGACCTGGTCGACTCCGGGTACTTCGCGGGGCAGCCGGCGGTGGTCACGCTGACCGGCGACGTGGCCGGGGCTGACCTCGCGCAGACGGCCGTGGACACGGCGGTCGATCGGTTCGGCCGGGTCGACGTGCTGGTCAACGATGCCGCCTCGTATCCGGACGGCCTGCTGCTGGAGATGACTCCGCAGGACTTTGAACGCGTGTTCGCGGTTAATGTCACCGGTTTGTACATGATGACGCAGGCCTTCGCCCGGCACTGCGTGGGCGCGGGCACGCCCGGCGCGGTCGTCAGCATCTCGACCGGCTCGGTGCGCAGCCCGCGGCCAGGCGGGGCGGCCTACGCGGCCTCGAAGGCGGCGGTGGAGACGATGAGCAAGACCTTCGCGATGGAGCTCGGGGTGCACGGGATCAGGGTCAACGTGGTCTCGCCCGGCTACATCGACGTACGCGAGTGGAGCGAGGCCTACCCGGACCGTGCTCCTGACGAGCTCAGGCAGGCGCTGGTACGCCAGATCCCGCTGGGAGTCGCCGGGCATCCGATGGACATCGCCTCGGCCGTGCTGTTCCTGGCCAGTGCGGAGGCCGGTCACATTACCGGCGCGGTGCTGGAGGTCGACGGCGGTTCAGGGGCCGGGCGGTTCGGGCTGCGCGGCCACGTCAGCAAGGAGGGGGCCAATGTCCGCGGCTGATTCCGCTACTCCGATCATCTCGACCGTTAACGTCTCGCGGTACTTCTCGGTGGGACATGGCCGAGTCGGCCGCGGCCGGCCGGTACTGAAGGCGATAGACGGGGTCTCACTCGACATCCGGCGCGGGCAGACGCTGGCGCTGGTCGGCGAGACGGGCTCCGGCAAGACCACCTTCGGACGGCTGCTGCTCGGCCTGTATACGCCCACCAGCGGCGACATCCTTTACGACGGAGAGAGCATCGTGGCCGCGCGCGGCGACGCCGCCAAGGTCGTCCGGCGGAGCATCCAGGGCGTCTTCCAGGACCCCTACTCCTCGCTGAACCCGACGATGACCGTCGGCCAGTCCCTCGCCGAGGTGCTCAAGGTGCACAAGGTCGGCGACCGCTCGCAGCGGCAGGACCTGGTCGCCGAGCTGCTCAAGACGGTCGGGCTCTCGCCGGCCCAGGCGGCCCGGCGTCCGCAGGCGTTCAGCGGCGGCGAGCGCCAGCGGGTCGGCATCGCCCGCGCGCTCGCGGCCAGGCCCGAGGTGGTGATCGCCGACGAGCCGCTGTCCGCACTGGACGTCTCGATCCAGGCCCAGGTGCTGAACCTGCTGATCAGCCTTCAGGAAGAACGCGGCCTGACCTACCTCTTCGTGACCCACGACCTCGACGTGGCCAGGCACATCAGCCAGCGCACGGCGGTGCTCTACCTTGGCCGGGTGGTCGAGTACGCGCCGACCGCCGAGATCTTCACCGAGCCGCTGCACCCGTACACCCGGGCCCTGGTCAAGGCCGCGCCGAAGCTCACCACCCACCGCAAGGCGATCAAGCCGGCCCTGACCGGCGACATCCCGAATGCGATCGAGCGTCCGTCCGGCTGCCATTTCCACCCGCGCTGCCCGCTGGCAATGCCAATCTGCTCCGAGCGGGAGCCCCAGCTACTTCAGATCAGCGAAAGCCGGACGGTGGCCTGCCACCTCCACGACAAGGAGCTAATGCCGGCCCGCGTCTAGGCCCAGGAGTTACTCGTTCTCAGGGAAGCCTTCTAGGTAATGGTCGCGGATGGCGATGCGGAGCAAATCTAGATCGCCAACGGTGACCGCTTCGAGAATGCCGCGATGGCGGTCGACGGCATCGTCGAGGCTGATGCCCTGCCGTTCCAGCGAGGAACGCATGAGCGCGCCCATCTGGCTGTTCATCATCGACCACAGATCTTTCAGCCGGCGCCGGCCGGAAACGTCGATGAGCAGCTCGTGGAATTTCGTGTCGCTGTCCACCACGGCGTCGAGGTCATCGGCGCGCGCGCCGGCCGACATCTCCTCCAGCGCCTGATGAAGACCGCCGGCCAGTTCGTCCTTGGTCTTCCCGAGCCCGCCCATCACGCTGGCGTCTTCGAGCACGTAGCGGGCGTAGCAGACGTCCTCGGCATCCTCGGTCGACATGCGGGTCACGATGCTGTACCGGCGCGGAACGATCTCGATCAGGCCCTCAGACTGAAGGCTGCGCATGGCGTCGCGAATAGTGCCGCGGCTTACCCCGAATTCGGCCGCGAGATTAGCCTCGACAAGCCTGGTATCAGCGGGCAGCTCGTTATTAAGAATCCGGTGCCGCAGAGCGCGGCCCACTGCTTCTGGCAGCGACACGTGCTCAAGAATGGCGCCAGCCTCCTTCCGCTGTGTTAGCCCTGATTATGGGGCCCCGATTCCGGCGGCCCCGATTCTGCCAGCCTGTTACCGTAGCATCAGCATAGAGGCGGTCAAACCGGCATGACCAGCGCCGTCGTCTCGCGGGCGCAATGACCGGGCCGGGCCAGTCAGAATAACCGTGATTCCCGGTCCGTGCCCAGGTAGCGGGCTTGACCCGTGCACCAGGAGGCCGATCGTCATCCAGTCGCGCCGATAGCCGATGTTGTAGCGCGCGTCTATGTCGCCGATCGCGACCAGATCACCGAACCGCAGCGGGATACCGTCGGCGGCGGTCAGTTGCAGATCCAGGCACCAGGCCACCGCCGGGCGGCCGAGCCCGTTGCCGGCCTTCCTGGCCGGGACCACCGCGGCGACGCTCACCTCGACGCTGTCGGTGCCAGCCGTCACTGGGAGTTGCGGCAGCAGGGCCGGGTCGAGGTTCATCACGGTGACGTCTCCCGGTAGCCAGTCTGGCCTGGCCCCTTGCCCGACGCCGCGCACGCTGACCTGGTCGCCGGGTCGCATGGCGGCCAGGACGTCGGCGTCGAAGCTGGTGATTACGCGGCTGGTCTCGCCGCGCTTGCCGAGCACCGCCCCGATCGCGCCGGCGGCCGCACCGGTCCTGACCTCGGCGCGGTTGCCGATGCAGGCGTACAGACCCAGCGCGTGCTGGGCCGCCGCGTCCGGGTGCACCAGGCAGGCGCCGGGTGCGACGTGGTCACCGCTGGTGTCGAACACCGAGTCACCGAGGTGCACGCCGAGCACCAGGCCACCGTCGCCTACTGGTACATAAGGGGCACCGTCGGCGTCGATCCGGTACGGGCTATCGCCGAAAGCCGGATGCTCGACCTGGCCGAGCAGGTTCACCGCTACCGGGGCGAGGCTGACGGAGCCGGGCTGATCGTTCATCGCTGCGCTCCGCTGGTGTCGTGGCTTGCCTGGTGGTACCAGCTGGCCAGGTTCGCATCGGCGTCGTCGACCAGTGCGAACGCCTCGGCCGGGCCGCTGAGCAGCGAACTTGGTCCCGGTCCGTGGCCGAACAGCATGCACTGGCCGGTCGAGATCACCCCGATCGTCAGGTAGCCGGGCCGGTAGCCCCGGCCGAACCGGTGGTCCTGGTCGGCGAGCGCGACGAGGTCGCCGACCCGCAGGTGCTCGAGACCGAGCGACAGGTCCTCGCCGAGCCCGGCGTAGGCGCCCATCAGGTCGGTGTTGGCGTACTCGGAGATCATGCCGACCCCGGCCCCGATCGCCTCGGCCGGGATCCTGGCCGCGACGTGCACCTCAAGCCGGCCGTCCGGCCTGCTGCCACCGGGCATCGCCTCGATCAGGCCGGGGGAGCAGTTCTTGACGCCGATGGTGCTGTGGTCAGCCAGGCGCAGCCCTTGCCCGACGGCGCGGATCGTGACCTGGTCGCCAGTGGTGACCTGGCTAGCACCCGGCTCGGGGAAGTCGACGAGCACGTAGGCGTGCTGGCCGATCACGTGGCCCCGCTGCCCGCAGGCCGGTCCGCTCGCCACCACCACCTCGTTGCCGACGCAGGTCAGGAACTGCACGGCCATATTCGGGCCCGGGTCGCGGTGCCTGACCGAGGCGCCGGGTTCCAGGTGGTCACTGGCGTAGCCGGTCGCCGGGTCGCCGCAGTGCACGCCGAGCGTCATGCCGCCCATGCCGGGCAGCGCGAACGGCTGGCCGTCCGGCCCGACCCGGAAGCCGTGCCGGTCGGCCAGCGGCGGCCAGACCTCACCGGTCAGTATCTGGGTGACCAGGCTGGAAGCGTTGGTGGTGACCTTCATGACTCGTTCGTCCCGCCCACGCCGCCCTGCCCGCTCGCGCCGTCCTCAAGCGGGAAGTCGACCCAGGCCCGTTGCCGGTAGGACGCTTCGAACGCGTTGATGGTCTCCTGCACCAGCGCGGCCTGGGCGAAGTCGCCCTGGCTGGCCGGGCGGTCGCCGGCGATCTCGGAGATGAAATCGCTGATCAGGCAGGAGTAGAACAGGAACTCCCACGGCTCGCGCGAATGCCCGCCCACGGGGAAGAACTCGGCCGGGATCTCCCGTTCGATGAACTCAACCGAGTCCTTCGTCGCGGTCTTGATCGTCTGGCAGATCCCGAACTCATCAACCAGCCGGGCGATGATCGCGCCCTCGGACCCGTAGATCCGCGCCTCGATGCCGGGGTAGTTGCCGACCGTGACGTAGGACGACTGAATCGAGGCCAGGGTGCCGCGGGGGGTTCCGGGGGGTCGTCCCCCCGGGTCAGCATTGTCACCGAACTCCGCGATCCACATGTCGCCGTCGTCGATGTTGGCCCTGCTCATCTGGCCGGTATCGCGGATCATGCGGACCGGCACGAAGTTCCGCATGGCGCCGACGACCGACTGCAGCGGCCGGCCTAGCCACCAGTGCATGATGTCGATGACCGGCGCGCCGTAGCCCTCGATCGAGGAGACCGCGATCTGGTCAGGGTCCGCCTCGGGGTCGATCTGCCGCAGCGGGGTCGCCGGGTCGATCCACTGGCTGTTCTGCTCATAGCCGTTGAAGATGTACGGCTCGCCGACGAAGCCGGAGTCGATCAGCGACTTGGCGTACTGGATGGCGGGGGCGTACCTGAACGTGAAGCCGACCTTAGTCTTCAGGCCCTTCGACGCCGCCAAATCGGCCGCTTCCCTGGTCTTGCGGTAGTCGGGATGCACCGGCTTCTCGCATAGGACGTGCTTGCCGGCCGAAAGCGCCGCGTGACTGATCTCATAATGCGGCCGGTTGCCGGTCACCACGTCGACCACGTCGATCGCCGGGTCCTCGAGCAGTTCGGTGTAGTCGCTCGTGGTGCGGGTGACGCCGAACTCGGCGGCTACCTCGGCCAGAGCGTCGGCGTTGCTGTCGCACAGCGCGACCACCTCGGCCCGGCCGTCGCGCAGCCAGCCGGGGATATGGGCATGCTGAGCCCACCGCCCGGTCCCGACGACCGCCACCGCCAGCTTGCCTGATGTCATGGATCCCGCCTTATCTGTTAATAACCAGCCGTGACGTCGAAGATGTTGCGCAGCGGCTGGCCAGCTAGCCAGCGCCTCAGGTTGTCGATGAACAGTTCGGTGATCAGCTCGTTCTCGGCCGAGACGGTCGAGGCCGAATGCGGCGAGATCAGCACGTTGGGCATGGCCCACAGGGGCGAGGACTCCGGCAGCGGTTCGGTCTCGAAGACATCCAGGCAGGCTCCGCCGAGGTGCTCAGAAGCCAGCAAATCGGTCAGCGCTGCTTCATTTACGACCTGGCCGCGGGAAAGGTTCACCAGCACCGCGCCGGCTGGCAGCGCCTCGAGTTCGGCCCGCCCGATCAAGCCGCGGGTCCGCTCGGTCAGCGGGCAGGCGAGCACGAGCCCGTCGGCTCCTGGCAGTACCTCCAGCAGCTGGGTGTCATCGGCATACGAGCTCACTCCGGGCACCTGATAGCTGCGGCCAGTCCGGCCGACACCGATCACGTCGATCCCGGCGGCGGCCAGCAGCGACGCGACCGACCGGCCGACGCCGCCGAGCCCGACCAGCACTACCCGGGATCCGCGCAGCACCCTGGTGGTGTGCCGCTGCCAGTGCCGGCGCGCCTGCCACTCGTGCAGCACGGGGACGCCCTTGGCGAAGTACAGCAGCCCGAACAGCGCGAACTCGGCGAGCGGCACGCCGTGCACGCCGGCGGCGGTGGTGAAGACGATCGGGGAGTCGATCAGCCCGGTGCGCTCGAGCAGCCCGCCGATGCCCGCGCTCGTGCCCTGGACCCAGCGCAGTCTCGGGCTGTTCGCCGGGATCTGACCGACCGCCTGCCAGTCGAAGTCGAAGCTGACGTCGGCGGCCGCCCGCAACTGCGACCAGCGAGCAAGCTCGGCCGCACTCAGGTCACGCTTGATCCCGCCGTGATCGCAGCGATAGCGGGGGACCGGCAGCAACTCAGGCGCGTACAGCAGCCCGACCCCATCGACGGCCGCGATCCGCTGCGCGTACTCGGCTTCGAGCGGCGAGGCGATCAGCACATTCAGCACCGCGATCCTCCGGATGATTGTCGACAGTCAACGAATATCTCAGCCGTAGAGCGTCTAGTCAAGGTGAGATGTAGCCCGGTAGTACCTGATAAATAAGGAAAAACCCGGTCAGATCACGGGGAGATCACGGGCAGCCGGGCCATAAACGTCTATTGACCTCGCCTCGGTGCGTACCTACAGTTAGACCACGCTGTCGACAATCGACGAAATGGGGGTGCGCTAACATGCTTCGCGCTCACCGGCTAAGAACGCTGAGCCTCGGCTTGATCGCCATCACCCTGAGCGCTGTCGGCTGCTCGAGCGCAAGCTCGGGCCCGAGTTCCGGATCGGGACCGGCCGCCGCTAGCAGCACCCTGGTGATCGCCAACGCCGTCCGGGTGGACACCCTCGATCCCGAGGCCAACTCGGTGAACGAGTCCATCTGGCTGGATCAGAACCTGTACAGCCGCCTGCTTCAGCCAAATGCGACCGGGACCGCCCTGGTGCCCGACCTCGCTACCTCGTGGACGATCGCACCCGACGGCCTCACCTACACCTTCCACCTGCGGGACGCGAAGTTCTCTAACGGAGACCCGCTTACCGCGAGCGATGTCGTGTTCTCGATCGACCGGTCCCGCAAGTTCTCTGGCGGCTGGGGTTTCCTGCTGACCGCGGTGAAGACCATCACGGCGCCGAACGCTCACACCGTGGTTTTCACGTTGTCGGAAAAGCACGCGCCGCTCCTGGCTGATCTGGCCATGTACGCGTACTCGATCGTGCCGCAGAAGCTGGTCACCGCCCAGGGCAAGGCCTTCTTCCAGCACCCGATCGGCAGCGGCCCGTTCTACGTGACCTCCTACAAGCCCGACAGCGAAGTCGATCTGGCCCGCAACCCGAACTTCTACGGCACCAAGCCGAAGATCGGCAAGGTGAAGTACCTGATCGTGCCCGACGACAACACCAGGGTGCTGATGCTGGAGAGCAAGAAGGCGGACATCATCGAGAACCCGCCTGGCAACCTCACCAGCGAGATCGACAAGACCCCCGGCCTGCACGTGAACCTGTTCCCGTCCACCAGGGTCGACTTCGTCCAGATGGACGAGCACTTCGCGCCGTTCAAGAACCAGCTCGTCCGCGAGGCGATCAACTACGCGATCGACCGCAAGGCGATCGTCAAGCTCGCCTATCAGGGCGACGCGGTGCCCGGTGCCTCGTTCATGCCGTACCACATGGAGTTCTACGACAACTCGATCCAGCCGTACCCTTACGACCCGGCGAAGGCCAAGAAGCTGCTGGCCCAGGCCGGCTACCCGCACGGCTTCAAGGCCTTCATGATCACGGTCAGCGGTGACGTGGCCGGGCAGGCCGAGGCCGTGGTCATGAAGTCCGAGCTGGCTCAGGTCGGGATCACCTTGTCGATCCAGTCCTACGAGCTGCTCACCGCCTACGCCAAGGAAGACGGCGGGCACTCGGAGTTCGGCGAGCGGTACTGGACGAACGACATCATCGATCCCGACGAGGTCGCCACGTTCGGAGCCGACTGCAAGGGCGGCGCGAACGCGTTCAACAGCTACTGGTGCAGCACGCAGGCCACCAAGCTGGTGGGCGAAGCCAGGTCCGAGCTGAACGACTCGGCCAGGCAGAACCTCTACAACCAGATCCAGCAGATCATCTACACGCAGTCGCCGTTCATCGTGACCGACTACAGCCCGTACCGGTATGGCGTCGGCAGCTGGGTCAAGGGCTTCCACGTGACCCCGCTCGGCAACTACGACCTGTCGCTGGAGAACCTGACGGTCGGCCAGCACTAGTAATCACACCCAGCCTGACCGTTTGCTTCGACGGTTAGCTTCTAGAGAGGTTGCGATGAGCCGATTCGGAACGCTGCCGCGTCGGCTCATCCACCTCGTCATCATCTTGTTCGGGATCACGCTGGTGACGTTCTTCCTGCTCCGGCTGATCCCCGGTGACCCGGCGCTGGCCATTCTCGGCAGCAGCTACACCCATCAGCGGGCCACCGCGATCGACGCCTCGCTCGGCCTGAGCAAGCCGATCTGGACTCAGTACGGGTTGTTCATGGACCACCTGTTCCATGGCAACCTCGGGTACTCCTACTTCTACAACGAGTCGGCCACCACGGTCATCGGGCAGCACCTGGCGCCGACGGTGTTCCTGGTGATCTACAGCGCGGTGCTGGCGGCGGCGATCTCGCTGCCGCTCGGGTTCATCTCCGGAGTGCGGCGCGGCGGCGTCGTGGACCAGTCGACCAGGGTGTTCTTCACGATCAGCTTCGCGATGCCGGCCTTCTGGCTCGGCATCATCTTGCTGCTGGTGTTCAGCGTTCATCTGAACGTCTTCCCGATCAGCGGGTTCGGGTCAGGGATCATCGGCCACCTGCACTCCTTGTTCCTGCCGGCCCTGACGATCGCGCTCGGCTTCTCGACCGTGCTGATCCGCAGCCTGCGGGCCGCGACGATCTCGACGCTGCAAGCGGAGTTCGTGGACACCGCGCGGATGAAGGGCATCGCCTACCAGAAGGTGCTGCGGCGGCACGTGTTCAGGGTCGCGGTGCTCGCCGTCGTCGCCGTGTACGGCGTGAACCTCGCCTACCTGATCAGCGGCACCGTGCTGGTCGAGAACGTGTTCTCACTGCCCGGCCTTGGCCAGCTGCTAGTCAACTCGGTCTCCAACCGCGACTACCCGGTCGTGCAGGCGGTGGCGCTGCTGTTCGCCGTGCTGATCGTGCTCATCAACCTGCTGACCGACATCACCCAGGCCAGTCTCGATCCTCGCGTCGGTCAGGAGATCGGAGAATGACGTCGCAGAGCTGGACCTTGCATCCGTCCGAAGCGCTGCTCAAGGTCGCCGAGCGGACCGCCAAGCGGAGCCGCAGCACCGGACGCCGGCGGATGGTGCTGATCATCGGGCTGGTCATGCTCGGCATCGCGATCATCGCGATCGTGGGGGCACCGTTGTTCATCGGCGTTTCCCCGATCAAGATCGATGTGCTGCATCCGCTGTCGGCGCCGCTGACCGCGGGTCACCTGCTCGGCACCGACCAGTTCGGCCGTGATGTCCTGTCCCGGATCCTGTACGGCGGCCGGATCGACCTGGCGATCGCGTTCGGCGCGACCAGCGTCACGCTGGTCTTCGGCACGATCGTGGGCCTGGTGGCCGGCTATTTCGGCGGCTGGGTCGACAACCTGCTGATGCGGATCGTCGACCTGTTCTTCGCGTTCCCGTTCCTGGTGCTGATCATCGCGATCATCGCGATGCTCGGCCCGAGCATCTTCAACATGTTCGTGGCGATCTGGATCACAAGCTGGGTGAGCTACGCCAGGATCATGCGCGCGCAGACCATCGTCGCCAAGAAACAGCAGTACGTGCTGGCCGCCAGGGCGCTCGGATACTCCCGGCTGCGGGTCATGTTCCGGCACATCCTGCCGAACACCGTGTCCGCGGTGATCGTCTTCTCGATGGTCGACGCGATCGGCAACATCATCCTGGCGGCCTCGCTCGGCTTCCTCGGCCTCGGCGCTCAGCCGCCAAGCCCCGAGTGGGGGACGATGATCTCCGACGGTCAGAATTACATCTTGTCGTCCTGGTGGATCGCGACCCTGCCCGGTCTCGCGATCGTCTTTGTCGGCGTCGCGTTCAGCCTGATCGGCGATGGCCTCGCCGACATCCTCCGGCCAGGTGAGCGGTGACTACCAGCGGAACCCCCCTATTGTCGGTGCGCGATTTGCGTACGTACCTGGCGACCAGGCACGGCGTGGTCCGGGCGGTAGACGGAGTCTCGCTGGAGGTAAGCGAGGCCGAGGTGCTCGGCGTGGTGGGGGAGAGCGGCTGCGGCAAGACCGTCACCTGCCGCACGATCATGGGCCTGATGCCGCGCAAGGGCACCTACAGCAGCGGCGAGGTCATCTATCACCCGCGCGGTGAGGCCAACCTGCTCACAGCGTCGCAGAACGACTTGCAGCGACTGCGCGGCAGCCAGCTCGCGATGATCTTCCAGGATCCGATGACCGCGCTCAACCCGGTCCGCACGGTCGGCGACCAGCTGATCGAAGCGGTGACCGCGCACGCCCGGCTGTCGCGGGTGCAGGCGCACGGGCGGGCGGTCAGCCTGCTGATCAGGGTCGGGATCCCGGCCCCAGACCAGCGGATGAAGGACTACCCGTTCCAGTTCAGCGGCGGCATGCTGCAGCGGGCGCTGATCGCGATCGCGCTGGCGTCCGAGCCCAGGCTGCTCCTCGCCGACGAGCCGACCACCTCACTGGATGTCATCATCCAGGACCAGATCCTCAGCCTGCTGCTTGAGCTGCAGCGCGACACCGGGATGAGCATGATCCTGGTCAGTCACGACCTCGCGGTGATCACCGAGGTCTGCGACCGGATCGTGGTGATGTACGGCGGGCAGATCGTCGAGGAAGGCGAGACCGCGACGATCATCTCCGAGCCCCGGCACCCCTACACCAGGGCCCTGCTTGAGGCGCTTCCGCAGGGGGTCGACCGGGAACAGCTGCGCAGCATCCCCGGTGCCCCGCCCAGCCTGATCGAACCGCCGTCCGGCTGCCGGTTCGCGCCGCGCTGCCCGCTGGCCACCGATGAGTGCACCAGCTGGGCCACTGAGCTTCTCGATACCGATGGTCCAGGTCACCGGGTCAGGTGCTGGCGGCATCAAGAGGTAAGGGGGTCGGCTACATGGCAGGCAAGCGACTCGGTATAGGGGTCATCGGGGCTGGTCGCTGGGCGAACTGGGCGCACCTGCCCGGCTGGGTGCGCGACGAGCGCTGTCAGTTGGTCGCGGTCTGCGACACCGATCTCGACCGCGCGAACAAGGCCGGGCAGGAGTTCGGTGCCGAGCTCGTCACCGGCGACTACCGCGAGCTGCTGGCCCGCGATGACATCGACATCATCGACGTGGTGACCAGGGACTCCGATCACTTCGAGCTCAATATGGCCGCGCTCGAGGCCGGCAAGCACGTGCTCAGCGAGAAGCCGGTCGCGCACGACTTCCGCGACGTGCGCCGCGCCGCCGACCTGGCCGCCGCCAGCGGGCTGAAGACCAAGGTCGGCCTCACGTTCAGGTACAGCCCGGCGGTCAGGTACCTGAAGCACCTGATCGACAGCGGCAGTCTCGGTACTCCTTATATCTACAACGCCTACGAGCAGAACTCCCAGTGGCTGAAGCCTGAGTCGCCGCTGCGCAGCGGTGAGCGAGCAGGGGACCGGCCGCTGCAAGTCGCCTCGCTTGAGGGCTACGGCGCTCCGGTCATCGACATCGGGCACTGGTTCATGGGCAGCGACCTGACCGCGGTCGTCGGCGTGATGCGGAACTTCGTCCCCGAGCGGATGATTCTCGATACCGGACAGATGGCCAGGGTCAACATCGACGACGGCGACATCTTCATCGGCGAGTTCGCCAGCGGCGCGATCTGCTCGGTGCAGACCAGCTTCGTGACCGTCGGCAACTACCCGGGCATCGAGGTGCGGGTCTACGGCAGCGAGGGCGCGGCGATCGCCCGGCTGGTCGAGGAGTTCGGCATCTGCGAGACGTTCAAGGTCGCCCGGCCCGATGACGTGGAGTTCAAGGAAGTGGAGGTGCCGCAGAGCTACTACCCGGCCGGCGGCAGCCCGCGCGAGTCCTGGCGCACCTTGTATTACGCGAACCTGGTGGCCAACTTCGCCAGCGAGGTACTCGGCGAAATCGACGGCAACGAGGGCAACTTCAACGACGGCCTGTGGGTACAGGAAGTGATCAACGCCGTCGAGATCTCCCATCACGAGCGCCGCTGGGTCAACCTGCCGCTCGAGAACCCGCTGCCGTAGGTTGGGGCGATGGCGCAGATGGAGATAACACAGCCTTCGAACGTGCGCTGGGGCATCATCGGCACCGCCAACATCGCCCGAGCGCAGTTCCTGCCGGCGCTACGGGTCGCCGGCGGAGCAGCGACTGCCGTGGCAGCGAGAGATGGCGAGCGGGCCAAGCAGTGGGCGGCCGAGCACGGCGTCGAGCGGGCGATCACCGGCTATCAGAATCTGATCGATGATCCGGACATCGACGCTCTGTACAACCCGCTGCCTAATTCGATGCACGCCGAGTGGACGATCGCCGCGCTGCGGGCCGGCAAGCCGATGCTGTGCGAGAAGCCGCTGTGCGGGACGCTGGCCGACACCGAGCGAGTGCTCGCCGTCGCCAGCCAGACCGGAACGCTGTTGTGGGAGGCGTTCGTCTTTCCGTTCAACGAGCACATGGACCGGGTCAGGTCGCTGATCGCCGACGGTGCGATCGGTGAGTTGCGCGAGGTGCAGGCCGACTTCCACTTCCTGATCACCAAGCCGGGCAACATCAGGCTGTCGGCTGGTCTTGAAGGCGGCGCGCTGCGCGACGTCGGCTGCTATCCGGTGCGGCTCGCCCAGGAGGTCTTCGGTGGGCACGAGACCGCCTGGGCCACGAGGGAACTCGGCGGCGACGGCGTGGACGTCGAGACCTGGGGCACGCTCGGGTACAGCGGCGGCCGGCGGCTGCTGCTTTCCTGCGGCATGCGCCGCGGCGCGGACACGTTCGCCCGGCTGCTTGGCGACAGGGGGCAGATCCAGCTGAGCAACCTGTATCACCCCGGGCCTGCCGATCACGTGGTGCTGCACCCGACTGGCGGGCCGTCGGTCGAATTCCAGGCCAGCGCGCACGAGCCCGCGTTCACCGCCGCGCTGCGGCACATCAACGCCGCGATCGCCGGCCAGGAACCGCCCAGGCTGCTGGCGGTGGAGACCTCGCTGACGACCGCCCGGGCACTGCATGACCTAGCTGCTGCCTAATCTGCCCAAGGAGGCCGCGACCGGCACGATTCCGGTGGGCACGGCCTCGATCAGGTTCACGCTGACCTTTACTCGTGCCGTCGGCTCGTTCAATGATGGATAGGCCGACAACGTCACGATGACGCTCGGTTAACCCGGGTGATTCCTGCTACCTTGCGGTAGATCAGACGGCGTCTTGTTGGTCACGGTTCAGCCACAATAGAGCGCCCGGCTTGCGTGCATTCTTGCGGCAATGATTACCTCGTGCAAAGTTTTAGCATTAAGAGTGCAATGACCGTGCGGTGCAGGGACAACACAGTCGACAGAACAGGTCCTTCGTGGGTTTTGACTCCTTGGATGTCAGCGGGCTGAAGGTCAGTTTCGGCAGCCTGACCGCGCTCGATGACGTGTCGCTGACGGCTGGGCCGCGTATGGTGACCGGCATCATCGGCCCGAACGGCGCGGGCAAGACCACGCTGCTCAACGCGATCTGCGGTTTCGTGAAGCCGCAGGCGGGCTCGATCACGTTCGAGGGCAAGGACCTGATCAAGGCCCGCTCTCATCAGCTTGCCGGCTATGGGATAGCGCGAACCTTGCAGTCGGTCGGGCTGTTCAGCGGGCTGACCGTGGCCGAGAACGTGATGGTCGGGGCGGGCGTCCGGTCCCGGGCGGGGTTCTGGTCGGCGCTGAGCGCCTGGCCGCGATCGGATCAGGATGAGCGCGAGCTGCGCGCGGCGGCGATGGCGGCGCTGGACAGGGTCGGGGTCGCGCATCTGTCCGAACGGCTGCCGGCGACGCTGCCGCACGGCTCGCGCAAGCGGGTAGCGCTGGCCCGGGCGCTGGCCGCGCAGCCAAGGCTGCTGCTGCTCGACGAGCCGGCCAGCGGCCTGGCCGAAGACGAACTGCCCGAACTGGGCGACCTGATCACCGAGCTCGGCAGGGACACCGGCGTGCTGGTCATCGAGCACCGGATGGACCTGATGATGTCGGTCTGCGACCACATCTTCGTGCTCGACTTCGGGGTGCTGATCGCCCAGGGCAGCCCGGCGGAGGTGCAGGCCGACCCGCTGGTGACCGAGGCCTACCTCGGAGCGGTTCATGATGCCTCGCAAGGGGTTCCAGGGGATCGCGCCCACTACACCCCCCGCCCGCCACCCGGGCTAGCACAGCCAGTCGATGGCGGTGAGGCATGAGCGAGTCGGCAACTCTTGAGGTACGCGAGGTCTCGGCCGGATACGGCGCGGTGCCGGTCTTGCGCGGCGTGACGATCACCGCCCAGGCCGGCACGATCACCGCCGTGCTCGGAGCCAACGGCGCCGGAAAGACGACGCTGCTTCGCGTGATCGACGGCTCGATCAAGCCCAGCCAGGGCCAGATCTGGCTGGACGGCGCGAACCTGGCCGGGCGGCGGCCCGAGAATGTCAGCCGGGCCGGCATCGCGCATGTGCCCGAGGGCCAGGGCGTGATCACCGAGCTGACCGTGGCCGAGAATCTGCAGCTCGGCTTGCTGCTGCGGCCCCGGTCCGAACGATCCGCGGCGCTCGCCGACATCTACAACCGGTTCAGCGTGCTGGCCGACCGGCGGTCCAAGGCGGCCGGAACGCTGTCCGGCGGCGAGCGCCAGATGCTCGTGATCGCCCGGGCGCTGGCGACCGACCCCCGGGTGCTGCTGCTCGACGAGCCGTCACTCGGCCTGGCCCCCAAGATCGTCCGCGACGTGCTCGACCTGATCAGTCAGCTCAAGACCGACACCGGCCTGACCATCATCCTGGTCGAGCAGAACGCCCGCAGTGCGCTGGCCATCGCCGACCTCGGCATCGTGCTCAACCTCGGCTCCGTCGTCGCCACCGCCCCGGCCGGCCAGCTCGCCGCCGACGAGGCGCTGCGACGGCATTACCTGGGCTTTTAGGGCCGAGTTCCTAGGAAGGACAGCACAACGGATGGTCGAGTTCCTCGAATTCACCCTTCAGGGGATCAGCGCCGGGATGATTTACGCGGCGATCGCCCTGTCCCTGGTGCTGATCTGGCGCGGTACCCGGGTGCTGAACTACTCCCAGGGCGCGCTGGCGATGCTGACCTCGTTCATCGCGCTCGAGATCGAGTACCGGACCGGCAACTACTGGTTCGCGTTCGTCGGCGCGCTGATCTCGGGCCTGATCATCGGCGGGGCCGTTGAGCGGCTGGTCACCCGGCAGGTGATCAATAAGCCGCCGCTCAACGCCGTGATAGTGACCATCGGCCTGCTGATCGGCATCGAGGGCCTGGCGGGCGTATTTTTCGGCGGCAACAACCGGTCGTTCCCCACGCCGTTCTCGCCGGTTGGCCTCAGCATCGGCTCGGTCGCGCTCGGCATCACCAGGAACGACATCTTCATCGCAGGCGCTGTGCTGCTCGCGGCCGGGCTGCTGGCGGTGGTGTTCCAGTACACCTCGATCGGCCTGCGGCTGCGAGCGACCGCGTTCAACCTGCCGGTCGCCAGGCTGCTCGGTGTCCGGGTCGGCGGGATGCTGACCCTGGGCTGGGCGCTGGCCGGATTGCTCGGAGCGCTGGCCGGGATGCTGGTCAGCCCGTCGACGCTGCTGAGCCCGAACAGCATGGACACGATTTTCGTGCTCGGCTTTACCGCAGCGGTCATCGGCGGCCTGGAAAGCCCGGGCGGCGCGGTCGTCGGCGGCCTGATCCTCGGCATCGTGCTCAGCTACGCGGGCGGCTACCTCGGCAGCGAGGTGGTCAACCTGTTCGGGCTGGCCGCCCTGCTGCTCGTGCTGATGCTCAGACCGACCGGACTGTTCTCCTCCGCACCGGCAAGGCGGGTGTAGCTCGCGATGAACTCGTCCCCCGATCAGATCTTCATCGGAGCGGCCAACCGCCTCGCGCCCTGGGTGCGCAGGACAACGGGGCGCCGGCACGTCGCGCTCGCGGTGGCGGGCGCGGTCGTGCTAGGGCTCGCCTCGATCCTGCTCGACCAGTACCGCGACTACCAGATGGCCGAGGTGGCCGCCTCAGCGGTCGCGGTGGCCGGCCTCACCGTGCTGATCGGCCTGTCCGGCCAGATCTCGATCGGCAACGGCGCGTTCATGGCGGTTGGCGGGTACGTCGCCGCCCTGCTGTTCATGCATCTGCAGTGGCCGCTGATCGCGATCCTGGTCGTGTCCACCCTGGCGGCGGCCGCAGTCGGCGCGATCTTCGGGGTCGCGGCCGCCCGGCTGCGGGGCCCTTACCTGGCCGGCGCGACGTTGATGCTCGCCGTCGCACTGCCGTTCTTCGCGACGAGGTTCTCCGGCTTGCTCGGCGGGGACCAGGGCCTTGGCTTCTTCGTCACCGTGCCGGGATTCCTCGGGGCGACTTTCTCGCCGCTGCGCTGGCAGGCCTGGGTGAACTGCGGCGCGGCGCTGGTCGCGATGGTGCTGCTGGCCAACCTGGTGCGCAGCCGGATCGGCCGGTCCTGGCGGGCGGTCAGGGACGACGAGGTCGCGGCCGCGCTGGCCGGCATCAATGTCGCCAGGATGCAGATACTCGCGTTCATCATCAGCGCGGCCTACGCGGGCCTCGGCGGCGTGCTGCTCGCCGTCGTGGTCGGCACGGTCTCGCCCAGCTTGTTCACCCTGAGCCTGTCGATCCAGTTGCTGACCGCCGCCGTGCTCGGCGGGCTCGGCAGCCTGTCCGGTGCGATCTGGGGCAGCATCCTGCTGGTCATCGTGCCGACCTACCTAACCAATGTAGCAACCAGCCACGGCCTGACCCAGGCCACGAGTTCGTCGATCCCGATCCTGGCCTATGGCCTCGTGCTGATTCTCGTGATGCTGGCATTCCCGCGCGGCATCGCGGGCGGAATCTCGCGGCTGATCGGCCAGGCACCGCTCTCGGATTCAGAGTCTCCGACAGCCCCGCCGACCTCGTGGCGCCGGCGCTCGCCGGCGGCAGACCGCAAGGAGAAAGGAAGAACATGATCAGATCGCATCCGGCGAGGATGGCGGCCATCGCCGGACTCGTCGTCCTTAGCCTGGCGGCGGCCGCCTGCAGCTCATCGAGCAGCAGCGGCAAGCCGGGTGGCGGTGGCGGAGGCAAGACCCCGCTGACCGCGTCCGCGCCCGGCATCACCACCTCGACGATCACGATCGGCTCCCACCAGCCGCTCACCGGTATCGCCGCTCCTGGCTACGACGAGATCGCACCGGCGTCGAACGCGTACTTCCAGTACGTCAACGCGCACGGCGGCATCTACGGCCGGAAGATCGTCTACAAGTACCTGAACGACCAGTACAACCCGTCGATTACCTCGACGGTCGTGCATCAGCTGATCCTGCAGGACAACGTCTACGCCATCTTCAACGGCCTTGGCACCCCCACCCACCTGGCCGTGGCCCCGTTCATCAACAGCGAGAAGGTCCCCGACGTGTTCGTGGCCTCTGGCTGTGAGTGCTGGAACGCCCCCAGTACCCTGCCGGACACGTTCGGCTGGCAGCTTGACTACGTACGCGAGGGCAAGATCCTCGGTAACTACATCAAGGAGCACTTCAAGGGCAAGAAGGTCGGCGTCTTCTACCAGGACGACGAGTTCGGCCAGGACGGGCTGAAGGGCCTCACCTATGAGCTGCCCAAGTCCCAGATCGTGTCCAAGCAGAACTACGACCCCACCAACACCAAGATCGGCCCGCAGATCGCCGCGCTGAAGGCGGCCGGCGCTCAGATCGTGGTCTCGTTCACGGTGCCCGCATTCACCGCGATCATGAAGCTCACCATGCTCGGCCTGAAGTTCAACCCGCAGCTCGTGGTCAGCGACGTCGGGTCCGACCCGATCACCCTGGCGGGCCTGCTCGCCTCGTTCGCGAAGAACAAGACCGCCGGGTTCGGCAACTCGCTGACCCAGGGCATCATCACCGACGCGTACCTGCCGTCGACCGGCCAGACCAGCAACAGCTGGATCCAGCTATTCAACAAGATCCACCAGCAGTACCTGTCCAAGCTGCCGCTGGACGGCAACGTACTGTACGGGCTGTCGGTCGGCTACACCTTCGTCCAGGCCATGTTCAAGGCCGGCCGGAACCCGACCAGGCAGGACCTGATCGACGCGATCAACGGCGGCATCCCGCAAGGGGTCGTGGTCGCGCCGTACGCCTACTCATCCACCGACCATAATGGCATCACGGGCGCGTACATGGCCGTGGTCAAGAATGGCGCGCTCGTGCCGACCGGCGGCGTGCTCGTCACCGATGACACTCCGACCGGAGCGATCACGGCGGACAGCACCCCGCAGCCGGATGCGCCGGCCAGCGGAATCCCATCGCCGTAGGTTACCGCCAGGTAACGAGGCCGGCCCGCGTTAAGCGGGCCGGCCTTCCGGCTGGTCGCAGGTACTGACAGGAAACGATGGCACCCGTATGGTTCTGCCATGACCGGTGAGGCGGCGTTCGGCACGACGGTGGCGGGCTACACGGGCACGATTCCCCGGCTGCTTGACCGGGCCGCGAGCCGTGATCCCAGCGGAATCTGGCTGCGCTCAGACTCGCCGCCGTTGTCCTTCGCCCAGGCGGCCGGCGAGGTCGGGGTCGTAGCGGAAGCGCTCGCCGACGCCGGGATCGGTCACGGCGACCTGATCTTGGTCACGGCCAGGACGACCCCCGCCTACCTGCTGGCCTGGCTCGCGCTGGCTAGCCTCGGCGCGGTCACCGTGCCGGTCAACCCCGCCAGCAGCGAGGCCGAGTTCGCCGGCTTGATCCGGCAGGTCGAGCCGCTCGCCGTGCTGACCGAGCCCGAGCTGGAACCGGCGATCAATGTGGCCGTGCAGCAGGCGGGTAAAGGCGGCCGACGGGTGCGATGCGTAATAAATGTGAATTCAATTGGCGATGGGACGCCGGGCGAGCGGTCGGCTGAACTGCCTGACGCGGACATCGATCCCGGTGATCTAGCCGTGCTGATCCCGACCTCGGGCACCACCGGCCGGTCCAAGCTGGTCATGCAGACGCACCGGGCGTACGCGATGGCCGGCGAGGGCTTCCCGTACTGGATGGAGCTGGACTCCAGCGACCGGCTGATGACCTCGCTGCCGCTGTTCCACATCAACGCGCCGATCTACTCGGTGCTCGGGTCGCTGGCCTGCGGCGCCGGGCTGGTGCTGCTGCCCAAGTTCTCCGCCAGCGGGTTCATCGACGCGGCGCGGCGGCACGGGGCGACCGAGTTCAACGCGATCGGGGCGATGCTGGAGATCTTGATGCGCCAGCCCGAGCGGCCCGACGACGCCGACAACCCACTGCGGCTGTGCTACACCGGGCCGGCCCCCGAGCAGGCCAGGCAGGAAGAGATCGAGCACCGGTTCGGCATCAAGATCGTGGTGGGCTACGCGATGTCAGAGTCGCCGTACGGGCTGATCTGGCCGCATGGCTCCCGGCCCTACGGCACCCTCGGCACGGTCCGCCAGCACCCGTACCTCGGCACAGTCAACGAGGCCAAGGTGGTGGCTGCCGACGGAGCGGGTGATCCCGGCAGCGACGCCGGGCTGGCCCAGGACGAGGTCGAACTTGGGCCGGGGGAGACGGGCGAGCTGCTGCTGCGCAATCCGGTGCTGACCCCCGGATACCTCGGCATGCCGCAGGAGACGGCTGAGGTGCTGACCGGCGATGGCTGGCTGCGCACCGGGGACCTGGTGACCGTGCAGGACGACGGCACCTATACGTTCGTTGGCCGGCGGAAGGAAGTGTTGCGCCGCCGGGGCGAGAACCTGTCGCCGCTTGAGGTCGAAGAGGTGCTCGACAGCCATCCGGACGTGGTCGAGTCGGCGGTAGTCGGAGTGGCCTCGGAGCTGACCGAGGACGAGATCAAGGCGTTCGTGGTGCTCATGCCCGAGGTGGACGCGGATTTCGACGCGCTTCGCGCCTACGCCGGTGAGCGCCTGTCGGCGTTCAAGGTGCCGCGGTTCTGGCAGCGGATCGATGAGCTGCCCCGCACGCCGACCGCGCGGATCGCCAAGCACCGGCTGCCAGAGGGGCACCAGCCGCAGGAGTACGACAGCCAGGGCTAGCCGTAGCCGGCTAGCCCTGGCTCCCGCGGTCAGATCCGGTAGAACAGGTTCAGGAAGCGGTCGGCCAGCGCAGTGTCGCCGGTGACCGTGCCGCCGTTGATCCGGCCGAAGGCAGTCAGCACAAGGGCGGCCGGGTCGAATTCGATGGTGGCCGGCAGATCATCGATGCTGCCTGGCTCGTAGGTCATCCCCGCTTCGCTGACCGAGACCCTGGTGTCGCCGCCGTTGCGGCCGCTTACCCTGACCCCGATCGTGAACGGCGTGGTGTCGGCCTCCGGGTGGATCGTCGACTGCCAGATGATGAACATGAACGGCACGAGCAGGTCGGCCGCGTCCGCGTCGAGCGCGTGCGCCTTGCCGCTGCCCTCCTTGATGTCCCAGGTGTGCACGCCGAAGTCCATCAGCTGGCCGGCCGCGTAGATGAAGGCCGGCACCGGGCCCATGTAGAAGTGCGGCACGATCATCGTCGTCCACTCTTCTTCGCTGAGCGGCTCGAGGATGCTCATCATCTTGTCGAGGTCGGCCCTGACCCTGGTCAGCATCTCGGCCTGCGACAGGTTGCGGAAGGACCGGGCCTCGCCGCCCGCGCGCTCGTGCATGCCGAGCAGGCCGTAGGCGTTCTCGGCCGAGGCGCCGTCCCTGGCCACCTCGAAGGCCTTGAAATAGCCCTCCATCGTGTCGACGAGGTGCCCGATGACGTCCCTGACTTCCCAGTCCTCGCAGGCGGTCGGTGCCTCCCACGAGTCTGGCTGCTCAGCCAGCGCGAACATCTGGCTGGCCTGATCCTTGACCACGCGCAGAATCGTGGGCTTGCCCTCGATCGTCATTGCGTTCCACTCGCTCATGCAGCTCTCCTCTGCCGAACGTAGAGACGCGACCGCAGACGCGCGGCAGCGTCGTTCAGGTGGTGTGAAAGTTCGTCCCCGACGCTCGTGTTGGCGCCGGGATGCGCACGAGTGTTACCTCAGCGCACAGGCGCCTGGTCTGTCAATGGCTGCGGACGCTCATTCGGGCCAGGGCCTCGCCGTAGCGCATCGCCACCAGTTGAGCGATGGCCGGATGGGCGCCGAGCGGGGCCGCGCAAGGCACGTCGAGCGCGGAGCTGAGATGGGTGAGCTCGTTTGGATTGGTCTCCGGCCCGATCAGGCACGGGGCGATGGCGGGATGCGAGGCGCCCGCTTCGGCCAGCCGCTCGATCGCTGCCCTGATGCTGTTGGTGTCGCCAAGCGAGGCCGGTATGACCGGAACGGCTAGCCGAGCCGCGAGCAGGACCGAAGTGACGCCGGCGTCGGCGACCGCCTGGGGGCCGCGGTCGGCGATCACGAGCACGCCGTTGGAGCCGATCGAGATGTTCAGCCCCCTGGCGCGGGTTGCCCTGGCCAGGCCGACCTCGGAAAGACGGTCGTGCAACGCCCCGGCTAGTAGTGGATGCGGGCCTAGATGCGGGGCGAGCATGACCTGCATCGGCACCTGCGACAAGATCGTCGCGACCCGCCGGTCGAAAACCGGATGGGCGCCTGCGAGCAGGGGCACGATCACGGCCTGCGGGACGATGCCGGTGCCATTGACGCCGCCAGGTTTCTCGGCCGGGGCCGAATTGTCCGAGCGGTGCGAATGGCCGGCCCGGTGCGTCCCGTTGGACCGGTGCGAGCCTAGTTCTGGCTCATCTGGCCGGGAGCTGAGGTTCAGGCTCGGGCGCAGCAAGGCGTCCGGGTAAGCCGGAGAGCCGTGCAGCGGGTGGTCGGACGGCGGGGGCTGCCGCAGCGGCTCAGACGGATCCGGCGACTCGGACGGCTCGGCCGTGAGGAGATCGGCGAGCAGGTCAGAGTGTCCTTCGAGGAAGCCGATCCTGATGTCGACACCGGGGCAGGACTCTGCGGCTGCCTCGGCAATCTGGTCGGCCAGCTCGGCGTAGGCGTGGGTGCTCGAGCAAGGCACGGCGAGCACGAGGGCGGGCGCGTCCGAGGCAACGCTGATCCGGTGGGCACTGCGGTGCCGTCCAACCCGCCGAAGCGTGCCGGTGCGGCGGGGCAGGATCGGCCCAGCGCTATCATCCCGCGCCGGACGGCGCTGGGGCAGCGGTGTCGCGGCTGGGGTCAGGTTGGTCACGCTGAAGTATAGTAATGCCCGCGCTGCGCACCCGCCGTCATTTCGTGATGTTCGCACCGATACGTCAGACTGAGGGCGATAAGTGCTAGTCGCTGCGCAGCATACTCCGGTAAACCGAGATCAGCGCAGACTTTTGCTGATCGCTGAGCCGGCTGTCGGCATTGATCGCCTCGTCCACCGCCACGTGTTCCGCAGCGGCCTCATCCGGCCCGCCAGCGACCTGATGTAGCAGGCCAGCCTGGGTGAGCAAGGTCTCGGCCGAGACGTTGAGCGCGTCGGCGATCAGCTTGATGACGCGCATTGACGGCTGATGCAGGCCACGCTCAATCTGGCTCAGGTAAGGATTGGACAGCCTGGTCTTCTCGGCGAGCTGGCGCAGGGAAAGGTTGGCCTGCTTGCGCTGGTTGCGGATAAATCCGCCCAGCGCCTCCATCTGGGCATCCCAGGGTTCTTTCAGCGTCATTTCCCGTGCCCTAGTAGTTCCGGTGCGCCAGTAGTTCGGTGCGCGCGCCAGTAGTTCGGTGCGCCAGTAGTTCGGTGCGACTGCCCTGGTAGCTTTCAAGGCGCGGCCGGCAGGCTAGCTGCGCGGCCGCGCCTTGACGGGCGATCGATGCGGTCGGCTTACTTGTCCGCCGGCTTGGTCTTGGCCGAGCTTGCGCTCTTCGCGGCACCCGCGGGCTTGGCGTCACTGGACACGGTGACCTTGCTGACCTTGGTCGTGGTGCCGGAGTTCGCGGCGCCAGTCGTCCGGGCCTTGCTGGCGGTGCTGCGCGTGCCTGACTTGCTGGCAGCGCGTGGCTTGCTGGCAGCGCTCGTCTTGCTTGCGGTGCTGGCCTTCCCGGTGCCGGCCTTCGCAGTGCCGGCCTTCGCGGTGGGCTCGCCGATCTGGGCGAGGCGAGTGGCGGCCTGCTGCGCCAGCGGCGCGGCGACACTGGCGACCTGGCTTACCACGACGCGCCGGACTGACCGGGCGTGCCCGGCGATCTCCTCAGCGCCTGCCCTGAGCTGCTCAGGCTTCGGCAGCCTGGTCTGCAACTGGGTGGGCAGCTTCACAACGAACTGCGGCGCGCGCTCACGGAGCTGCGCGGGGGTCGGCAGGTTCGGCATCGGCAGGTTCGCAAGCTGCGGCCTGATCTGGTCGGCGGCGGCCCGCACGGTCTTGACCGTGCTGTTCACTCGATCCTGTCCCTTCCGGGCAGCTGCCAGGACCTGGCTCTGCAGCTCCTGCCCGGCTGCTCGATAGTCGTTCATAGGGATCCTCCCTCTCATGTTCTGAAGCTAACTATAGTTTGCAAGTGCGATATATGTCAAACGAGCCAGGTCGGGGGAGTCGCCTGCGCTGGGTCAGCGGCGGCAGTTAACGGACTTCGACGAGGTCAAGTCGTCGGCGGCAGGCGGGCCTGGCTCAAGTCACTAGGCTGCCCAACGTTAGCCAAGATCACTCACCGACTCCGGGTCGGTGCCGACGCACTTTGCCGCCGCCGTGCACGGTCTTGAGGCGAGTGCGACCACATTCATTTATCGTGGAGACTTTCCGGAATCGCCCCCGAAAACTCTCCACGATCATGAATTCCGGACCCTTTTATCCCGATTTTGAGTGGAGAGTTTCCGCGTAGTGGAGAGTTTGCCGCGGAATTCCGCAGTCAACTCTCCACCATGCGGAAACTCTCCACAATGAGCCGGACTGATGTGGCGGTCAGAGGGGCCGGACAGTCATGCGGTGCCGCCAGCAGGCGTCGTCGCTGGTCAGCACAGTCACGCGCTTGTGGCAGGCGTTGCCTACGGTACGGAAGTGGCGCAGGAGCGGGCGCAGCGGGGGAGGGGCTGCTTCCGTCGGTGCGGGTTTTGAGCGGGGCCGGGGTTGAGCGGGGCCGGGGTTGAGCGGGGCCGGGGCTGAGCGGGGCCGGGGTTGAGCGGGTCGGGTTTGAGCGGGGCCGGGTTTGAGCGGGTCGGGGGTTGAGCGGGGCCGGGTTTGAGCGGGTCGGGGGTTGAGCGGGGCCGGGGTTGCGGGTTGGGTTAGGCGGAGCCGCGGGCCTTGACCAGGCCGGTTTCGTAGGCGTAGACGACGGCCTGGACTCGGTCGCGCAGGCTCAGTTTGGCCAGGACGCGGCCGACGTGGGTCTTCACCGTCGCCTCGGATACGAAGAGCCGGACGGCGATCTCGGTGTTCGACAGGCCCTGCGCGATCAGCGCGAGCACCTCGCGCTCGCGGCTGGTCAGGCCGCTTAGGTCGGGCCCAGCGTCGGCCGCGCCGGAGGGCAGCATCGGGGCGAACCGGTCGATCAGCCGGCGGGTGGTCGATGGCGCGACGACCGCGTCCCCGGAATGCACCGCCCTGATGCCGAACAGCAGTTCCTCGGGCGGGACGTCTTTCAGCAGGAACCCGCTCGCGCCGGCCTTCAGCGCGGCGAAGGCGTACTCGTCCAGGTCGAAGGTGGTGAGCATGAGCACCCGGGGGCGGTCGCCCGCCTGGCAGATCCGCCTGGTTGCCTCTATGCCGTCGAGCTTGGGCATCCGCACGTCCATCACCGCTACATCAGCGGCGACCCGGCGCAAGGTCTCCACGGCCGCGAGGCCATCGCCTGCCTCGCCGACGACGGTCATGTCCGGCTGGGCATCGAGCACCATCTTGAACCCGGCCCGCACCAGCTCCTGATCGTCGACCAGCACGATCCTGATCGTCATGCCGCGCTCGCCGGGACCGGAACGACTGGCAGCCAGGCCGTGACCTCGAATCCGCCGCCCGGCCGGGGACCGGCGTGCACGGATCCGCCGTACATGAAGGCCCGCTCGGTCATCCCGGTCAGGCCGTGCCCGGCGCCATCGCAGGCGGCCTCGGCGCCCGCACCGTTGTCGGTGATCGTCAGCTCGAGCGCGGTCTCGGTGTAGCGCAGTACGACGTTTGCGGAACTGGCGGCGCCGCCGTGCTTGCGGGTGTTGGTCAGCGACTCCTGGATGATCCGGTAGGCGGTCAGCGCCGTGCCGGTAGCGAGCGGTCTGGGCGCGCCTTCCACCACGCAGGCCACTGGCAGGCCGGCGGCCCTGGTCTGGTCGAGCAGTTCATCCAGCTGACCGAGTCCTGGTTGCGGCGCGAGCGCCGCGAGGCCGGTTTCGTCGTCGCCCCGGCGGAGCACGCCGAGCAGCGCCCGCATCTCGGCCAGCGCCTGCCGGCCGGTCGCGGAGATCGCGGCCAGGGCGGCCCGGGCGCGCTGCGGATCGGCGTCGATCGCGTACGTCGCGCCATCGGCCTGAACGACCATCACGCTGACGTTGTGAGCGACCACGTCGTGCAGTTCGCGGGCGATCCTGGCCCGCTCGGCGGCGGCGGCGATCTGGGCGTGAGTGTCCCGGTCCCGCTCCAGCCTGGCCGCGCGCTCCTCAAGGTTGACGTAGTAGGCCCGGCGGTATCTGGTCGAGTCACCGAGCACCCAGGCGATCAGCGAAGGACCCGCGAACGCGACCGCGAAGATCACCAGCCAGCCGGCCTCGCTAGTGACATGAGCCGGCACGAGCAACTGCAGCCGCAGCACTTCCATCGCGGACCCGAGCAGGCAGACCGCCAGCCCGATCAGGGAGTTGCGCCTGGTCGAGTAGGCCGCCAGCGTATAGAGCAGGATCACGATCGAGAAGTCGGACAGCAGCGGATGCAGGTTGAGGATCACCTGCAGCGAGCCGGCCACGATCGCCGTCGTGAAAGCGCCGACCGGGTGCGCCCGCCGGAACACGATCGGCACGGTCATCGCGAATACGATCACGATCAGGACCAAGATCGGCGACTGGCGCAGTCCGGCGAAGGCGCTGGCCACACCGCCGAGCGTGATCGGAACGGCCCAGCTCGCATCGACCAGGCGGGGGTGGCGGCGAAGCCATGCGTACAGCGCTGACACGGCATAAGGCTAGCCGCGATGCCAGGTCGGTGCGTCATCCTGCGGTTTTGGCTTCGCGTCAGCCAAACGGATGACGACCGGCTGGCGAGCCGGACGACGCGCCGTCAGCCGGTCGCCCGGCACGATCGAACCATGACAAAAACAACTGCCAGGTCAGGCACGGGCGACTCGCCGCCGGCGGTCAAGGTCCGCGGGCTGCGCAAGCAGTACCAGGGCAAGGCCGCGGTGGACGGCATCGACCTGGAGATCGAGCGCGGCGAAGTGTTCGCGCTCCTCGGCCCCAACGGGGCCGGCAAGACCACGACCGTGGAGATCCTGGAAGGGCACCGGCGCCGGGACGGCGGGGACGTCAGCGTGCTCGGCACTGATCCGTCCTCGGCCGACCGGGCCTGGCGGGCCAGGATCGGCATCGTGCCGCAGTCGGATTCGGCCACCGGGGAGCTGACCGTGCGCGAGATGGTGTCGCAGTACAGCGCGTTCTTCCCGCGGCCGCGTGAGGTTGACGAGGTGATCGCCGCCGTCGGGCTCACCGAGCAGGCGGGCAAGCGGCTGCGGCGGCTGTCGGGCGGCCAGCGCCGCCGGGTGGACGTCGCGATCGGCATCGTGGGACGGCCCGAGTTGCTGTTCCTCGATGAGCCGACCACCGGGTTCGACCCGCAGGCGCGCCGCCAGTTCTGGGAGCTGATCGCTGACCTGTCCCGCGACGGCACGACGATCTTGCTGACCACCCATTACCTGGATGAGGCCGAGGCGCTGGCTAGCCGGGTGGCCGTGCTGGCCGGAGGCCGGATCGTCGCCCTCGGACCGCCGGCCGAACTCGGGCGATCCGCCGACGAGGCGACCGTCAGCTGGCAGGCCCCGGACGGGATGAAGTCTGTGCAGACATCCAAGCCCACGCAATGCGTAATTCAACTAGCGAGGAGTAACGACGGGGAAGTGCCTGGCCTCCAAGTCACCCGGCCATCCCTCGAAGACCGGTATCTGGAGCTGATCGCCGCGGCGGAGCAGGCCGCCACCGAGATTGGAGCAGCGCGATGATCGCCGCCGCATCGCCGGCCGGGCGGGTGGACTCGGCCCCGAGCCGGTTGCCGTCGCTACCGAGGCAAGCTCTTGTTCGCGGGCTCGTCGAGATAAAGCTCTTTTTCCGGCAACGCGAGTCGGTGGTCTTTACGTTCGCGCTACCAATGATCTTGCTCGTGCTATTTGGCCAGATCTTCCACGGCTCGATCGGGAGCACCGGAGTCAGCTTCAAGCAGTACTTCATCTCCGGGATCATCGCCAGCGGCCTGATGTCGGCGACGTTCGTCAATCTCGGCGTCAGCATCGCCGCCGACCGCGATGACGGCACCTTGACCAGGCTGGCGGGCACGCCGCTGTCGCCGGTCGGATACTTCGCCGGCAAGGCGATTCTGGCTTTTGCGGTGGCCCTGCTTGAGACACTCGCGCTGCTGGCGCTTGGGGTCGGGCTGCTCGGCCTGCACCTGCCGACCAGCGCGGGCCGGTGGCTGACGCTGGCCTGGGTGCTGGTGCTCGGCGCCGCCACCTGCTCGATGCTCGGCGTCGCGGTGAGCAGCCTGGTCAAGGTAACGACCCGGAGCGCGGTGGCCGTGCTCAACCTGCCCTACCTGGTGCTGTCCTTCATCTCCGGGGTCTACTTCGTGTTCAGCCAGCTGCCGGCTAGCTTGCAGCGAGTGGCGGCGATCTTCCCTTTGAAGTGGATTTGCCAGGGACTGCGTTCGGCGTTCCTGCCCGACAAGCTGCTCGTCGCCGAGCCCGCGCACAGCTGGGAGCACGGCCGGATCGCACTGGTGCTCGGGGCCTGGCTGGTCGCAAGCTTGGTGATATGCATCCGGACGTTCCGCTGGCAGGAAACCGGCCGACGGTGAGCTGCCCTGCCGAGACGCCGACGACGGCCCAGGTCGACGCCTGGACCGCCGGCGAACGGCGCTGGGACTTTTACTTCCTCATCGTGCTGGTTGCCACGATCGGCATCACGCTGGTCGCCGGGTCGAGGACCGAGTTCGACCGGCTGGCGGCCAGCGCGACGCTGGCGGCGATGGCGCCGTGGTACCTGTTCGTCGGGCGGCCGGCCATGTACAGCGACCACGAGCTGGCATCGCGGGGGACGATCTACCTGATCGGACTGGTCCCGCTGTTCGTGCTGGCCCAGGTCTTCGCCAGCTCGATCACCTTCATCCTGCTGGCGCTCTGCCCGCAGTGCTTCATGACGGTGAAGTTCCGGCGGGCCGTGGCCGTCGTCGTCGCGCTGAGCCTGACCCAGCCGCTGGTCGCGTTCGCGCAAGGGGCAGGGGCGGCTGAGGTCGAGTCGCTGATCGGGATCGCGGTGGCGGGCATCGCGTTCTCGATCGCATTCGGCTCGTGGATCATGAAGATCATCAGCCAGAGCACCGAGCGGGCCGAACTGATCGCCCAGCTTGAGCAGACCAGGGCCGAACTGGCGAACGCCAACCGCGAGGCGGGGGTGCTAGCCGAGCGTGAGCGGCTGGCCGGGGAGATCCACGACACGATCGCGCAGGGGTTCACCAGCATCGTGATGCTCGCTCAGGCGGCTGAGTCGATGATCGGGTCCGACCCGGTGGCTGCCCGTAACCAGCTGGAACTGGTCGGCCGGACCGCGCGGGAGAACCTGGCCGAGGCCAGGGCGCTGGTGGCCGGGCTGGCGCCGACCGCGCTGACCTCCGCGACGCTGCCCGACGCGCTGGCGCGGCTGACCGAGCGGGCCGGGCAGGAGCTTGGCATCGCGGCGAAGTTCGGCGTGACGGGGGAGCCGCGGGCGCTCGGGACCGGCGCCGAGGTCGTATTGCTGCGGGTCTGCCAGGAAGCGCTGTCGAACGTGCGCAAGCACGCTGAGGCCCGGTCGGTGCGGGTCGGCCTTTGCTTTGCCGACGCTGGGGTGACCCCAGGTGCGGGCGTGCGGCTCGAGGTGGTCGACGACGGGGTCGGATTCGAAGTCGGCCGGGACGACGCCCGGTGCTTTGGCCTGCGGGGGATGCGGGCCAGGATCGACGACATTGGCGGCAAGCTCGACGTGATCAGTGCACCAGGTGCGGGAACCACGGTCAGCGCGGAGGTGACGTGAACGTGGATGCGAGGGGGTTGTCCCGTCCCGGCGAGCAGAGCTTGATCCGGGTGCTGCTGGCCGATGACCATCCGGTCGTGCGCGAGGGGTTGCGGGGCATGCTGGCGGCCGAGTCCGACCTGGAAGTAGTGGCCGAGGCTTCCTCTGGCAACGAGGCCGCCGCGCTCGCGCTGGCCAGCGATCCGGACGTGATCTTGATGGACCTGCGGATGCCGGGCGGCGACGGGGTGGAGGCGATCGCCCGGCTGCAGACCGACGGCAGCAAGGCCAAGGTCATCGTGCTGACTACCTACGACACCGACGCGGACATCCTGCGGGCGGTCGAGGCGGGCGCGACCGGGTACCTGCTGAAAGACACCCCGCGGGCCGACCTGATCGCGGCGATCCGGGCGGCCGCGCGCGGCGAGACCGTGCTGGCGCCGATCGTGGCCAGCCGGCTAGTCACGCGGGTGCGCGGCCGCGGGCCGGGGCTCGGGCCGCCGCCTGAGACGCTGTCAGCTCGGGAGACCGAGGTACTGGCGCTGGTGTCGCGCGGCCTTACCAACGCGGCCATCGGCCGAGCGCTATTCGTCAGCGAGGCGACCGTCAAGACGCACCTGACCAGGGCCTGCGCGAAGCTTGGGGTAGCCGGGCGGACCGCTGCGGTGACGAAGGCAATCGAGATCGGAGCGTTGCCTTCGCCAGGTCAGCCCGGCTAGGACTAGCCTGGCAGAAATCATAGGAAGAAAGCTAGTCTACTTTTAAGATCGGGATTATCTGCTGATCACTAGCAACGCTTGCCGGGTGGGCCGACGTGGCCGCCGGTAGCATGGCGGCCTGTGTCGGCTAGCTGGCCCGTGGATCGGGCTAGGCAGGCGGAAGGTGACAGGCGAAAGGTGATCTGTGTCGGTTGAGCGCTGGCCGGTTCGGTGGGCGGGGAAGACGGTAGTCGTCGACTTCCCCGCGGAGGTCGACGTGAACAATGCGGGCCGGATCAGGGCGCTGCTGATGTCGCTGGTCGAAGAGAGCGGCGCTCAGGTCGTGATCGTCGACATGACCGCGACGACGTTCTGCGATTCGGCCGGGCTCACCGCGCTGGCGACGGCGCACCGCAAGGCGGCCGCGCAGGGCGCTGAGGTGAAGGTTGTCGCCGCGACCGCGCCGGTGCTGCGGATCCTCGAATTGACCGGACTTGACCAGGTGCTAAGCGTGTTCGGCAGCATGGCCGCTGCCCTGGGGTAACGCGTTACCCCAGGGCAGGTCTTCGCTGCTGGTCTTAGCTCAGGGCCGGGCCGCCGCGCTTGGCCGAGTCGAAGTCGCCGGTACCGTCCGGGACACCGCCACCCGACTGCCGCGGATAGCTGATCCGCCCGCCGGCTGGCACGACCTCGGGATGCGGCGCCGCCGCTGACATCTTCCTGATCTTGAGGTAGCGCTGGAGGTCCGGCCAGTTCGCCGCGACTGCAACCCCAAGCCCGAGCGTCGCCGCCAGGCCGAGTGACTTCATGATCATGGCTTCTGTCCTTCCCCAGCCGATGGGTGCTATGCCGCCTGGTGCAGGGTCGCCTGGTGTCAGGCCGCCCGGCGCTCGGCCGGCCGGCTCCGCCGGGTGGCGGTCGCGACCGGGCCGGTCACCAGGCTGGGGGCGCTGGTCTCGGTGTCGGTCTCGGTGTCGGTCTCGGGCTCGGCTGAGGTGGACTCGGGCGCGGTTAGCCCGATCGACCGCTCGTAGACCGTGAGCGTCTCGGTGGCGATCCGCTCCCAGGAGTACCTGGAGGTGGCGCGGTCGCAGGCGGCGATCCCGAACGCGGCCAGCCGCATCGGAGTCGCGAGCAGGTCGCGTAGCCGGCCGCCGAGCATTTCTGGGCGGCTCGGCGGGACCAGCATCCCCGAGGTGCCGTCGATGACGGCGTCGGCGTAGCTGCCGACCGAGGTCGCGATCACCGGGACGCCGCAGGCCATGGCGCGGATCGCGGCCAGGCCGACCGGCTCGTAGCGGGCGGCGCTGACCAGCAGGTCGGCGGACCTGATCAGCTTGGGCAGTTCGTCGTCGCTGACGTGGCCGGCGAACCTGACCCGGTCGGCGACGCCTAGATGGGCCGCGAGCTTGCCGAGGGTCCGGTAGCCGTGGTCGGCGTCCAGGTCCTCGGCCGGTCCGCCGACGATGGTGAGCTCGACCGTCGGCAGGTCGACCAGGCAGCGCATGATCTTGTCGAGACCGCGGTATTCGGCCAGCGGGCCGATCGCGATCAGTTGCGGCCGGCTGTTGCGCTTGGCGATCCGGCCGGTCGGCTTGAACTTCTTGGTGTCCACGCCGCACGGGACCATGCGGACCTTGGCGTTCGGGGTGCCGAGCCTGGCCAGTTCGTCGACCTCTTCCGAGGTACTGGCCAGCACGGTCGTGGCCGCCTTGGCGATACAGGACTCCATCCGCAGCCGGATGCTGGCGGACTCGCCGGCGACCCGGTGCCGCCGCTCAGCCGCGCCGAGGGAGCCGAAGCTCACCACGACTGGCACCGGGTGCTCGCGAGCGGCGCTGAGCGCCGCGAGGCCGTTGGTCCAGTGGAAGGCATGGACGACAGCGGGGGCGTTCTTGCGCCAGCGGTCGGACAGGTGGCTGGCGATGTCCTTGACGTAGTTAGAGAGCTGATCGGCGGGGACCGGCGCGAGCGGTCCGGCGGTCAGGTACTCCACCAGCAGGCGAGGCGCCAGAGCCTGCCGGTCGGGCTGGTCCGCCGACTCCTTGCGGGCGTAGATGACCACATCGTGGCCCTTCGCGGCAAGTGCCCGGCCGAGCCCGTCGACCTGGGCGGCCTGATCGGCAGAGTAGGGATCGAGCGCATAAGCAGTCGGTACTGCATGCCGTGCGACGAGGGCGATCTTCATCCCGGTGGTCTCCTTGCGGTGTCCGGCTGGGTCACAGCGGATCACTGGAGGAGGCCTAAGGGGCGGGATGCCCGCCAGAAAACAAATTAGGCACACCCAGCAACGTCACGCTGTGACTGTTGGGGTGTGCCTGCGTCGTAAGCACTGTCATCGACGTTAGCGCATAGCAGGCGGGCTGTCCAGCCCGGCGAGCGTTGGCGCGTCGTCCCAGGTCAGGTGGCGCCGGTGTTTGGGTGCGCCGCCCAGGGGCAGCCGATAGGCCGAGCCGACGGGCCTAACCGACGGGCTTGCCCGGTCCCCCAAGGGAGTCAGCATGTCAGCATGGATCATCGTCCTGATCGTCGTGATCGCGGCCCTGCTCGCGATCATCGCCGGTCTGATGGCGGCAATGTCGAACCGGCGAAAGAAACTCCAGGAGCGGTTCGGTCCCGAATATGACCGCCTGGTAGAGCAGAGCCAGAGCCGCAGAATGGCTGAGGCGGAGCTAACCGAACGCGAGCGCCGGGTCAAGAAGCTGGAGCTGATCGAGCTCAGCGAGCCCGCCCGGCAGCGGTACCTGGCGGAATGGGCCGGCGTGCAGGAGCGGTTCGTCGACGATCCGGCCACGGCGATCGCAGAAGGCCAGGGGCTCGTCGAGACCGTCTTGCGTGAGCGCGGCTATCCGGCCGCCGAATACCACCAGACGCTCGCCGACCTGTCCGTGGAACACGCGCAGCAACTTGATCACGTACGGCAGGCGCATGAGATCAGCGCGAAGGCGGCCGCCGGCCAGGCGAGCACCGAGGAGCTGCGAATCGCGATGCTGCACTATCGCGAGCTATTCAGCGACCTGCTCGGTGACCAGAACGCGACGACCTCTCCGGCCGTGGCAGCTAGCGAAGAGCCGGTCCTGACGCAGTCCCCGGACACGGCGGTCACCGGCTCCGACCCGGTGCGAGTTCCGCCGAATGACGTCGTGGTCATCCCCGAGGACGAACCTTTCGATGAAGACGACGCTCTCGACGAAGATGCGGAAGCCGAAGAGCTGCGATCCGGTACCGGTCGCTGGGGCCGGCGATGACGGCCGGGCCAGACCAGACCCGCTCCGACAGGACAGATCCCGACCGGACAGATGGAGCGAACATGGCAGAGTTCAACACGGCAGGGTTCAACGCGGCAGGGTTCAACGCGGCTGAGCGCGACGAGGCTGAGCGCGACGAGGCCGAGCTCGACGTGACGGAGCAGGACCAGGACGCCGAGCGTGACGTGACCTGGCTCGACGCGGCGGACGAAGACCCAGCGGACGAAGACCCGGCGGCAGAAGACCTGCCGACCGTGAATCCGGCTGAGCCAGCCGAGCCGACCGGGCCCGCCATCGGGGTGGTGCCTGCCGGCGATACCCAGTCCCCGCCGCGGGCGACGGCCAGCACAGGCACCACCAGCACAGGTATCACCAGCACAGGGCTAAACGGCAACGATGACCGCTGGCATGACATCGTGGCCGGATTCATCGACGATCCGCGTGGCTCGGTCGCCGAAGCCGCCGACCTGGTCGAGGCCGAAGTAACCTCGCTGATCGCGCTGCTGTCGCGGCGCCGGGACACGCTCGGCGAGACCTGGCAGGCTGAGCAGGCGTCCGAGGCCGGCAGCGCCACCGAGGATCTCAGGCTCGCCATCCGGGGCTACCGCGAGTTCAGCAGCCAGCTCGCCGCCAGCGTAAATGCACTGAGCTAGCCGGGGAGCGGACATGACAAGCACGGACGTAACCGGGCAGAACGACGCCGAACCGGCCCGCTCGCCTATCCGGATGGTGTCGATTGACGAGCTGATGCCGTCGGCCAGATCCCAGCCAGAACCCAGCGCGAAGGCGACGACGGACGTAGCCGATAAGACGACGGACGTAGCCGATAACCAGCGCTGGCGCGACATCTGGCTCGACTTCATCGATGACCCGCGCGGTTCCGTCGCCGAAGCCGCCGACCTGGTCGAGGCCGACGTGACTTCGCTGATCGCGCTGCTGTCCAGGCGCCGGGACGCCATGGGGCAGAGCGGGCAGGCTGAGAAGTCATCCGCCGATTCGGGTACCGCCACCGAGGACCTCAGGCTCGCGCTGCGCGGCTACCGCGACTTCGCCAGGCAGATCGCCACCTGCCTCAAGACGCTCAGCTAGGCCGCCGCCATATGAAGCCTGACCACGGTGCCGTCGGTGCCGGATCGCATCTCAACCAGGTCACAGACCTGGTTGACCAGCCATAGGCCCTGGCCGCCCGGATGGTCCCGGTTCGGTGACCGCCGGCCGGCCAGCGGGTCGACGATGCAGCCGGAGTCGTGCAACTGGCAGATCAGCTCGCCGTTGGCGTGCCACAAGCTAAGAGTTCCGCCCGCGTCAGTGTGCCGCAGCGTATTGGCGGCGACCTCGCTCGCAGCGAGCACGAAGTCGACCGCCTTCGCCTGCGGCAAGCCGACCCGCCGTGCGTAATCGGCGATCAGCATGCGCAGCTCCCGCAGGCTCTCGCGGTAGCCGAGGGTCTGCGCGGTGCCCGGCACCCGGGCCAGCGGCCGGTCGCAGTCCGATGGGACCGAGCCAGGTCCGGCGAACGTCCGGCTGGGCTCCGGCGGCCCGTCGGGGGTGGTTACCCGAGGATGGGTGCGGCGCGCGTCCTCGATGACTTCGCGGGGGAGCAGCGCGGCGTCGTAGGGGCAGATGATCGTCGTCGCGACCCCGTCGAACGCGAGGTTGATCAGCGCCTCGTGCCTGGTCGCCTCGCAGGTCTCGGCCGGGCTCCGGCCCGGCCAGATGGGCTCGCCGACGAAGATGGAGGGCGCGCCGGCCGCGCTCTCGGTGAACGCCTGGATCGCGGGCATAATCCGGGCCGGGTTGCGCCCGAGGTCGCAGATGTCGGCGAAGGCAACCGGCCCGGCCACCGGAAGGGCCTGGCGTAGCTTGGCGTGCCGGTCCCCGGGGATCGCGATGAACGAAGGTTCTGACCTGGTGGCGAAGCCGCTTACGAACGCCGCGATGGCCGAGACGTACTCATCGGTGTCGTGGTAGAAGAGCGCCAGGTGCTGAAGGCCAGGAGCGGTATAACCGTCCACATCCATTTCCGAATCCCACCCACGCCATCGCTGCGTCTGGTGGCCAGGCAAGCAGTGCTAGCTAACCGGTACGGATCTGCAGGTCAGTGCTGGACGTCTGCCACCAAGTATCTCACCATATACATTGCAGGCGTGTGGCGCCTGCTGCTGGCGGGGCGCCACGCCATACTATGTGGCTCTCAGCAACCGGTCCGGCGTTACCCCGTGGGGTGCAGCTTGGAAGAATTCCAGGTTTCGGTGTCCGATCACGATGGCGTCGGCGTCATCAGCCCGCAGGGCGATCTCGACATCGTGACCAGCCGTCAGCTCGACGATGCCCTGGCCCAGGCACGTAAGACGTACACCCAGGTCGTGCTCGACCTGTCCCGGGTCGACTTCATGGACACCAGTTCACTCGCGGTCATCGTCGGTCACTGGAAGAGCCTGGAGGATGCGGGCGGGTCACTCGCGCTGGCCGGCGCTCGTTACCAGAGCACCCGGTCGCTGTGGATTACGGGCCTAGCCGACCGGATCCCGCTGTACCAGACCGTCGACCTGGCGCTCGAAGCCGCCCGGTCGGCGACTAAAAGCCCCGCAGAGTGACGGCCACCAGGCACGCGTCGTCATCGGTATCCGACGTGGTGTGTGCGACCAGGTGGTCGGCGTAGTCGTCGATATCGGTCACCGGCCTGCTGGCCACCTCCAGCATCGACTGGATGCTGTCGTCGATGGACTGGTCCCGGCGCTCGATCAGGCCGTCGGTATACAGCAGCAGCGTGTCGCCGGCCCTCAGCGGGATCGTCTCCTCGGCATAGCTGGCGCCGGGATCGGCGCCAAGAAGCACTCCGCGCGGCTGGGGTAGCAGGCTGGCGGCGGCGCCCCTGACCAGCACCGCGGGCAGGTGACCGGCGCGGGCCCAGCGCAGCACGCCGCTCGTCGGGTCGTACAGGCCGCAGACGGCCGTGCCGAAGGTCTCGTCGGTCAGATGGCAGGCGACCTCGTTCAGCCACGAGATCAGCGCGGCCGGGCCGGCCCCGGTAATCGCCAGGCCGCGCATGCAGTTGCGGAGCGCGACCATCCCGGTGACCGCGTCGATGCCGTGCCCGGCCACATCGCCGACGACCAGCATGATCTGGCCAGACGGCAGCAGTACCGTGTCGTACCAGTCGCCGCTGACCAGGTGGCCCTGGCCGGCCGGGCGGTACCTGGCCGCCACGTCCAGGCCGGCCGCCTCCGCTAGATGCGAGGAGCGCGGCGTGATCGCGTGCTGCAGGCGCAGCGCCAGCCGGTGCTCCTCCTCGGCCCGCTCGTGCGTGTCGGTGAGCAGGTCGCGGGTCGCGGCCAGCGCCAGCTCGGTGTGGTAATGGGTGGAGACGTCCTGATACGCGCCGCGGACCGCCACGAGTTCCCCGTACTGGTTGGTCACCGGCTCGGCGAACGCGCGTACCTGCCGGATGCTGTCGTCGTCGGCGCGGACGATGCGGAAGATCGCCGCGGTCGGCACCTTGTCGGCGAGCAGCCTGGACCTGAATGACTCGACCACGGGCAGATCGTCGTACTGGGCGTGCTTCGGCAGCTCGGACAGGCTGACCGGCTCGCCGTCGGGAACTCCGAACAGCGCGAACATCTGCTCGGTCCAGTGCACCGCCCCGGTAGCCAGGTTCTCTTCCCAGCCGCCGAACCGGCCGAGCCGCTGGGCGTGCTGAAGCAGGGCGGCCAGCCGGTCGGTGTCGGCCTCGTGCCACCAGCTGATCGCTACTCCGTCGAGCAATCTGACAATGCGAATGGTGGCCACGACCACCTGGCCGGTGCCGCCGACCGTGCCGATCACCTCGCCGGCCAGGTGCTGCGGCGTACCGGTTCTCAGTACGTCGACGGCCCGGTGGAACAGGCCGGCCGGGAGGGCGGCCCACGGGTAGGCCTCGATGAGCGACTGGCCGCGCAGTTCGGCCGGCTGACGGTCGTCCGGGTCGCGGAAGCCCTGGCTGACGTGAACGATGCGGAAGTCGTTCACCGCACCGGCGGCGTCCCTGATCGCGGCACCGAACAACACTGATTCGGCCAGCCCGTCGAGCACGCCGAGCACCCACTCCTCGCGATGATCGACCGCGAGCTCGCTGTCGGAGGACCGGGCGACCAGGGCGTGCGCCGCCAGCCCGGCCAGCGCCTCGACCTGGCGCCGCAGCGCGATGTCGAACGCGCCGAGCGGCGCCGGCCAGCAGACTTCGAGGGCGCCGATGCACCGGCCGTTCTCGGTCAGCACCGGCAGCACGGCCCTGGCTCCGCCGTCCCAGCTCCCGATCAGCGCCGTCTGATCACCAGCCGGGCGGCCGTTCGCCCACCAGAACTCCGCTCCGGCACCTGCCGCCTGCCCGGCCAGCGCGTTGGCGCCAGGAGGGATCCGCTGCCATCGGCTCGCCTCGGACGGCCCGAATCCGGCCTGCCCGGCCAGCTCGACGGCGCCGTCGGGGGCGATCAGCCAGATCGCCACCCCCGCCGCCCCGGAGTCAGCCAGCGTCTCTGCCAGCATCGCGGTGGCCAGCTCGGTGCCATCGGAGGCCAGTTCCATCGCCGCCTCGGCCACCGCTACCGAGGACGCCAGCGGTTCGCTCGATTGTTCGGATAGCCTGGATGCGGTGACTGGCTCACCAACTATGTCGCTGGCTAGCTGGATCAGCGGTACTCCGGAATCGGCAGCGATTTTCGACAACTGGCGGGCGGCGTCCGCCGCTGGGCACCCGAGACGCTCCATGAGGACACCGCGTGCGAGGTCGATGACGGCCCGCTCGGCCGCCTGCGCCCGCACCTGGTCGAGTTCGGTCCTCTGCCTGGCGACAAGCTCGGTCAGCCTCGCGACATACGCGTCGCCGTTGGCCGTCACGATCCCTAACCTTTCCTGACTAGCTTGTCCGCGTCGAGCGGATTCGGGTTAAGTTCCGAATTGCGGGTGCCGAAATCAGGCAGAATTTAATTGCGCACAGGCACCGCGCGATCAGCTCGAGAGGATTTACAGTGCCCACGGCTACGAGAACTACTCATCAGCCGCCAGATCCTAGGTTGTCGCAACTCCTCGCCGGCTTGACCGCCGTACGTGGCGGCGACTTCAGCACCAGGCTGCCGCTGGCGGGCGATCCGCTCATGGACGAGATCGCCACCGTGTTCAACGGCATGAACGACCAGCTCGCCCTTTTCACCTCTGAAGTCACCAGAGTAGCCAGGGAAGTCGGCACCGAAGGCAAGCTCGGCGGGCAGGCTCAGGTCCCTGGGGTCAGCGGCACCTGGCGCGACCTGACCGACTCGGTCAACGCGATGGCCGGCAACCTCACCTCGCAGGTCCGATCGATCGCTCAGGTCGCGACCGCGGTGGCGGACGGTGACCTCAGTCAGAAGATCACGGTCGAGGCCAAGGGCGAGGTCGCGGCGCTGGCGGACACGATCAACGGGATGGTGGACACGCTGTCGGCGTTCGCCGGCGAGGTCACCAGGGTCGCCCGCGAGGTCGGCACCGAGGGCAAGCTCGGCGGCCAGGCCGACGTCCAGGGCGTCTCAGGCACCTGGAAGGCGCTCACCGAGTCGGTGAACGTCATGGGGGCGAACCTGACCGACCAGGTCCGAGCCATCGCGGCGGTGACCACGGCGGTGGCCAAGGGCGACCTGACCCAGAAGATCAGGGTCGATGCCCGAGGCGAGATCCTGGAGCTGAAAGAAACCATCAACACGATGGTCGAGCAGCTGTCGGCGTTCGCCGACGAGGTCACCAGGGTGGCCGGCGACGTCGGCACTCACGGCACGCTCGGCGGCCAGGCGCGTGTCCGCGGCGTGTCGGGTACCTGGAAGGACCTGACCGACAACGTCAACGTGATGGCCTCCAACCTGACCGACCAGGTGCGCTCGATCGCGACGGTGGCGACCGCGGTGGCCAAGGGCGACCTCGGCCAGAAGATCCAGGTCGAGGCCAAGGGCGAGGTCGCGGCGCTGGCGGACACGATCAACGGGATGGTGGACACGCTGTCGGCGTTCGCCGGCGAGGTCACCAGGGTGGCCCGCGAGGTCGGCACCGAGGGCATGCTCGGCGGCCAGGCGACGGTGCCGAACGTGGCCGGTACCTGGAAGGACCTGACCGACAACGTCAACTCGATGGCCTTCAACCTGACCAGCCAGGTCAGAAACATCGCGGAGGTCACGACCGCGGTCGCCCAGGGTGATCTTTCCAAGAAGATCGACGTGGACGCGCGCGGAGAGATCCTGGAGCTGAAGACCACGATCAACACGATGGTCGACCAGCTCTCCTCATTCGCCGCCGAGGTGACGCGGGTAGCCCGCGAGGTCGGCAGCCAGGGCCGGCTGGGCGGCCAGGCCGAGGTCGAGGGTGTCTCAGGAACCTGGAAGCGGCTCACCGAGAACGTGAACGAGCTGGCCGGGAACCTGACCAGGCAGGTCCGCGCGATCGCCCAGGTGACCAGCGCGGTCGCGACCGGCGACCTGACCCGCTCGATCTCGGTCAAGGCGGAAGGCGAGCTCGCCGAGCTCAAGGACAACATCAACGCGATGGTGGAGTCGCTGCGCGATACCACCAAGGCCAACACCGAGCAGGACTGGCTCCAGACGAACCTGGCCAGGATCGGCAGCCTGCTGCAGGGCCACCGGGACCTGTCCGCGGTCGCGGAGCTGATCATGGACGAGCTGATCCCGCTGGTCAATGCCCAGCACGGGACGTTCTTCCTGGCCGAGGGCACCGGCGCGGACCGCAAGCTCAAGCTGATCGCCGGGTACGGCCTGCGCGCCGACATCGAGGCGCCCAGCCAGGTCAGGCTGGGGCAGTCGCTGATAGGCCAGGTCGCCAAGACCCGCAAGCCGATCGTGCTCACCGACGGGCCGGCCGACTACATCCGGATCTCATCCGGGCTCGGGGAGGCCACCCCGCTGAACCTGATCGTGCTGCCGATCGTCTTCGAGGATCAGGTACTCGGAGTCATCGAAGCGGGCTCGTTCTTCCCGTTCACCGGAGTCCACAAGGACTTCCTCGAGCAGTTGATGGAGACCATCGGCGTCAACGTCAACACGATCACCTCCAACTCCAGGACCGACGCGCTGCTGGCCGAGTCCCAGCGGCTGGCGGCCGAGCTGCAGGCCCGCACCAGCGAGCTGCAGGCCAGGCAAGACGAGCTGCAGCGGTCCAACGCCGACCTGGAGGACAAGGCGGCCCAGCTCGCCAGGCAGAACCGCGACATCGAGCTCAAGAACGAGCAGATCGAGCTGGCCAGGCAGGAGATCGAGGAGCGGGCCAGGCAGCTCGACCAGGCCTCGCGGTACAAGTCGCAGTTCCTCGCGAACATGTCGCACGAGCTGCGCACGCCGCTGAACAGCCTGCTGGTGCTCGCCCGGCTGCTGGCTCAGAACCAGACCGAGAACCTCAGCCCGAAGCAGGTCGAGTACGCCAACGTCATCCACTCGTCCGGCTCTGACCTGCTGCAGCTAATCAACGACATCCTTGACCTGTCCAAAGTCGAGGCCGGCAAGATGGACATGCATCCCGAGCGGTTCGCGCTCAGCGGCCTGGTGGAGGAACTCGAGGCGATCTTCCTGCCGCTGGCCGCCGAGAAGCGGCTCGACTTCACGATCAACCTCGACCGCAGCATCCCGGCCGAGATCTACACCGACAAGCAGCGACTGCTCCAGATCCTGCACAACCTGCTGTCCAACGCGGTGAAGTTCACCGAACGCGGCAGCGTCGAGGCCAGGATCTCGGCCACCGCTGCCAGCACGGGCGCCGCCGGCAACGGCAGGAACGGCAATACGCCGAACAACCACGGCAGCTCGATCGAGTTCACGATCGTCGACACCGGCATCGGCATCGCCGAGGAGAATCTCAGCTCCATCTTCGGCGCCTTCCAGCAAGGTGATGGCACCACCAGCCGCCGCTACGGCGGGACCGGCCTCGGCCTGGCGATCTGCCGCGAGATGGCTGCCCAGCTTGGCGGCCGGATCACGGTCTGCAGCACGATCGGCGTCGGCAGCACGTTCGCACTGTACCTGCCGGTCGCGTGGCAAGGCCCGGTCGATGCCTTCGCGCCCGACCAGGCGGTGGACAACGCCGCCGCCGTCGCGGTCGCGGCCGTGCAGCAGCGGGCCGCCGCGGACGTGCCCACGTCGCACCGGGCGCCGATCCGCCCGGTGCTGAAGGCCGGCGCACACGACAGCCTGCAGGGCAAGCGGGTGCTGATCGTCGACGATGACCCGAGGAACGTGTTCGCGCTGACCGGCGTGCTCGAGATGTACGGGATGACCGTCATTCACGCCGACAACGGCCAGCACGGCATCGAGGCCCTGCTGCGCGGCGGCATCGAACTGGTGCTGATGGACGTGATGATGCCGCAACTGGACGGGCACGCCACGACCCGCGCGATCAGGCAGATGCCGCAGTTCGCGGACTTGCCGGTGATCGCGGTGACCGCCCGGGCGATGCAGGGCGACAAGGACAAGTCCATCACGGCCGGCGCCAACGACTACGTCACCAAGCCGGTCGACACCGAGCAGCTGCTGACCTGCATGGAGCGCTGGCTACGGAGCTGAGTCAGCCCGGCCCAGGTATCCTGCGCACCTGGAAAGTGGCACGATTAGGTCATGGCCAGCGTGGAGATTCCAGGCACGCCTGGCTCAGACCTGGCCGGGTTGTTCGACCTCGCGACGGCTTCGGACGCACGCTCGCTGCACCGGCTCGCCGTCGCGGCCGAGCAGTCGGTCATCGGTTGCTCGGCCGCGAACGTGGCGACGTGGCGGAGCGGAGAGCCGCAGCTGGTCGCGTCCACCCACCCGGACCTGCCCGGCCTGATCGAGGTGCAGGTGCGAGCGGGCCGCGGTCCTGTGCTGACCGCGCTCGCGCAGGCCGCCGTCCCGGTCAGCTGCCCGGACACGCTCATTGAGGCCCGCTGGCCCGAGTACGCCCAGGCGGCGCTGGCAGCCGGCGTCCGCTGCTCGCTCACCTTCGCTCACCTGGCCGGCTCCGACGCCGTGTCGCTCACCTTGTTCGGTGCCCGGCCGCACTCCATCGACCAGCGGCAGGCCCAGTCGACGCAGACGCTTGGTGCGCTTGGCGGCGCCGTGCTCGGCGCGATGTCCGTCTACCACGATGCCCGGCGGACGGCGAGCCAGCTGCAGGACGCGGCGGACGCCAGGGCCGTCGTCGATCAGGCCAAGGGCATCCTCATGCACGCACTGGGCTGCAGTGCCGACGAGGCCTTGCGGCACCTGCGCGAGACCTCGCAGCGCAAGAACGTCCGGGCGATCGACGTGGCGCGCGAGATCGTGGCCTCAGTAGGCTGAGATGCGATAAGGAGCTCACCTTTTGGCCACACGGCACGGCGGTACAGCAAACAGCGGTGCAGCAAGCAGCATCGCAGCAAACACCGGTGCAGCGAGCACCGGCAAGAGTCATGACCTGACGCGCCGGGTCGAAGCGCTCAGGCAGGCCGCCGGGATACCGGAGGCGCAGACCCGTCCGCTGCTCGACGCGGCCCTGGCCGAGCTGGACGAGGCGGTGACCGAGCTCGACCGCGCGCAGGCGCTCGGCCAGCAGGATGACGCCGGCAGCCCGCAGGGCAACTCGGACCGCCGGCTGCTGCACGCGATCTTCCAGGAGGCGCCGGTCGCGCTGTTCGTGCTCGGCCGGGATGGCGCGGTCAGGCGCGCCAACTCCGCCGCCGCCGAACTGGTAGGCGCGGCCAAGGGGTATGCCACCGGCCGGTCGTTCGCCGCGCTGGTCGAGCCGCCATCGCGGGCGGCCGTCCGCTCGCAGCTGGCCGCGGCCGTGCGCACCGGCGAACCCCGCCTGCTGACCTGCGGCTTGTACGGCCCGTCCGGCGTCCAGCAGTGCCAGGTCATGCTGCGCACCATCAGCGTGCGCGGCGAGGACGATCGCCTGCTCGCGACTGTTCTCCCTAACACCATTCAAGGGGAAAAAAGGCGCGGCGCGGTCAAGAAGCCGGAGGCTGATCACGGCCCGGACGGCATCGTCGCCAGCACCGGCCGGATCGACGTGGTCAGCTCCATCAACAAGCTGCTGCTCGAGAACGTGGTATCCGGCGAAGGCCAGCTGCTGCAGCGGTTCAGCCGGCTGATGGCCGACCGGCTGACCGCGTGGGCGGTCATCGACATCTGCGTCGGCGACAAGCTGCAGCGGCACAGCATCGCCGGCCCGATTGCCGAAGATTCGGCCGGCCGGGCTCAGACCGCGCTGGCGGTGCACCCGACCCCCGAGTCCGCCCCTGGCCAGGTGGCCAGGACGGGCAGCCCGATGCTGGTCACCCACCCCGATGACGAGGACATCTTCGGCGTGACGCAGGACGGCGTGCCGCTGCTCATGCTGCTCGGCGGCGCCTGCCTGCTGTGCGCGCCGATCGCCGCTAACGGGATCAGCTACGGCGCGCTGACGCTCCTGCGGGGAGCCGCGGCTGGCACCTTCGGGCTGGCTGACATGGGCCTGGCCGAAGACGCGGCCGAACAGCTGGCCAGGACCATCGCCGTGCAGCGGACCATGCGGCGGCGGACCGAAACCGCAGAGGCGCTGCAGGGCAGCCTGCTGCCGAGGGTGCTGAGGCCAATTCCCGGTGTCGAGCTGGCCGCCGCGCACATGCCGCCCACGCTCGGCCGCGAGGTCGGCGGCGATTTCTACGACATTTACCCGACCCCGGACGGCTGGGGGATCGCGATCGGCGATGTCGTCGGCAAGGGCCAAGACGGCGCCTCGGTCACCGCGGCGGCCAGGCACGCGATCCGGGTGCTGGCGCACTGGAACTCCGATCCCGCCGAGGTGCTGCGCCGGGTCAACGAGATCATGCTGGCCGAAGCGTTCGACGGGCGGTTCGTCACCGCCGACGCGGCCCACCTGAGCTGGCACGACGGCAGACTGCGGGTGGTGCTCGGCAGCGCCGGTCACCCGAGCCCGGTCCGGGTTATGCCGGACGGGCGGGCTCAGCTGATCGAGGGCGGCGGTGAACCGCTCGGCATCTTCGCCGATGGCGAGGCCAAGGTGACTGAACTCGACCTGGTCACCGGCGAGGTGCTGTTCCTGTGCACCGACGGGCTGACCGGCGCTCGCAGCCCGGCATTCGACTACTTCGGTGAGCGGCTGGCCGACTCGCTCGCCGGAATGTCAGGCCGCTCGCCCGCCGACATCGTCGCCGGAATGCAGCAGTTGCTGGTGGAGTTCTGCGGCGGCGTGCTGCTCGACGATGTCACTATGCTCGCGCTGCGGGTCGGCGAGGCTCCGGGCAGTGCTAGCTAGAGAGGCTCTAGGCAGTGCTAGCTAGCTAGCGGTCCAGGTCATCCACGTACTCATCGAGCGTCTCGACTCCGGGGGGAGGGATTCCCTGGGTTTCGAGGTCCTCGCGGTCGGCCACTAGGTCCGCCGGGTCCTCTACGGGCGTCATCGCATTGGGGTTAAGCCGGATGTAGGGCGGATAGCGGCGCTCGTCGACCTCGGTGACCGGCCCGTTCGGACCGGTGCGGCGGCGGACGATCCGGCGCCGCACGGCAGCGTAACCGGCCCTGGGGATCAGCAGGCCCGCGATCCCGGTTGCCATTACCACCCAGCCGACGACCTGGATATTGAGCCAGGACGGATGGCCGTTGACCGCGAACGCCAGGATCGCGCCGATCGCCAGCAGGGTCAGTCCTGTTGCCTTGCTCATCGCGAGCCAGTCCCTTCTGAGGCGTTCAGCCGGTCCCGCAGATAGCTCAGCGCGTGCGCCAGCAGCCTGGACACGTGCATCTGGGAGATGCCCAGCTCATCGCCGATCTCGGTCTGCGTCATGTTGCCGTAGAAGCGCATCAGCAGCAGATTCTGCTCGCGCTCAGGCAGTTCGCCGAGGTGCTCCCAGACCGCGTCCATCTCGAGCGTGTACTCAAGGTTCGGGTCCTCGTAGCCGAGGACGTCGGCGAGGGTGCCGGCGTCGCCGCCGTCGGACAGCGGGGCGTCGAGCGAGGAGGCCTGGAAGGCCAGGTCGGCCCGCTGGGCGTCGAGCAGGTCGGCCGCGCTGATGCCCAGGTGCTCGCCGAGTTCGGCATCGCTCGGCATCCTGGACAGCTCCTGGGACAGCTCGCTCCTGGCCTTGCGGATCTCCAGCCGCAGCTCCTGCGCGGACCGGCGGACGTGCACCTGCCAGCGCTTGTCCCTGAAGTGCCGCTTGATCTCGCCGCTAACGCACGGCTTGGCATAGGCAGCAAGGCTGCCGCCGATTTCCGGATCGAAGTTGTTGATCGCCTTCAGCAGCCCGACGTAGCCGACCTGCATGAGCTCCTCGGTCGGCTCCGGGCTGTCCCGGTAGCGCAGCACGCAAGACCGGACCAGCGCCTGGTATCGCTTCACCAGCAGTGCGCAGGACTGCTCGCGTTGCGCGCTGCCCTGCGGCTCAGACTGCACCAGCCTGAGCAGCTCGCTATCTTCGAGTTCGTCGAGCCGCTCGGTGTCCCAGGCCGCGATGAGCTTTGCCTCAGCGATCTGGGTTTTCGTAGGCTTCGTGACCGTTGTCATGATTCGTGGTCTCCGTCCTTAGGTCACGCGTTGGTATGCCCGGACCGGAGACTCTAAACATGCGGCAAATGTTTTAGCTGGTCAGCCCCATGATTTTGGGGTTTTGCTAGCGAGCGCCTGCCCGTGTCCGGAGCGCGTCGGACCGGGTTGCCGCTCGCTCGTTCCGCGCCAGCCGCCGGCTCAGCAGCCGGCGCTCGTCTTCGGTCAGCCCGCCCCAGATGCCCTGCTCTTGCCGGTGGCGCAACGCGTAGCGCAGGCATTGCGACTGGACCGGGCAGGATGAGCAGACAGCCTTGGCCCGCTGGACAGTGTCCCGGGAAGCCGCCGTGGCGGAGATCGGGAAGAACACCTCCGGCTCGGCGTCCCTGCAGGCGGCTAGGTCCCACCATTCGTCGGAGAGCAGCACCGTCATCTGAAGACCTCGCTTGATTAACGATTAGCCAACACAGCATTGATCAGCTACTTGGTGACAAGCACTGCCCGGCCAGGAGGCGTCTAATCCGCGCTGCGCGCGCTAATCGACGGCATGGCAGTATCAATGCATGGTCAAGGCGAGCGACGGGCGCGAAGGACGCGGCGGCCCGGCCGAACGGCTTGGTACTTACCAGGAAAAGCGTGACTTCTCCCGCACCTCAGAGCCCGCCGGCGATCTCAGTGCTAACTCGGGCAATGCGAACCCCGGCGACGGTCACCTCCGCTTCGTCGTGCAGAAGCACCGGGCCCGGCGGCTGCACTATGACCTGCGGTTCGAGATCGACGGCGTGCTGGCGAGCTGGGCGGTGCCGATGGGGCCCACCCTTGACCCGAAGACCAAGCGGCTCGCCGTGCACGTCGAGGATCACCCGATCGAGTACATCGATTTCGAGGGCGTGATCCCGCGCGGCGAGTACGGCGGCGGTGACGTCATCGTCTGGGACCTGGGCACCTGGGCGCCGCACGATACCAACGACCCGGCCGCCGCGGTGGCCGCCGGCGAACTGCACGCCGACGTGCAGGGCCACAAGCTGCGCGGCCGGCTGGTGCTCGTGCGACGCGGCCGGGCCGGGGCCGGTGAGCAGGAGCAGTGGCTGCTGCTGCACAAGGACGACGAGTTCGCGGTGCCCGGCTGGGATCCGGCCGACCATCCGAGATCGGTGCTCAGCGGCCGCACCAACGACGAGGTGAAGGCCGACCCAGACCGCCTCTGGCGCTCGGACCTGCCGCCAGATCAGGCTTCGGTCCAGCTCAAGGAAACAGTCGCCGGGGCCAGTGTCGCCGGGGCCAGCGTCGCCGGCGTCAGCGACGATGAGCTGGCCGCGCTGGATGAGCTGGGCAACAACGGCACCTGGGAGGTGTACGGCCGCCAGTTGCGGCTCACCAACCTCGATAAAGAGCTGTTTCCCGGCCGCGACGACGAGCCTGGCGTCACCAAGCGCGAGCTGATCAGCTATTCGGCTCAGGTCGCGCCCGTGATCCTGCCGTACCTGGCGGGCCGGCCGCTGAACATGAACCGGTTCCCCGGCGGCGCCACCAAGCCAGGGTTCTGGAACAAGCAGCTGCCCGATCACGCGCCTGACTGGGTGCCGCGCTGGGACAACCCGGACGCCAAAGAGGGCCGGACCACCACGTACCTGGTGATCGACGAGCCGGCCGCGCTGATCTGGGCGGCCAACTTCGGGGCGCTGGAGTGGCACGCCTGGACTTCCACGACCGCCGACCCGCGCCACCCGACCTACGCGCTCATCGACATCGACCCTGGCCCGGCCACTGGCTGGGAGGACGTGCTGGTGCTGGCCCGGTTGCACAGGACCGCGCTCGAGCACGTCGGCGTCAAGGGCCAGCCCAAGGTGACCGGCCGGCGCGGCATCCAGATCTGGATCCCGGTGACCGCCGGTCTCGATTTTGCCGATACCAGGATCTGGGTGGAGGAGCTGTCCAAGGCGATCGGCTCGGTGGTTCCCGAGCTGGTTAGCTGGAAGTGGGACGTCCAGGCCAGAGACGGCCTGGCCAGGCTCGACTACACCCAGAACGTGCACAACAAGACGCTCGTCTCCCCGTACAGCCCGCGCCCGGCCCCCGGCGCTCCGGTCTCGGCCCCGATCGCCTGGGCCGAGCTTGATGATCCTGATCTGCGGCCGGACGGGATCACGGTCCGGACGGTCCTGGCCAGGATCGAGCAGCACGGGGACCTGTTCCGCCCGGTGCTAGGCCCGCCTCAGGATCTGCCGCCGCTCCACTGATCCGACCTCACTGATCCGACCTCACTGATCGGGCATCATGGTCCGGTGACCGAAGACACCAGGACAGAACCACCCACCACCGGAGACGAGCGCGCGATCCTAGTCGGGCTGCTTGAGCATCAGCGCGAGACGCTGGCCTGGAAGTGCTCGGGACTGAGCGCCGGTCAGCTCCGCGAGCAGGCGGTGCCGCCGTCGGGCATCTCGTTGCTTGGCCTGCTGCGGCATCTGGCTAAGGTCGAGCGGAGCTGGTTCGGGCGCGTCCTGGCCGGCGAACCTGACTGGCGGCCGGTCTGGGAGACCGACACCGCGGGCGGCTTCGACTTGGCTGACGCCGACGCCGACGCGGCGGTTACGGTCTGGCAGGAGGCCTGCGCGAGGTCACGCGAGTTCGTGGACGCTGCTGAGTCGCTCGGGATCATTGGAACATACGACGGCCAAGCTTTCTCCCTGAGATATGTCTTGGGGCACATGATCGAGGAGTACGCCCGGCACAACGGCCACGCCGACTTCATCAGGGAGCGGCTCGACGGGAGCACCGGAGAGTAGCTCGTCACTCGCGCCCTGGCCTTTCAGCTCGTCGATCCTGACCAGCGTCACCCCCGCGACGATGGCCACGCCGCCGAAGAGTTGCATGATCGTCGGCAACTGGCCGAGCAGCAGCCAGGCGAACAGGATCGCGAACAGGACCTCGGCCATGCCGATGAACGAAGCCAGCTTGGCGCCCAGCCGGCGGGCGGCGCCGATCCCGGCGATGTAGGGGATCGCGGCCGCGACCAGGGCGAGCCCGGCGACCGGCACGATCCAGCTCATCCGGTGACCGGCGAAGGTGACCTCGCTGGTGCTCGCCGCGAGCGGCAGGGCTCCGGTGAGCCCCAGCACGGCCAGCATGACCGCGCCGACGCACATGCCGCCCCAGGCCATCGCTACCGGCGGCACCGGGTCATCGCCCTCGTCGGCCGAGATTACGAAGTAGGTGGCCAGGCCGACGGCGGCGAGCAAGGCCCACATCACGCCGACTGGGTTGATCGAGACCGATCCGGTGAGGTCGAGCACCATCGCCAGGCCGGCGATCGCGACTATCCCGCCGCCGATCGTGAGCGACCGTGGCCGCTGGCCGCGCCGGAGCCAGAGCCAGAGCACGACGAGGATCGTGCCGAGGTATTCGAGGAGGATGGCGACTCCCACCGGCATCCGCTCGATCGCGTTGAAGAAGCACAGTTGCGCGCCGGCTACCGCGAACAGGCCGAATGACGCTATCTGGCCGGCGCTGCGGCGGAGCGTGCCCCACTGGCCGCGAAGCGAGGAGATCGCGGGGATGGTAAGCAGAAGGGCGGCGAGCGATACCCGGGCGAGCACGGCCGCGACCGGGCTCCAGCCCGCTCCGATCAGCGAAGAGGCGAACGTGCCCGATGTGCCAAATGTCGCGGCAGAGAGTACTGCCAGTGCCAGACCGGTGCCACCGAGCCGCGAACGGCTCGCCGTGGCCTGTGTCGCGGTCACGCTATCCTCCTCCAGTAAGAAGTAAAATCGATTACGCTCATGACGCTATCGGGTTGGGTCGAAAGGAGTCAAATTGCTTTTTGCCCATGACACGGAGGTAGCGCTGACGTCGGCGGCGGCCCTGGTGAACACCGGCCGGGGCGGCACCGACCTGCTGCCTGATCCGGCCTCGCTCGACGAGTTCGTGCAGGCCTGGGGCTGGACCGGGGACCGCACGCACGATGAGGCCGAACTCGATGCCGTGCGTCGGCTGCGCCCCCGGCTGGAAAAGCTCTGGGAGCTGACCGAGGATGACGCGGCCGACCTGGTCAACACCTTGCTGCGGGAGGCGAACGCGCTGCCCCAACTGGTCAAGCATGACATCTGGGACTATCACCTGCACGCGACGCCGAGCGATGCGCCGCTGGCCGACCGGATGGCGGTCGAGGCCGCGATGGCATTCACCGATGTGATCAGGACCGGGCAGCTTGACCGGCTGCGGTTGTGCGCGGCCGAGGACTGCCAGAGCGTGCACGTCGACCTGTCCAAGAACCGGTCGAGGCGGTTCTGCGGCACCTCGTGTTCCAACCGGACGAACGTGGCGGCTTACCGGACCCGGCAGGCGGCGGCTCTGCTTTCCGAAGGGGGGCGACCGCCTTCAACCCCCGTGCAAGAACGTGAACAGGAATAGAACACGTTACAGTTTTCGGCATGAACTGGGACCTTGAGGCTGATGTGGTGGTGATCGGCTTCGGCGCGGCCGGGGCGTGCGCGGCCCTTGAGGCGGCGGCCGGGGGAGCCGACGTGCTGGTGCTCGACCGGTTCGGTGGCGGCGGGGCGACCGAACTGTCCGGCGGCATCGTCTACGCGGGCGGCGGCACGATCCAGCAGCTAGCCGCCAAGGTCGACGACACGCCCGAGGCCATGCTGGCCTACCTGGAATGCGAGGTCGGCGGCGCGGTCAGCGAGGAGACCTTGGCTGAGTTCTGCGTCGGCAGCGCCGATCTGGTGGCCTGGCTGGTCGGGCACGGCGTGCCGTTCCAGGGGAGCCTGTGCCCTGAGAAGACTTCTTATCCGACCAACCGGCACTACCTGTATTACTCCGGCAGCGAGCTGTCCTTCGCTGACGTTGCGCCCCCGGCTCCGCGCGGGCACCGGGCGCTCGGGCGCGGCACGTCGGGTCGGGTGCTGTACGAGGCACTCGATCGCGCGGTCCGAGGTGCGGGGGTGCGGGTGGTGCCGCAGACCAGGGCTGTCTCCTTGGTCACCGACCCGGCCGGGCGAGTGATCGGCGTCGAGTGCCTTAGCCTGCGCTCGACCCCGGCCTGGGCCAGATTCCGGCATCGGGTGCTGCACGAGCTGGGCAAGAAGCCGTTCCTCTACCTGGGCGGGCTCGGCCGCCGCCTGCACAAGCCGGTGGCCAGGATCGAGGACCGGCGGGCCCGTCCGATGCGGATCGGCGCCAGGAACGGCGTCGTGATCGCGGCCGGCGGCTTCGTGGCCAACCGCTCGATGCTGCGCGAGCACGCGCCGGCCTACCGGGGCGGCCTGGCGCTCGGCACCGTCGCCGACGACGGCAGCGGCATCAAGCTCGGCGTCGACGCGGGCGGTGCGACTAACTTCCTCGACCGGGTCTCGTGCTGGCGGTTCATCACGCCGCCGTCGGCGTTCCTGCGCGGGATCATCGTCGATCAGGCTGGTGAGCGAATCTGCGACGAATCCCGGTACGGGGCCGCGATCGGGGATGCGATCGTGAACCACGACCGGCGCGGCTGGCTGCTCGCCGACCAGCCGGTCATCGACGCCGGCCGTCATAAGCTGCGGTCCTCCACGCTGTGGTTCCAGCTGCTCCAGGCGCGTTACCTGCTGAACCGGGCCCGGGTCAGCGCGGACACCGTGGAGGAGGTCGCGGCCAAGGCGGAGGTCGACCCGGCCGGGCTCGCGGCGACCGTGGCGGCGTACAACTCGGTCGCGGCGTCCGGGGAGCGCGACCCGCTGGGCAAGCCGGCCGACCTGCTGTTCGAACTCAGTACCCCGCCGTACTCGCTGATCGACCTGTCGATCCGCCCGCGCCCGGCTTACCCGGCCCCGATGCTGACGCTCGGCGGCCTGGTCGTCGACGAGAAGACGGGCCTGGTGCGGCGCGCGGACGGATCGGTGATCGACGGACTGTACGCGGCCGGCCGCAGCGCGGTCGGCCTCTGCTCGAACTCTTACGTCAGCGGCCTGTCCCTAGCCGACTGCGTCTTCTCCGGCCGCCGAGCGGGACGGCACGCGGCCAAATCGACTTAAGGTTGCTTTGCCCAGCAGCCTGAACTAGTGTCTGGACACATGTCCGGAAACTTGGTAGCCCACGAGCCGACGCGGCGGCGGTTGACGGCGCGCCAGGCGGACACGGTGCGGCGGCTGACCGAGGCGGCCGTCGCAGAGGTGCGCGAGGCCGGGTATGAGAACTTCAGCGTCAGGGACGTCGCCCGTCGGGCCGAGGTCGGTGCGGCCACCGCCTATACCTACTTCGCCTCGAAGGACCATCTGCTGGCCGAGGTGTTCTGGCGGCGGCTGCGTTCGCTGCCTCCGGTCGATGAAGCCGAACCAGAAGCCAAGATCCGGGTCATCGCCGTGCTCACCGAGCTGGCCCTGCTTGTTTCCGGCGAGCCCGAGCTGGCGGCGGGCTGCACGGCCGCGATGTTCGGCACTGATCCCGATGTGCGGCAACTGCGGATCAAGATCGGGATGGAGATCCATCAGCGGCTGGAGACGGCCGCGGGCCCGGCCAATCCGGCCACCGGCCTGATCGAGCTGGCCTACTTCGGTGCGATGGTGCAGGCCGGCCTCGGCTACACCACCTACGCCCGGATGGCCGACCGGCTGGCCGAAGCCGTCGAGCTGATCATGCGGTAGGCGGCCGGTGCTAGCCAATCACGGGACAAGCGAGCTGGCCTTCAGCCCGTACGACTACCAGATCCACGCCGACCCGTACCCGCTTTACGCCCGGCTGCGGGACGAGGCGCCGCTGTACCGCAACGATGAGCTCGACTTCTGGGCGCTGTCCAGGCACGAGGACGTGGTGGCGGCCTTCCGTGACCCGGCCCGGTTCTCCAGCGCCAACGGGGTTTCGATCGAGCCGTCCGCCTGGGGCAGGCACGCCCACCGCACGATGTCGTTCCTCGCGCTCGACCCGCCGCGTCATACCAGGATGCGGGCGCTGGTCTCGAAGGGCTTTACCCCCCGCCGGGTCCGTGACCTTGAGGACTCCATTTCCGCCTTGACCGGGCGGTACCTGGACAAGGCACTGGCCAGGGGCGAGTTCGATTTCGTCGGTGACTTCGCCGGACTGCTGCCGATGGACGTGATCAGCGACCTGATGGGCGTGCCCGAGCCGGACCGGGCCGAGTTGCGGCGGCTGGCCGACCTGGTCGTGCACCGGGAGGACGGCTTGCCGGACGTCCCGCAGTCCGGCATGCACGCGGCGCTGACCCTGGCCGGCTACTACGCGGATCTTGTAAAAGAGCGCCGCCGGCGCCCGACCCCGGATCTCACCACCGCACTGATCGAGGCCGACGTCGGCGGCGACCGGCTGACCGACGACGAGGTCATCGGCTTCTTGTTCTTGATGGTGGTGGCCGGCAACGAGACCACCACCAAGCTGCTGGCCAACGCGGTCTACTGGGGCTGGCGCCACCAAGACCAACTCGCCAAGCCGTTCGCAGACCCAGATCGGGTGCCGGACTGGATCGAGGAAACTCTGCGTTTCGACACCTCCAGCCAGTTCATCGCGCGAACGGTCGCCGAGGACTGGGAGATCCACGGCGACCTCGTCCCCGCGAACGCAAGGCTTCTGCTGCTCCTGGGCTCGGCCAACCGCGATCCGCGTGCATTCCAGGACCCGGAGAGCTACGACCTGGACCGGGATACCTCGGCGCTGATCAGTTTCGGGGCCGGCCGCCACTACTGCCTGGGCGCCAGCCTAGCCAGGCTCGAAGCGAGGATTGCGCTGACCGAGTTCGCCCGAAGAGTCGCGCGCTATGACATTGACGAAGCCGCCGCCGAGCGAGTCCACTCGATCAGCGTGCGCGGCTTCGCCCGCCTGCCGGTCACAACGGAGACCCGTCATGCGTAGACCTGCCTTCATCGCCGGCGCCTCGTCCGGCATCGGTGCCGCCACCGCCGAGGTGCTCGCGGCCGCCGGTTACCCAGTCGCTCTCGGCGCCCGCCGGGCCGAGATCTGCGAGCAGCTAGCCGCCAAGATCACCGCCGACGGCGGCGAGGCGTTCGCGGCCCAGCTAGACGTAGCCGACGACAACTCGGTGACGACCTTCGTCGAAGCGGCCACCAGCGCGCTCGGGGAACCCGAGGTCCTGGTCACCAGCGCCGGAGCCGTCGAGCTCCAGCGAACCCACGAGTCCAGCCCCGGCGAATTCGCCGCGCAAGTCCAGCTCCACCTGGTGGGCGTGCAACGGCTCGTCGCGGCAACAGCCTCCGGCATGGTGACCCGCCAGCGCGGCGACATCGTCTTCATCTCCTCCGACGTCGTCATCAGGCCCCGCCCGAATATGGGCGGCTACGTGGCGGCCAAGCACGGCCTGGAAGGCATGGCCAAAGCGATGCTCATGGAGCTGGAAGGAACCGGCGTCAGGGTCGGCGTGGTGCGGCCTGGCCCGACACTGACCGGCATGGGCATGGACTGGGACCATGAGACGCTCACCGCGCTGTTCGACGAATGGACGCCCTGGGGCCTGATGCGCCATTCCGGCTACCTGAAGCCGGCCGACGTAGCCAACGCGGTCGCCGCGATGGTGGCCACCCGCCCAGGCGCGCACCTGACCCTGATCGAGGTCCAGCCCGAGGCGCCAGTGCGATGAAGCCGCCGCCAGTCGTCTCGGGCACCAACCACCTGGAAGAACTCCGAAGCGACCCCATTGCCCTGATGCGCCGCGTCCGGTCCGAGTGCGGCGACATCGGCAGCTTCGACCTGGCCGGCCGCCCGGTGATTCTTCTCTCCGGCGCCAACGCCAACGAGTACTTCTTCCGCGCCCCCGACGAGGACCTTGACCAGGCCAGCGCCTACCCGTTCATGACGCCGATCTTCGGCAAGGGCGTGGTATTCGACGCCTCGCCCGAGCGCCGCCGCGAGGCACTACGCAACCAGGCGCTGCGCGGCGACATGATGCGCGGCCACGCCCAGACGATCGCCGACGAGGTCGACGCCATGGTCGCGCCGTGGACGCAGGCCGGCGAGATCGACCTGCTCGACTGGTTCGCCGAACTCACCATCTACACCTCGTCGGCCTGCCTGATCGGCACCAAGTTCCGCCGCGAGCTGGACGGCCGCTTCGCCGCCCTGTACCACGATCTCGAGCGCGGCACCGACGCGCTGGCGTTCGTCGATCCCTACGCCCCGATCGACAGCTTCCGTCGCCGCGATGCCGCTCGCGTCGGGCTCGTCTCTTTGGTGGAAGAAATAATGGCGGGAAGGGCGGCTTCGCCACCCGTGAGCCGCGACGAGCGGGACTTGCTGGACGTACTCATGTCGCTGCGCGGGCCGGTCGGCGACGACACGCCCATGTTCACCGCCGACGAGATCACCGGCATGTTCATCTCGATGATGTTCGCCGGCCACCACACCAGCTCGGGAACGGCCGCCTGGACGCTGATCGAGCTGCTGCGGCATCCCGCACTCCTAGCCGATATCACCAAGGAACTCGACGAGCTGTACCGCGACAATCCGGCGGTGAGCTTCCAGGCCCTGCGCGAGATCCCGCTGCTCGAAGCCGCGATCAAGGAAGCGCTCCGGCTGCATCCGCCCCTGATCCTGCTGCTCCGCGCCGCCACCAGGGACCTGGAGATCGCGGGATACCAGATCCCGGCCGGCGCCCTGGTCGGCGCGACTCCGGCGATCTCGAACCGCATCGCCGAGGACTTCCCCGACCCAGACGCCTTCGCCCCGCACCGGTACGCCGAACCCCGCCAGGAAGACCTGGTCAACCGCTGGACCTGGATCCCGTTCGGTGCGGGACGCCACCGGTGCGTCGGCGCCAATTTCGCGATGATCCAGCTCAAGGCGATCTTCTCGGTCCTGCTGCGGGACTGGACCTTCGAGCTGGCCCAGCCTTCCGCGAGTTACCGCAACGATCATTCCAAGATGGTCGTCCAGCTTGCCCAGCCGTGCCTGGTCCGCTACCGCCGGAGGGTCCGCTAATGCGCATCGAAGTTGATCTTGACTTGTGCCAGGGCCACGCGAACTGCGAGCTGGAAGCGCCCGGGGTCTTCGGCGTCCCGAAGAAGGGCCTGGTCCAGATCCTGGACCCGGAGCCGCCCGAGAGCGAACGGGCGGCCGTAACGGCGGCGGTCAGGTACTGCCCCACCCAGGCCCTGCGAGTCGTGGAATAAGGAGTCCGATGCCCGCCTACCCCCGCCCCGAACTCGACGAGATGGTCCAGCGCTGGCTGGACGCTAACCGCGAGTGCGAGCGCAACGGCGACTGGCGCCCGCTGGCGCAGCTGTACACGCCGGACGCGACCTACGGCTGGAACATGGGGCCGAACGAGGAGTTCATGGTGGCCGGGCGAGATCAGATCCGCGACATCGCGCTCGCGCTCGAGATGGGCGGGCTCGACGGCTGGTCCTACCCGTACCAGAAGGTGCTGATCGACGAGGCGCAAGGCGAGATCGTCGGCTTCTGGAAGCAGGTGGCCGGAGCCAGGCGACCCGACGGATCGTCGTATCAGGTGGCCGGGATCGGCGGAAGCTGGTTCGCCTACGGCGGGAACTGGCAGTGGTCCTGGCAGCGTGACTTCTTTGACCTGGGTAACGCGACTGCGCTGTTCATCGAGATGATCAAGGCCGATGTGCTGTCGGACGGGATGCGGCGGCGGATGGAGCGATCGACGTCGGGGGAGCGGCTGCCCGGCCATTTCCCGATCGGCGAGGGACCGGTGCCCCTGTGGTAGCTAACACAGTGGTAGACCAGCCGCAGCTGCTCATCGGCGGCGTGCTCAGGGATGCGGGCGGCGGGGACAGCTACCCGGTAATTGACCCGGCTACCGAGCAAGTAATCGCCCGCGCACCGGACGCGTCGGATGGCGACCTCAGCGAAGCAATCGATGCGGCCCGTCAGGCATTCGACAACACCAGCTGGGCAGCGGACCACGAGCTAAGAACCCGCTGCCTGCGCCAGCTGAAATCAGCGCTCGACGAGAACTTCGAGCAGTTGCGCGAGATCACGATCGCCGAGGCGGGCGTACCCACGATGTGGACCGACGGCCCGCAGCTCCGCATCCCGATCGACGGCTTGGACTACGTCGCCGGCCTGCTGGAGTCCTACGAGTGGGAGCAGGATCTAGGTGTCGCCAAGCCGATGGGCATCCGCACCCGCCGCCGGGTCTGCCGCGAGCCCGCCGGGGTCGTCGCCGCGATCACCCCGTGGAACTTCCCCAACCAGATCACCCTGGCCAAGCTGGGCCCGGCGCTCGCGGCCGGCTGCACGGTCGTGCTCAAGCCCGCCCCGGACACGCCCTGGACCGGCGCCGAGCTAGGCCGGCTAGTCGCCGAGCACACCGATATTCCAGCGGGCGTAGTCAACGTGGTCACCAGCAGCCGGCCCAAAGCCGGTCAAAAGCTCACCGCGGACCCGAGAATCGACCTGGTCTCGTTCACCGGCTCGACCGCGACCGGCCGCGATGTCATGGCCAGCGCCGCCGCCACGACAAAGAAGGTCTTCCTCGAGCTCGGCGGCAAGTCCGCGGCGGTCGTGCTCGACGACTGTGACCTAGGCGACTGGGATCTGGCCGCCGCGGCCGCGCTCACCGCGTTCAGCGT